>CBFIFZ010000048.1:0-15633 GCA_965661995.1 Roseicyclus sp.
TCATTCACCGCATGGTGGGCTACCTGATCCTTCTGTTCGGGATCGGGGCCTGGGTGGCATCGCGCCGCACGGCGCGGGTGGCGACCAAGCGCGCCTTCGACTGGGTGGGGGTGATGATCTTCGGGCAGATCGTTCTGGGGATCGTGACGGTGATGCATTCCTCGCCCTGGTACCTGGCGATCTGGCACCAGCTGGGGGCGGTGGTGCTGCTGGTCCTGATCCTGCGGGCGCGGTTCCTCTCGATGTACCCGCTGCCGCAAAGCGTGAAGGGGGTCGCGGCATGAGCGCGCTGGCGGAACTGCTGGCGTTTCAGCGCGAGACCGAGGCCTTGTCCCAGGTGATGGGACGGCTGGGCTGGGACCAGGAAACCGTGATGCCGCGCGGCGCGGCGGAGCAGCGCGGCGAGGAGATGGCCGCGCTCGAGGGCGTGCTGCATGCACGCCGCACCGATCCGCGGATCGGGGAGTGGCTGGACGAGGCGCAGGCCGGGACCGAAGCCGAGGCGGCGCAGCTGCGGCTGATCGCGCGCAGCCATGAGAAAGCGCAGCGCGTGCCTGCGCGGCTGGCCGCGGAACTGGCGCGTGTGACATCCGTTTCGCAGGGCAAATGGGCCGCGGCGCGGGCCGCCGACGACCTGCCCGCCTTCCTGCCGGTGCTGGACGAGGTGGTGGAGTTGCGCCGGGAGGAAGCGGCGGCGCTGGCCGAAGGCGGCGATCACTACGATGCGCTGCTCGACAATTACGAGCCCGAGGCGCAGGCGACCGAGATCGCGGCGCTCTTCGACCGGATGCGGCCGCGGCTGGTGGCGCTGCGCGCCGCATTGGCCGAGGCCCCGCCCGCACCGGTGCTGACCGGGCATTTCCCGAAAGAGCAGCAGCTTGCGCTCGCCCACGAGGTCGCCGCGGCCTTCGGCTACGACTTCGCCCGCGGACGGATCGACGAGGCGGTGCATCCGTTCTCGTCGGGCTCCTTCAACGATGCGCGGATCACGACGCGGGTGGACGAGGGGGAGCCGCTGGGCTGCATCTACTCGACGATCCACGAGGTCGGCCACGCGGGCTACGAGCAGAATATCGCGCAGGATTACGGGCTGAGCGTGCTGGGGCAGGGCGTCTCGATGGGCGTTCATGAAAGCCAGAGCCGTATCTACGAGAACCAGCTGGGCCGCTCGTCCGCCTTCTGCCACTGGCTTTACGGGCGGATGGTGGACCGGTTCGGGGCGCTGTCCGTCGAGGGGCCGGAGGCGTTTGCCCGAGCCGTGAACCGGGTGGCGAGCGGTTTCATCCGCACCGAAGCGGACGAGGTGCATTACAACCTGCACATCATGCTGCGCTTCGATCTGGAGCGCGCGCTGGTGGCGGGCGATTTGATCGTGAATGACCTCGAGGCGGCCTGGAACGACCGGTTCCTTGCCGATTTCGGGGTGGTGGTGGACCGGCCCCGGAACGGGGTCTTGCAGGACGTGCACTGGCCGGTGGGCCTCTTCGGGTATTTCCCGACCTACAGCCTCGGCAATGTCTACGCCGGGTGCCTGCATGAAGCGATGCGCGGGGCGCTGCCGGATCTGGACCATCACCTGTCGCGGGGCGAGGTGGCGCCGGCGCTGGCGTGGCTCGGCGAAAACCTCCAGCGCCACGGGGGGCTGCGCAAGCCGCGGGCCACGATCGAGCATGCGACGGGCGTCGAGATCGGCGAGGAGCCGCTGCTCGACTATCTGGAGGCGAAATACCGCGGGCTTTACGGGCTTTAGAGCCGGGCCAGATGCGAGGCGCAGCCCGTGAGGGCCGCGTAATCGTCGCGCAGGACGAAGACGCCGAACTGCTCCATGAAGCGCGAGAAGCGCCCCTTGTTGCGCAGGTGAGCCTCGAAGCCGAAGCGCGCGAGGTGCGGGGCCACGGCGCGGGTGACGCCGCCGACAAGGTAGATGCCGCCGAAGGGCAGGTGCGACAGCGCGAGATCGCCCACGACAGTGCCCATGATCTCGACCAGCGCCGCGCCGGTCTCCTCGGCGTGGGGGGCGCCCGCGCCCATGCGCTGCATGATCTCGGAGGGTTCTGCCTCCTGCCCGTGCAGGACGCGGTGCAGATAGCTGATGCCGCGGCCCGAGAGCACCTCTTCGACCGAGGCGAAGCCGTGGTCGCGCAGCATCGCGTCGACCAGCCCGGACATGCGCCCGCCGCAGGAGGGCAGGCTGACATGGCCCGCCTCGGACGGGGGGACGAAACGGCCGCCGACGGTGTCGAAGACGGGGCAGGCGTTGAAGCCGGTGCCAAGGCCGACCACCAGCTTGGTGGCAAGCGGCGGGGCGTCGGGCTGTGGCACGACGGTGTCGAGGTCGGCCGCGTCGATGTTGCCGATGGCGTGGCCCTGCGCCTGCAGGTCGTTCAGCACGGCCACCTTCTCGGCGGTCAGCGCGCGGGCGAGCGTGGCGCGGTCGATGCGCCAGTCGAGATTGGTGAGCGTGGCCACCCCGTCATGGACGGGGCCCGCGGCGGCGACGCAGACGCCGGTGATCTGGCGGGCCTCGACACCGGTTTCCCCGAGATAGGCGGTCAGGACCGAGGCGAGGTCGGGGTGATCGGCATTGGTGTGGCGCGTGACCGTGGAGCGATCGACGATCGCGCCGCGGGCCAGCGCGACGCGGGTGTTGGTGCCGCCGATATCGGCGACGAGGCTTAGGCCCTTTTCACCCGCAAGTTTGTTCATCCGTCCCGTCCCGGTTGCCAGAGGGTCACTCGCGCCACCAGCGCGCGAGCGCCTGATAGGACGCTTTCGGTGTCCTTGCCAAGCTGTCGAAATCCACGTGGACGAGGCCGAAGCGTTTTTCGTATCCAAGCGACCATTCGTAATTGTCCATGAGCGACCAGCAGAAATAGCCCGCCACGGGGGCGCCCTCGGCGATGGCCTGCTGCACGGCGTTCAGATGGGCGGCGAGGTAGTCGATCCGCGCCGTGTCGGGCGCATCGGGTGTGTCGGGGTTGGCCATGCCGTTCTCGGTCACGTAGATCGGCAGGTCGCCCGAGTATTCCCGCGCGTTGCGGGTCAGGAAGTCGCGAAGGCCCTCTGGGTAGATCTCCCAGCCCATCTGGGTCAGCGGCAGGCGGGTGGGGGCCTCGGCGTAGTTCGGCCATGCGCCATCCGCGTGGCGGATCAGTTTTCTTGTATAATAATTGACGCCCAGCCAGTCGAGCGGCGCCTGGATCGTCGGGAAATCGTCTTGCCAGCCATCGGGCAGGTGCGGGCCGAGCCCCTCGAGCACCTCGGGCGGATATTCGCCCTTGAAAAGACCGCCCGCGAAGAACCGGTTGTAGATCGCGTCGTAGCGGTTGGCCGCGGCGATATCCTCGGGCGCGTCGCTGGCGGGCGTCGACCATTCGAAATTGCACACCGCGCCGAGGTTCTTCATCCCCAGCCCGCGCATCACCTCGATGCTGCGGCCATGGCTGACCAGGATATGGTGCATCGCCCGCCCGGTCGCGCGGATGTCGCGCATGCCGGGCGCGTGGGCGCCGTCGAAATGGCTCAGCCAGCCGACGCACCAGGGCTCGTTGATCGGCGCGGCTGACCCGACGCGGTCGCCGATGCGGGCCATCACGGTCTGGGTGAACTCGGCGAACCAATGGGGCATGTCGGCGTTGCGCCAGCCGCCCTTGTCGGCCAGCGCCTGCGGCAGCTCCCAATGGTAGAGGGTCGCGGCGGGCTTGATGCCGCGCGCGAGCATGCCGTCGACAAGCCGGTCGTAGAAATCCAGCCCCTCGGCATTGGGCGTGCCCGTCCCCTCGGGCAGGACGCGCGCCCAGCTGGTCGAGAAGCGGTAGACCTCCGCGCCGAGGTCGCGGATCAGGTCGAGGTCCGCCTCCCAGAGGTGGTAATGGTCGCAGGCTGTCTGCCCATGTTCGGCGCGGACGACATTGCCGGGGGTGGCGGCGAAACTGTCCCAATGGGTGGGACCGGCGCCGCCAAAGCCATGCCCCTCGATCTGGTAGGACGAGGTGGCCACCCCGAAGAGGAACCCCTCGGGAAAATCGCTGCGCTGGAACTGCATCGGATGTCCTTTCTTGCGGGCTGTCTTTCGATCAGGCCGCGGGGCAGGGGCCGGTCGAACGGCCCACGGTCAGGTCGGTTTCCCACAACTCCTGGATCGGCGGTTGGTCGGGGTCGCGTATCAGGTCGATCAGGATCTCGGCGCAGCGTCTGCCCGCCGCGCGGATCGAGGAGCGCGTGGCGGTGAAGGCCGGGCCGCCCACGTCGTTGTTGAGATAGCTCAACTCGTCGTCGTGGCAGATCACCGAGATGTCACGCCCCATCCGCAGCCCCCGCTCGCCGCAGGCGCGGCGGATGCCGATGGCGATGATCACCGAGGAGGCGAGAAAGGCAGTCGGCGGCTCGGGTCCGTCGAGCATGGCCGAGGCGGAGAGATAGCCGAACCCCTCGGTCATGGCGTCATTGGCCATGAGATGGGGCAGGGGGGCGATGCCGCGCGCGGCCAGCGCTTCCTCGAAGCCCTTGCGCCTGCGTTGCGCGAAGTCGAACCCTTCCTGCCCGTTCAGAAGCGCGATGCGGCGGTGCCCGAGGTCCAGCAGGAACTCGGTCGCGCGGCGGAAGGCGCGGATATTGGCGATGTCGAGCCAGCTGTACCCTTCGGCATCGCCGGTCCGGCCATGCACGAGGAAGGGCAGGTCCAGCTCTTGCAGTAGCGCGATGCGCGGGTCGGTGATCTGCGGGGCCTGCACCATCACGCCATCGACCGAGCCATTCGCGGCGATCTGGCGAAAGGCGGCCTCGCTGTCGCCGTCGGTGACCATGGACAGCAGCAGGTCATAGCCCTCGCGGGCATAGACCTCGCCCGCGCCGATCAGGAAGTCGGCGAAGATCGGGTTCACCATCTCGGCCCGGCCGGTCAGCGGAATCACGTGGCCGATCGTCATCGCGCGGCCCGTGGCCAGGCGCCGCGCCCGGCTGTTGGGGGCGTAGTTCGCGGCCTTCGCGGCGGCGAGCACGCGGGCCCGGGTTTCCTCGCGCACCTCGGGATAGCCGTTCAGCGCGCGGCTGACGGTCGTCTGGCTGAGGTTCAGCGTGGCTGCCAGTTCCTTGAGATTCATACGAAAGACGGGCCAAAGCGGTTTGGATCGGAGGCGAAGCTATCGCCGCGTCACGCGGGTTGTCAAAGATTCTAAATCGCCGAATTTTTCTGCACCTGCATAATTACCCATTATTTTTCAGAGTGCTTTGATTGACGGATTGACAGACTCGGAGGCTTCCGAGAGTGTGGCGACAACCCAAAGCGCTTTGGGATCGGTGTGTAAAAAGTCCGACCTGGCCGCGCTTGGGCAATTACGACATCGCCGGGTCACACCGGACGTTTCTTGGGAGGAACAAATGAAACGCAACCTGTTCTCCAGCGCCGCGGTTCTGGCGCTGATGAGCGGCGCAGCCTATGCGGACGCTCACATGCCTTTCGCCGAGGGCGAAGGCGCCTTCAACTGGGACAGCTACCAGGCCTATGCCGTCAGCGCGCCGGACCTGTCCGGTCAGACGCTGACCGTGTCGGGCCCGTGGCTCTCGCCCGAGGCTGACCGTTTCGACATCCTGCTGAACTACTTCGAGGCCGCCACCGGCGCCGAGGCGAGCTACACCGGCTCGGACAGCTTCGAGCAGCAGATCGTCATCGACGTGGAAGCAGGCTCGGCCCCCAACATCGCCGTCTTCCCGCAGCCCGGCCTCGCGGCGGTTCTGGCGGGCAACGGGCAACTCGCCCCGCTCGGTGACGAGATGGAAGCCTGGGTAACCGACAACTACGCGGCAGGGTCCTCGTGGGTCGACCTGGGCACCTATGCCAACGCCAATGGCGACGACGAGTTCTACGGCATCTTCTTCAACGTGAACCTCAAGTCGCTGGTCTGGTATGTCCCCGAGAACTTCGAAGATGCGGGCTACGAGGTTCCCGGCACCATGGAAGAGCTGATCGCGCTCTCCGAGCAGATCGTGGCAGACGGCGAAACGCCGTGGTGCATCGGCCTGGGGTCGGGTGCGGCAACCGGCTGGCCCGCGACCGACTGGGTCGAGGACATCATGCTGCGCACGCAGGCGCCCGAGGTCTATGATGGCTGGGTCTCGAACGAGATCCCCTTCAACGACCCCCGCGTCGTGAACGCAATCGAGACCTTCGGCACCTTCGCGCTGTCCGAGGGCTGGGCGCAGGGTGGCGGCGGCGCTGTCGCGACCACCGACTTCCGCGACAGCCCCACGGGCCTCTTCGCCTCGCCCCCGGGCTGCTACATGCACCGCCAGGCGTCCTTCATCCCGGCCTTCTTCCCCGAGGGGACCGAGGTGGGCGTCGATGCCGACTTCTTCTACTTCCCCTCTTTCGAGGGTGAAGACCTCGGCAATCCCGTCCTCGGCGGCGGCACCGTGATGGCCGTGACCGATGCGTCGGACGCGACCGCGGCCTTCATGGCCTTCCTGCAGACCCCCTTCGCGCATGAGATCATGATGGCGCAGGGCGGCTTCCTGACGCCCCACAGCGGTGTGAACCTCGAGGCCTACCCGACCGCGGTCGAGGCCGGCCAAGGTGAGATCCTGCTGGGTGCCACCACCTTCCGCTTCGACGGCTCGGACCTGATGCCGGCGGCGATCGGTGCAGGCACCTTCTGGACCGGCATGGTCGATTTCGTCGGCGGCGCATCCGCCGAGGAGGTCGCGACCTCGATCCAGGAAAGCTGGGAAGCGCTTCAGTGATCCACGCGACAGCGTGAGAACTTGAGACCGGGTCCGGCTGCCCCGCGCGGCCGGACCCCCACCTCCGGACTTCCGGCACGAGGGGGCGCAATCACCCCTGCCGGCTGCCGGTTCTCGGACAGGGAGGGGCGCATGAACCCGGCACTTCAGGGCTTGCTGACGATCATCGTGGGCGTCGGCGGCTGCATCGGTTACTTCTACCTTTCGAACCAGTTTCTCGATCGGGTGCTGTTCAAGCCGACCGGTCCGAACGCGGGGCGCAACATCAACCGCGCCAACGCGATCCGCCCCTGGCTGTTCCTGTTCCCTGCGATCTTCGCGCTCGGCCTCTACCTCGCCTACCCGGTGGTCGAGACGATGCGCCTGAGCCTGACCAACCGCGTCGGCGGCGGGTTCGAATGGGCGGGGGTGTCGAATTACCAGCGCATGTTCGCCGAGGACAAGTTCTGGGAAGCGCTGCGCAACAATTTCCTGTGGCTTCTGATCGTGCCCGCGGCCTCGACGGCTTTCGGGCTTCTGGCCGCACAGCTGACCGACCGCATCAGCTGGGGCAACATCGCCAAGTCGCTGATCTTCATGCCGATGGCGATCTCTTTCGTGGGCGCCGCGGTGATCTTCAAGCTGGTCTATGACGCCCGCCCCGAGGACGTGGCGCAGATCGGCGTGCTGAACGCGATGCTCGTGCAGATGGGCGGCGAGCCGGTGCAATGGCTGACCGTGCCGCTCTGGAACAACTTCTTCCTGATGATCGTGCTGATCTGGATCCAGACCGGTTTCGCCATGGTGATCCTGTCGGCCGCGCTGCGCGGCATCCCCGAGGAGACGGTGGAGGCGGCAATCGTGGACGGCGCCAACCCGTTCCAGGTCTTTTTCAAGATCAAGATCCCGCAGATCTCGGGCACCATCGTCGTGGTCTGGACCACCATCACCATCGTCGTGCTCAAGGTCTTCGACATCGTCTTCGCCATGACCAACGGGCAATGGGAGACGCAGGTCCTGGCCAATTACATGTACGACAAGATGTTCCGCGCCAATGACTGGGGCATGGGCTCGGCTGCGGCGATGATCATCATGCTGCTGGTGACGCCGATCCTCGTGTGGAACGTCTACAATGCGCGCAAGGAGATGCGGTGATGGACGCCTATTCCTTCTGCGACCGGACGGGAGCAACCAATGGATAACATTGCCGGCAAGAAATCCTCGCTGACCTGGGCGGTCCATATCTCGGTCGTGGCGCTCGTCCTGCTCTGGATCTTCCCGACCGCGGGCCTTCTGATCTCGTCCTTCCGCACGACCGAGCAGATCCGTACCTCGGGCTGGTGGGCCGCGCTGTTCCCGGCCGAGATCAACGAGGTCTTCCGCGCCGCCGACCCCGGCGAGAACCGGATCGAGCGCGATGGGCTCTACGTCGTCGAGGGCAATTTCTACGTCGACGAAGGCCGCGCGCCGAGCGCCGATGCCGTCTCGGCCGCGATCGCCGTCTGGGGGACCTCCTCGCGCGAAATCTCGGCCTATCAGGCGGGCGAGACCGCCGATATGGGCGATGGCGAAACCATGACCGTGCAGGCCAACGGCGACTACGTCTGGTCGGGCACCGACGAGCAGATCTCGGGCCGCGGGCAGCGCGTCTTCGCCACCGCCGAAAGCCCGCCCGAGTTCACGCTGAACAATTACTGGACCGTACTTTTCGATCCCTCCAACCGCGAGGGGATGGCCAAGGCCTTCTTCAACACGCTGACCGTGGTGATCCCGGCGACGATCATCCCGATCCTGATCGCGGCCTTCGCGGCCTATGCGCTGGCGTGGATGGATTTCCCGGGCCGCGCGCTACTGATCGCGGGGGTGGTGGCACTTCTGGTCGTGCCGTTGCAGCTGGCGCTGATCCCGCTTTTGTCGCTGCACAACGACATCGGTATCGGCAAGGGCTACCTCGGCACGTGGCTGGCCCACACCGGCTTCGGGCTGCCACTCGCGATATACCTGTTGCGAAACTACATGGTCGGCCTCCCGCGCGAGATCATCGAATGCGCCAAGGTGGATGGGGCCACGGATTTCCAGATCTTCGTGAAGATCATCCTGCCGCTCAGTTTCCCGGCACTGGCGAGTTTCGCTATTTTCCAGTTCCTGTGGACATGGAACGACCTGCTGGTCGCCATGGTGTTCCTCATCGACAGCTCGGGCGAGACCACGGTCATGACGCGCCAGATCGTCGAGCTTCTGGGCACCCGTGGCGGCGACTGGGAGATCCTGGCCACCTCGGCCTTCGTGTCGATCGCGGTTCCGCTCGTCGTCTTCTTCACAATGCAACGCTACCTTGTCCGCGGCCTGCTGGCCGGATCGGTCAAGTGACAACAGGAAAGACCTGCGCATGACGATCATGCAGGACATGGCGCGCGAGGAGATCGTCGCCCCCGACCGTGACTGGTGGCGGGGGGCGGTGATCTACCAGATCTACCCGCGCAGCTTCCAGGACTCGAACCATGACGGGATCGGCGACCTGGCGGGCATCATCCACCGGCTTCCGCACGTGGCCGAGCTGGGCGTGGACGCGATCTGGATTTCGCCCTTCTTCCGCTCGCCGATGCTCGATTTCGGCTATGACGTCAGCGATTATCGCGACGTCGATCCGATGTTCGGCTCCTTGGGCGATTTCGACGCGCTGATCTCGCGGGCGCATGAGCTGGGGCTGAAGGTGCTGATCGACCTCGTGCTCAGCCATACCTCGAACCAGCATCCGTGGTTCCACGAAAGCCAGACCAGCCGCGAGAACCCCAAGGCCGACTGGTATGTCTGGGCCGACGCCAAGCCCGATGGCAGCCCGCCGAACAACTGGCTGTCGATCTTCGGCGGCTCGGCCTGGGAATGGTCGGGCGACCGGATGCAGTATTTCCTGCACAACTTCCTGAAAGAGCAGCCGGACCTCAACCTGCACAATCCGCAGGTGCAGGAAGAGCTTCTGGGCGTCGCGCGCTTCTGGCTCGACCGCGGTGTCGACGGCTTCCGCCTCGACACGATCAATTTCTACTTCCACGACCGGGAATTGCGCGACAACCCGGCGCTCGACCCGGCCTTGCGTAATGCGACCATCGCGCCCGAGGTGAACCCCTACAACTGGCAGAACCACCTTTATGACAAGAACCAGCCCGAGAACCTCGAGTTCCTTCGCCGCCTGCGCGCGCTGATGGATGAATACCCCGCCGCCACCGCCGTGGGCGAGGTGGGAGACGCGCAGCGCGGCATGGAGATCCAGGCCGAGTATACCTCGGGCGGGGACAAGGTGCACATGTGCTACTCGTTCGAATTCCTCTCGGGCATCACGCCCACGCCCGAGCGGGTGGTCGAGGTGCTGACCGAGTACGAGGAAAAGATCGGCGATGGCTGGGCCTGCTGGGCGTTTTCCAACCATGACGTGGTGCGCCACGCCAGCCGCTGGAACCTCGGCGAGGATGCACGCAGGCTTTACGCCGCGCTCCTTCTGTCGCTCAGGGGCACGGTCTGCCTGTATCAAGGCGAAGAGCTGGGCCTGACCGAGGCCTATGTCTCCTACGAGGATCTGCAGGACCCTTACGGCATCCGCTTCTGGCCCAAGTTCCGCGGCCGCGACGGCTGCCGCACGCCGATCCCGTGGATTTCCGACAACCAGAACGGTGGCTTTTCCGATGCGAAGCCCTGGCTTCCGGTCGCGGTCGAACACCTGCAACGCTCTGTCGGCGACCAATTGGCCAAGGAGGACAGCACGCTGGCCTTCTACCGCCACATGATCCGCTTCCGGCAAGCCTGGGCGCCGCTGATCAAGGGCACGCTCGAAGAGCCATGGGCCGGAGACGGCATCGTCAGCTTCGTGCGCGCGCATGGCGGTCAACGCCTGTTCTGCGCGTTCAACATGACCAATCTGGCCCATCCCGTCGCGCTGCCCCCGGGCCGGTGGCGGCAGGACAAGGGCGCGCCCTTCACGGCGATCGAGGATGACACCGGACGGCAGGTGATGCTGCCGCCCTACCAGGCCTATTTCGCGGCGCTGGAAGACGCCGACTGAGGCGGGCAAGACAACACGAGGGAGGAGACGGGGACCATGGCGGATCTGAAACTGACGGATGTCGAGAAGGTCTACGGCGGCACGGTGAAGGTGCTGAGCGACATCAATCTCGACATCGAGACGGGCGAACTGATCGTCTTCGTCGGCCCCTCGGGCTGCGGCAAGTCCACGCTCTTGCGGATGATCGCGGGGCTGGAGCGGATCACGGGCGGCACGCTCGAGATCGACGGGCAGGTGGTGAACGACGTGCCCCCCAGCCAGCGCGGCATCGCGATGGTGTTCCAGTCCTACGCGCTCTACCCGCACATGACGGTTTACGACAACATGGCCTTTTCGCTCCGCATCGCGGGCAAGGACAAGGACACCATCGACAAGAAGGTGCGGGCGGCTGCCGACAAGCTGCAGCTGACCAACTTCCTCGACCGCCTGCCCAAGGCGCTTTCCGGCGGCCAGCGCCAGCGCGTCGCCATCGGCCGCTCCATCGTGCGCGACCCCAAGGTCTATCTTTTCGACGAGCCGCTCTCGAACCTCGACGCGGCCCTGCGCGTGGCCACGCGGATCGAGATCGCGCAGCTGAAAGAGCAGATGCCGGACAGCACGATGATCTACGTCACCCACGACCAGGTCGAGGCGATGACGCTCGCCACGCGCATCGTGGTGCTGGCCGGCGGCGGGATCGCGCAGGTGGGCAGCCCGCTCACGCTCTACGAGCAGCCCAACTCCACCTTCGTGGCGCAGTTCATCGGCTCGCCCGCCATGAACCTCCTGCACGGGCGCATCGTCGGCACCGGCGAGACGACGACGCTGGAGCTGAAGGAAGGGGGCGGCACGATCACCTCGCATTACGCCAGCCGCGACGAGGACATGGGCGCCGAGGTGCAGGTCGGCATCCGCCCCGAGGACATGATCGCCACCGAGGAGGCCAATTTCGCCTTCCACGGCAAGGTCGAGATCGTCGAGGCGCTCGGCGAGGTGACGCTTCTCTACTTCGCCAAGACCGATCCCAAGCATGATCCGGTCATCGGCAAGCTGCACGGCATCCACCCCGACCTGCGCGGGCGCGACGTGCGCATGACCGCAGCACCCGAGAAGGTGCACGTGTTCAAGGACGGCGTCTCGCTCAAGTATCGCGACGAGCGTGTGTTCCTGCCGGGGGTTCAGCCGCACTGACCCCGACAGGGTCCGTGCAAAGCCCCGGGGCTAGCGGGTTTGCTGGACGGGGCAGTTTTGGTGCCTGTCTGCCTCGTGCCCGTCTGATCCCCTGAAATCGCTCTGAAAAAGCCATTTTCCGAGGGCAGGGACGAATCACCTTTTGTTTTGGGATGGGGCACAGTGATGCTGGTGTCCCGGCATTATCCTTTGAGGCGAAACAACGTCATTGAAGTGTAATTCGAATTTGCGATGGATTTGTCTATAACTTTCTGAAAAATAATATAAATTGATTGTCTTCAGTGCGTGCACGGTTTTTTGTTCAATGCCCACGGGCTGCTGTTAACCTAACGGCACGAGTAAAAAGTGGAGACCATTATGCTCAAGAAAACCTTTGTCGCGGCTTTTGTGGTTGCTTCTGCCACGACGGCTGCCCAGGCGTGGGACGGTGAAGTCGTCGCATGCTACGACACCGTGCTGGTGCCCGCGCAATTCTCCGTGCGCGAGGAACTGGTTCGCCCGGCTCGGACCGAATGGGAGCATCGCAACGGCCAGGCCGTGCGCGTGCATTACCCTGCGGTCTACGTCGAGGTGCGTCGGGAAACCCACCCCGAGCGCTACGTCAATCGTCCGGCACCCTGCCGCTAAGGCGTTGCCAAGCGTCGAAAGGGGTGCGGTCCCGCACCCCTTTCGACAGCAAAAGGTCAAATTGTTTCCATAGATAGACCACCTGTTTCCTGTCCTGTCCCACCATCGCAGCAGTTAACGAGGTGAGACATGAAACGGTTCCTGAATGCGGCGGTGGCGCTTGCGGTGTTGCCGACAGCCGCACTGGCGACTGGCGGGCAGGAGGTCACGGTTCAGGCCCGCGACACCGACCGTCGGATCGCATGCTACCGCGAAGTGGAAATGCCCGCCCAATACCGCGTCGAGCAGGTGCTCGTGACGCCGGCAGTTCAATACTACTTCCGGCGCAACACAGGCATCGTCGAGTTGCGCGAAACACCCGCGGTCTACGAGGAACGCAGGACCCTCGTGCAGGATGCCCGCATCGTGATGCAGGAAGTCGCCTGTCCGAGCCGTTGAGCACGTCGCGCCGCGACAGGTCAGGGTGAGCCCTGCGAAGCGGTGGGATCGAAGAATGCGAGATCGCAAGGCATGTGCATGCCGTGCTGCGATCGTCATGTACACGGAGGATACGGCAGATGATGGAAGATCGACGTTTCACCCCCCGCAGGCTGGCGATCGTGCTTTTGCCGATGGCCCTGCTTGCCAATTGCGGTGTCCTTGCCCCGGCCTCGCAGGGCGTGTCGGCCTCCGACCCGGTCGAAACGATGCGCGTGCACGACGGGAGGATGTCCTACGCCACCCAGTCCGCCGCACCGCCCCCCGGTTTCGCCGAGGTCGCCGAGTTCCGGACCCGGGAAATGTGCCAGGCCCGGGGCGCATCGGGCGCCCATATGGTTGCAGCCCCCAGCGCAGCCAGTCTGCACTTCGAGTGCACCGACTGACGGCATGCCCATGCAACCGACTGCGGCGATCGGTCGGTTCCGCCCTCGGGCACTGGCGCTGTTAGCGCTAACATGATACTCCTCTCGCGACTCGCACCGAGGGGAGAGACCGGATGCCATTGGACGACCGTATCGCCGCCGTCACCGATCGGATCATCGCACGTTCCGAGGGGCCGCGCGGCCTCTATCTCGAGCGGATGCGCCGCCTGGCCGAGGATGGGCCGCGCCGCGCGCATCTGACCTGCGGGAACCAGGCCCATGCCTATGCCGCGATGGGCGAGGACAAGACCGCGCTGGTGGGCGCCCGCGCGCCCAACATCGGGATCGTCACCGCCTATAACGACATGCTCTCGGCGCATCAGCCGTTCAAGGATTACCCCGACCGGATCAAATCCGCCGCTCGCCGCGTGGGCGCCACCGCCCAGGTCGCAGGCGGCGTGCCCGCCATGTGCGATGGCGTCACGCAAGGGCAGGTGGGGATGGAGCTGTCGCTCTTCTCCCGCGACGTGATCGCGCTGGCCACAGGCGTGGCGCTGTCGCACAACACCTTCGACGCGGCGCTTTACCTCGGCGTCTGCGACAAGATCGTGCCGGGCCTGATCATCGCCGCGGCCACCTTCGGCTACCTGCCGGGGCTCTTCGTGCCCGCGGGGCCGATGGTCTCGGGCCTGCCGAACGACGAGAAAGCCAAGGTGCGCCAGCAGTTCGCCGCGGGTGAAGTGGGTCGCGACAAGCTGATGGAGGCCGAGATGGCCTCCTATCACGGGCCGGGCACCTGCACGTTCTACGGCACGGCGAACTCCAACCAGATGCTGATGGAATTCATGGGGTTGCACCTGCCCGGTGCCAGTTTCGTGAACCCCGGCACCCCCCTGCGCGACGCGCTGACCGAGGCCGCGACCGAGCGCGCGGCCGCGATCACGGCGCTTGGCAACGCCTATACGCCGGTGTGCGACATCCTCGACGAGAAAGCCTTCGTGAACGGCATCGTCGGGCTGATGGCGACGGGCGGCTCGACCAATCTCGTGATCCACCTTGTCGCCATGGCACGCGCGGCCGGTGTCATCCTCGACCCCGCCGATTTCGCCGATATCTCGGCGGCCACGCCCCTCATGGCGCGGGTCTATCCGAACGGGTTGGCGGACGTGAACCATTTCCACGCCGCGGGCGGGCTTGCCTACATGATCGGTGACCTGCTTCAGGCCGGGCTCCTGCATGACGACACGCTGACGGCTGCCGGCAAGGGCCTTGCGCTCTATGCGCAGGAACCGACGCTGAAGGACGGTGCGCTCAGCTGGGCCGACGGCCCGCGCGAGACGCTGAACGACAAGATCCTGCGCCCCGCCTCGGACCCGTTCCAGCCGCAGGGCGGGCTGGTCGACCTGTCGGGCAACCTCGGCCGCGGGGTGATGAAGGTCTCCGCCGTCGCCCCCGAGCGCCACGTGATCGAGGCGCCTGCCGCCGTTTTCGAGGACCAGGCGGATGTGAAAAAGGCGTTCCAGGCCAAACAGCTCGACCGCGACGTCGTCGTCGTCGTCCGCTTCCAGGGGCCCAAGGCCAACGGCATGCCGGAACTGCACGCGCTGACCCCGATCCTCGCCGTGCTGCAGGACCGCGGCCACAAGGTGGCGCTCGTCACCGATGGCCGCATGTCGGGCGCGAGCGGCAAGGTCCCCTCGGCGATCCATGTTGCGCCCGAGGCGCTGGACGGCGGGTTGATCGGCAAGCTGCAGGACGGCGACATCCTGCGCGTCGACGCGGTGGAGGGACGGCTCGAGGTGCTGACCGAGGGCGTGGCAGACCGCGCGCCCGCCACGCCGGATCTCTCGGCCAACAGCCACGGCGTCGGTCGCGAGATGTTCGAGATCTTCCGCCGGACCGCAGGCCCCGCAAGCGAGGGGGCGGGCGTCGTGGTCTAGACAAACGCCGCCCCTTCATCTTTCCCAAAATATGCAATCCACGCCAGCCAGGACATACAACATGACCCCCATGGCCCAGTCCGAAGCCACCCGCGCCATCGCCGCCCGCGCGCCCATCATCCCGGTTCTCGTCGTGGAGGATGCCGCGACAGCCCGCCCGCTTGCCGAGGCGCTGGTCGCGGGCGGTCTGCCCGCGCTCGAGGTCACGCTGCGCACCCCCGCCGCCCTCGACGCGATCCGCGCCATGGCCGCGGTGCCCGGCGGCATCGTCGGCGCGGGC
>CBFIFZ010000049.1:0-15600 GCA_965661995.1 Roseicyclus sp.
GCAAGTATTTGTACCAACCGGTAACACGATGCGCAATCAGAAGGGTGCCGCAGACCGCAGGGGGGCCTTGCCCCATGAGATCGCGAGGGGCGCGCGCCCCGCCCATCACCGGCACGCCCCCCTTGTCCGGCCGGGCAGCACGGCGACCCGCCGCACAAGCGACATCTCCCCGGCCCAAGGCCGGTCCCTTCCCACGGTTCCCCAAGTCCCGGAGTATCCCGAATGTCGACGACCCTTGCCTCCACCCTCGGCCTGCTCCTGTGCCTCGCCCCCGCATTGGTTCACGCGGTCGAGGTTTTCCGCCCCCTTTGGGCGCGATGGGTCGTGAACTGGGTGCTTCCGGTCTTCGCCCTCGGCCTTCCGCGCCCCACCAGGGCGCTCAGCCATGACGACCAGGTCGCCATGCTGGATGCCGCCCTCGGCGCCGCCCCGCGCGACAAGGCGCCCGCGGGCGCCGACTACATCTTCCTGCTGCTCTTCGAGCAACGCCAGGGCGCGCTCGCCTTCATCGCCGTGGCGGCAGGTGTCCTCTACGGGCTGACGCTGCCGCTGGCCGAGCGCCATGCTCTGCACCTGGTCTTCGGGATCATGGCGGCCCTCTTCGCGCTGGTGAACGCCAATCATGCCGGCATACCGGGCCTCGGCCATCACCCGCGTGTCAGCCGCAACGGCCGCAATGTCGGCATCCTCTTCGCGCCGTTCTGGGCTGTCGCGGCCGTCCTGAACTACCTCGGCTATTCGGCTGTCGCCGGATGACCGGCCGCGGGTAGGCGCCGGGATCGCCTTGCGCCCTCTGGCCGCAGGCCTCAGTCTGTGACAGACCGATCACGTGATCCGGGCGGGTCTCGCGCCCGCCGTCTTTCCGATTGGATGTCGCCATGTCCATGCCCCAGGACCTACCCGTCGCGCCCCGGCTCGAGTTCTTCTGCCGCCTCGAGGTCGAGCTTGCCCCGATCCGGGAGATGGGCGCGGGCCGCGCGGGCCAGCGCCGGATCGTCCCGATCATCGGGGGCCGCGTCACCGGCCCCGGCATCTCCGGCAAGATCCTGAACCTCGGCGCGGACTGGCAGACGATCTTCGCCGACGGCACGGCCCAGCTCGACACGCGCTACGCCTTCGAGACCGAGGATGGCGCGCTGATCGAGATCATCAACTTCGGGTTCCGCAACGGCCCGCCCGAGGTCATCGCCGCCCTCGCCCGCGGCGAGGATGTCCCGCCGGACAGCTATTACATGCGCACCCATGCCCGCCTCGAGACGGGCAGCCCGAAATACGACTGGGTCAACACGCGCCTGTTCGTCGGAACCGGACGCCGCGACGCGGCCCGCGTCGTCGTCGACCTCTTCGCCCTGCAGTGAGGCAACGGCCCGCTAGACGCGGCAGTCATCCTTGGCGGCATGCGCACCACGCGGCCCGGCAAGTGCCCCCTTCAGGAAGCCCAAAGCGATCTCGTTGAAGCGCTCGGGCTGCTGGCGCGAGACGGAATGCCCGCTGCCCTCGACGATCTGCGACCCCGCACCCGGCATGTGGCGGGCGACATTGCGGAAGATCGCCGCGTGAACCGGCGCGGTCTCGGCCCCCGACATCAGGAGCACCGGCATCGGCAGCGCGGCCAGCCGGTCTGGCGGCAGCAGGGGAAACTCGTCACTCGACAGCGCCAGCATGCGCGCGGCCAGCGCGTTCTGCATCCGGCCCTGCATGATCTCGGGCGGGGGCGTCCGGCGCTGTCCGCCGCGCGCGACGATGCCCTCGGTCAGGATGCGCGTGCCCTCGGCGTCATCGCCCCGCTCGAAGGCTGCGCGGGACGGCAGGACCGTGGTGGCGCGGAACTCGGCGGCGATGGCGGCGCCCGCCTCGTCCATCTCGGCATAGCGCATCATCGGCGGCTCGACCGCGATGACGGCCGCGACACGCTCGGGCGCGTCCACGGCCAGCGCAAGCGCGGTGAACCCGCCGTAGGAACTGCCGACGAGGATCGCCCGGTCGATCCCCAGCGCATCCATGAAAAGGCGCAGATCGCCCGCCTCGACCAGCGCGCCATGGTCGGGCGACGGCATGGTGTTGGGGTTGGGAAAGGAATAGCGCCGCGAATAGCTGATGCAGTCGTACTCGGCGGTGAAGGCCTCCCACTGGGCGGCCCATGCGCGCCAGTCCCCCATGGCGCCATGGATGAAGATCACCGGGTAACCCTTTCCTTCCCGGACATAATTCAGGGTGACGCCATTCGGCAGGTCCACCGCCGTGGGGGTCAGCTGCAGGAAGGTCATGCGCCTGGGGTTTCCTCGTCTTGGGTCGAACCGACGCCAAGGATAGACCCCGCAGCGATAAAGCTATAATTTGTTTTGGCTGGCACCAATAGGCAGACCCTATCACATGGCGACAAGCTCCACCGTCATCCTGCGCCGCCTTCTGACGCGGGCGAAGTTCCGGCACCTCGAGGTGCTGATCCGGGTGTCCGAGCTTGGCAGCATGCGCAAGGCGACGACCGCGCTGGGGATGACGCAACCCTCGATCAGCCAGGTGATCGCCGAACTGGAGGAGCTGACGGAAACCCGGCTCTTCTTCCGCCATGCCCGCGGCGTGGAGCCGACCGAGATCACGCGCGACCTGCTTCCGATCGCGCGGCGCATCCTCGGCGCGCTTGGCGAGGGGGCCGAGACCATCGCCGGCGGCCTCGCCAGGAAAGAGGGGCTGGTGCGCGTCGCCGCCTCCGAGGCGGGGATGCTGGGGCTGGTCCACCCGATCCTGCCGGACGTGGCGCGCAGCGCGCGGGCGATACAGGTCATCCTCAGCCAGTCCTCGGGCCCCGACCCGCTGCAACAGATCGCCGATGACACCTGCGATATCCTCTGCATCCGCTCGCCCGGGGTGATCCCCGAGGGCTGGCATTTCGTGGCCTGCCGCGAGGATGCGCTGATCACCGTCTGCCGCCCCGGGCATCCGCTGGCCGGGCGCGACGACATCACGCCCGCAGAGCTCGGCGGGTTCCGCTGGTTGATGAACCGGATCGACTCGATCGCCCGCATCCGCTTCGAGGAGGCCTTTGCCGAACATGGCTGGAGCAACGCGACGCGCTGCGACATCATCGTGCATGTGCCTGAAATGACGGTCCAGCTGCTCGGCTCCGAGGACTTCCTCGCGCTGATCCCCCGCTCGGTCGCCCTGCCCTATCTCGACACCGGCAAGATCGTCGAGCTTGACTGCGCCATGCGCTTCGATCTCGCGCCGCTCGGCTTCCTGTGGAAGGGCGAGCAGGCCAGCCAGGCCACCGCGCATTTCGCGAAGTTCCTGACCGCGGGCTGACCCCTCAGCCCATCACCGCCGTGGGCAGCCAGGTCGACAGGACCGGCACGTAGGTCACGAGGATCAGCAGGATCAGCATGATCAGGAAGAACGGGATCGTACCGCGCAACACCTCGCCCACGGGTCGCCCGGTGACATTCGACATCACGAACAGGTTCAGCCCGATCGGCGGCGACAGAAGCGCAAGCTCGATGTTCACCACCATGATCACGGCGAAATGCACCGGGTCGATGCCCATGGCGCGCACCACGGGCGCCACCACCGGAAGCACGATCAGGATGATCGCCACCCCTTCCAGGAACATGCCCATCACCAGCAGGCAGATGTTCATGATCAGAAGGAACTGCCACACCTCCAGGTCGCTGGCGACGATCCGTTCGGCCAGGTCCTGGGGGATGCCCGAGCGGATCATCCAGGCCGAGACCAGCGTCGCCCCCATGATGATCAGGATCATGACCGAGGTCCGGTCGATCGCCTCGGTGAACAGCCGAAAGACCTTCCGCGGGCTCGCGGTGCGGTAGATGAACAGCACCGTGAACAGCGCGATGAGCGCGCCCAGAACCGCCGCCTCGGTCAGGGTGACGAAGCCGCCGTAGATGCCGCCCAGCACGACCACGGGGATCAGGAAGGCCGGGAAGGCGCGGATGTTCTCCTGCATGAAGACGCGCGCGGGCACCAGCGGCTCGGCGCTCCCGCCGACGCGGTTGGCGACCAGCACGATGTAGAGCGCGAAAAGCAGCGCCTGCAAAAGCCCGGGGATCACGCCGCCGAGGAACAGGCGCGGGATCGACTCCTCGGCCACGATCCCGATCAGGATCATCGGCAGCGACGGCGGGATCAGGATGCCCAGCGTCCCGGCCGCCGCCGTCAGCCCCATGGCGAAATTCCGGTCGTATCCCTTTTCCACCATCATCGGCACCAGCAGCGTGCCCATGGCCATCGCCGTGGCCGCCGACGAGCCGGTGATCGCGGCGAAGACGGCGGTTGCGGCCACGCCCGACACCGCAAGCCCGCCCGGCATCCAGCCGATCCATGTGCGCGCCGCGCCGAACAGGATCCGCGCGATGCCGCCGCCCCGCATCAGCACCGCGGCCAGCAGGAAGAAGGGCACCGAGACCAGGATCGGCGAATTCAGGTGGTCGAGGATATGCTGCCCCAGCCCCGCCACCGACTTGCCCTCGATCAGCAGGAAAACCGTCGCCGTTCCGATCAGCACGAGGTAGATCGGCACACCGATCATCAGCAGGATGACGAGCGTCAGGATCGCGATCAACAGCATCTGGAGCGCCTTCCCTTCTGATACGGGCCGAAATGTGTCGGGTCAGTCGGCGAGGTCTTCGCCATGCATCATCAGCGGCGCGCCGCGGATCACGTTGTAAAGGCGCTGCAGGATGAAGAGCGCGTGGATCGCGAAACTGGTCGAGAGCGCGGCATAGTAGACCCAGAGCGGAATGCGCAGCGTGCTGTCCGTTCTCTCGCCCCAGCGGATCGCATCCTCGACCACCAGCTTGCCCGACCAGACGAAGAACAGCCCCACCGCGAGCGCGAAGAGAAGCGACAGGATCTCGGCCGTCCGCTGCCAGCGGTCACCCAACCGGGCGACCACGAAATCCACCCGGATATGGCCCGCGCGCTTCTCGATCCGGGCGACGCCCAGCAGCACCGCCCATGCGATCGCGAAGACCACCACCTCGAGGATCCAGTCGATCTGCCAGCCCACCGCGACGTATCTTGCGAAGACGCTGAAGGTGAGCAGGCAGAAGGTGATCAGCAGAATCATCGCCGCGATCCAGCCGATCACCCTGTCGATGGCATCGAGGATGCGGCTCACGGAATGGCGGCCTCGGCCAGCGCCACGATCTCGTCCGAGATGCCGAGCGTCTCGATCAGCTCGGGCTGGATCGCCATCTGCAGCTCGCGAGAGCGCGCGACATCCTCGGGCGTGGCAGTGACGAAGGTGACCCCCTGCGCCTCGAGCGCGGCCTGGTCGCGGTCCTCGTTGGACATCGTGACGGCGCGCTGTTCGGCCATGATCTCGTTCCAGATCTCGGTGAACAGCGCCCTCTGCTCGTCGCTCAGACCGTCCCAGTACCCGGCATTCACGATCGGCACGCGGAAGCCGAAGATGCCTTCGTCCCAATAGGCGTAGCTGATGCCCGTATCGACGAGGTTCTGCGACAGCATCGTCTCGGTCGAGCCCATGGTCGCATCGACCACGCCTTGCTGCAGCGCCAGCGGGGTATCGGCGAAGGGCATCACGACCGCGGTCGCGCCCAGCGCCTCGAGCCGGGCGACCAGCGCCGCGCCGCCGGGAATGCGGACCTGCAGCCCCTCGAAATCGGCCAGCGTGTTCAGCGGGCGCTGGGTTGACCAGTAGCGCACCCGGCCCAAGAGCAGCCAGTTGCCCGGCACCACGACGCCCAGCGTCTCGCCCACCATACCGGACAGGCGCTGCCCCAACTCGCCATCGACCAGCGCGATCCGGTCCTCGACCGACAGGCCGTTCAGCATCGGCAGGTCGAAGATGTTCAGGTTCGCCTCGACCCGGCTGAGCGCGGGCGAGGTCAGGATGGTCATTCCGGCGTCACCGCGCGCCACGGCACGCCCGGCGTCGCGGCTGTTGAACAGCTGCGCCGAATCGAAGACCTCGGCGGTCAGCGCGCCATCCGAGCGCGCCGCCAGTTCCTCGGCGAAGCGGCGCACCAGTTCCGTCTGCAGGTGCGATGGCCCGGTGTCGATGGAAATGACGAGGTTGTCCTCGGCCAGCGCCGGCGCCGTCAGGCCCGCCGCGACCAACCCGGCCACGCAGGCCGCACGGCGAAAGCCGCCAATGAATCCGTTCTTCATGATCTCCTCCCGATCGTGCCGCGTGAGGCGTACACTCCACGAAGGCTAGCGGCGGCAACGATAAAAGAATAATCAATAGCTGGCAGGAGTGATCGGGATTGACGATCACACCTTTTCCGTGCTGCGACAGCATCGGCCATCATGCACGTGACCGGGAGGGCCCCATGGACGACCCAGCATTCCGCGACATCCTCGCGGGCTACCCGCCGCAGGGCTTCGCCGTGCAGCTCGCCTGGGAGGCCGTCGTTCTCGTCGCCCCGCGCGAGGATCTCGGCCCCGGCCCGGCCGGTCACCGCTTCATCGTGCCGATCCTTGGCGGCCGGTTCACCGGCGGCCCGGCGCTCCCGGGGTTCGAGGGCACGATCCGTCCGGGCGGCGCCGACCGCCAGACGCTGCGCCCCGACGGCATCAAGGAGCTCTCGGCGCTCTACGAGATGTGCACCGGCGACGGCGAGGTGATCGGGATCGACAACCGGGTGATCGTGGATGCCGACCGCAGCCCCGAGCGCTACGCGCTCTCGCGCATCCACGTCACCGCCCCCCGTGGCGGCCGGTGGGAGGTCCTGAACCGCCGCCTCTTTCTCGGCGGCCTGCAGTCGCGCAGCCCCAACCCCGGCCATGTCGTCGTGCGCGCCTTTCTGGTGGACACCGCCCCCGCGGCCTGACCGGCTATTGCCCGGTGAACCTGCCGTCCCGCCGGTCGAGCAGGGCGGCGACCGCCTCGGCGTGGTCCGCCGTCTGGTGCGCCGCGCCCTGGTAGGCGGCCGACAGCTCCAGCAGCTGATCCAGCGTCGCCACGGTGCCTTCGCGCAGCAGCCGCTTGGTCAGGCGCAGCTGCCGCGGCGGGTTGCGCGCGATCCGGCGCGCCAGCTCCATCGCCGCCTCCATCAGCTCGCCCGGCGGCGTGACCCGCGACACCAGCCCCCAGTCCAGCGCCGTCCGCGCATCGATCGGATCGGCGGTGAAGGCCATCTCGGCGGCGCGCGACAGCCCGACCTGCCGCGGCAATATCCACGCGCCGCCATCGCCCGAGATGATGCCCACGTTGACGAAATTCTCGGCGAAGGTCGCGGTCTCCGACGCGATGCGGATGTCGCAGAACAGCGTCAGGTCGCAGCCCGCCCCGTAGGCGGGGCCGTTGACGGCCGCGATCATGGGCACCTCGACCGACCAGACCGCGCGGGCGACGCGCTGGATGCCCGCGCGATAGGCGTTGCGCACGGCGATGGCGTCGCCGGCGAAAATGCCCTCCTTGTCGCGCATGTGTTTCAGGTTCCCGCCCGAGGAAAACGCCTTTCCCGCCCCGGTCAGGATCGCGCAGCGGATCGACTGGTCGGCGTTCAGCCACTCCATCGCCGCGCAGATCTCGGCGACCATGTCGGCATCGGTGATCGGGTTGCGCAGCTCGGGCATGTTGAGGGTCAGGATGGCGATGCCGTCCTCTTGCGAAACGAGAAGCTTGTCGGTCATGGGTCGTCTCCGGATGTGATCGTGGCCGCGTCATCGCCCGGCCTACCCTCCCCGATCAGCGCGTCGAGGTCGACCTCCGCCGGGTCCGGGCCGCATTCAGCCGATGACTGCCGTCTGGTCGGAATAGCGCACCGTCACCGTCATGGCGCCTTCGTTCAGCATCCAGCGATGCAGCGTGTAGTGGCGCAGACCGGCGGCGTGAAACGGGTCGGCATCGGCCAGCGCTCGGGCCGCGGCCTCGTCCTCGGCGCGCAGGATGATCATGCCGCCGGTCGGAACGCTGCCGCCTTCCTCGAAGATGGGCCCCGCACCGAACAGGACACCCTCCCGCTCCAGCGCGACCTGGTAGTCGAGATGCGCGGGCAGCAGCTCCTGCATGCCGGGGCCACGGGCGGGCCGCGTCGTGACCACCCAGAGCGACCGGCGCAGCATGGTGGCATATAGCTCTTCCGGCGTTTTCGCGGTCATCGGGGCCTCGTGTGTCCTGCGGGTGGCATATGGCGCGCGGCAGACGATGCCGCCGCGCGCCGGGGTGGGTCAGCGGCGTTCGATGCCCGCGGCGTCGATCACCTCGGTCCAGACCGCGATCTGGCGCTCGATCAGCGCCTGCAGCTCGGCCCCGGTCGACCCGCCGGGCGCGGCACCCAGGGCCGCGATACGCTCCTGCACGTCGGGCTGCGCAAGCGCGTTGCCGATCGCCTCGGACAGGATCGCTGCGACATCATCGGGCACACCCGCGGGCGCACCCAGCGCCGTCCACGAGATCACGTCGAAGCCCGGCGCGACGGTCTCTGCCAGCGTCGGCACGTCGGGCGCATCCGGCCAGCGCTCGGCCGAGGTCACGGCGAGCACGTCGAACACGCCCGCCTCGGCCTGCCCGGTGATCACGGTGCCGGTGTCGATGATCATGTTGACCTCACCCCCGAGCAGCGCGGTCGCAGCCGCCGCCCCGCCCTGGTAGGGCACGTGGATGAACTCGGCCCCGGTCTGCAGGTCCAGCAGCTCCCCGGTCAGGTTCTGGGTGGACCCCACGCCCGAGTGACCGACGACGATGCTGCCGGGCTCGGCGCGGGCCTGCTCGATCAGGTCGGTGATCGATGCGTATTCCCCGGCGCGCGTGGCGACGAAGAAGGGGAACTGGCCAAGCGTCGACAGGAAGGTGAAATCATTCACCGAGTCGTAGGGCAACTGGTTGTAGAGCGCGGCCGCCACGGCATGACCGCCCACCATCAGCTGCATGGTGTATCCATCGCCCTCCTCTCCGGCGACATAGCCCGAGGCCACGGTGCCGCCCGCGCCGGGGCGCGATTCGACGACGACGGGCTGCCCCAGATCGGCCGAGATCGCCTCGGCCATGATGCGCGACACGGTGTCGGCGTTGCCGCCCGCGCCGAAGCCGTGAACGATCCGCATGGCGCGGTCGGGAAACTCTTGCGCCATCGTGGGCGCGGCAAGGGCCAGCGCCAGCGGCACGGCGACGAGTAGGGTCTTGATCATGATAGTCCTCCCAAGGGTCAGTTCAGTTCCAGTGGTGTCAGGCCGCAGACCTCCCGTTGGCCTGGCACCCGCCCGATGCGGGCGTTGGCGTGTCCGGTCATGGTGACGCCCGGACGGCTCTTCGACGGGCACGGAGGCCCGACCAGATTGCGAACGCGATCAGCGCCACCGAACACGCGACCAGGATCGCGCTGATGGGCCGGGTCACGAACACGGTGAAATCGCCGCGGTAGATCAGCATCGCGCGGCGGAAGTTGTCCTCGAGCAGCGGGCCGAGAACAAAGCCCAGAAGCACCGGCGCCGGCTCGAAGCGGTAGGACTTCATCAGGTAGCCGAGCACCCCGAAGGCCAGCGTCAGCATCACGTCCGTGACGCTGGTGCGATGCGAATAGACGCCCACGCAGATCATCACGATGATCACCGGGTAAAGCTTCTGGTAAGGGATGCGCAGAAGCAGCACCCAGAGCCGGATCAGCGGGATGTTGATCAGCAGCAGGATGATGTTGCCGACGAAGAAGCTCGCGATCACGCCCCAGAACAGCTCGGGCTGTTCGGTCATCAGGCGCGGTCCGGGCACGATCCCGTTAAGGATCAGCGCGCCGATGATCAGCGCCATGACCACGTCGCCGGGAATGCCCAGCGTCAGCGTCGGGATGAAGCCGGTCTGGGCGGCCGCGTTATTGGCCGATTCCGGCGCGGCGAGGCCCGGCAGATGCCCCTTGCCGAATTTCTCGGGCGTGCGCGAAAAGCGCCGCTCTACCGCGTAGGACATGAAGGAGGCGATGGCCGCCCCCGTGCCCGGCAGGGTGCCGAAGAAGCTGCCCACCGCCGAGCCGCGCAGGATCGGCATTGCAAGCGATCGCGCCTGCGCCCGCGTGGGGATGACATCGCGGATGCCGATGGGGATGGGCGATCCCGGCGGGTGCCGGACCGAAGCGTTGCGGATGATCTCGCTCACGCCGAAAAGACCCATCGCCAGCGACACCAGGCTGATCCCGTCGGCCAGTTCCGGCATCGCCACGAAGCGGTAATAGCCGGTCGTCTGGTCCGCCCCGACAAGGCCCAGCGCGATGCCCAGAAGCACCATCGCGAAGGACCTCAGCTGCGAGCCCGTGCCGATCAGCGAGGCCGCCAGCAGGCCGAGGATCACCAGCATCGCGTATTCCGGCGCGCCGAAGCGCAGCGCGATCACCGTCATCGGGATCGCGGCCAGCACCAGGATCGCGAGCCCGATCATGCCGCCCACGAAGGAGGAGAAGGCCGCCACGAACAGCGCCAGCCCCGCCCGGTTGTCCCGCGACAGCGGGTAGCCCTCGAGGCAGGTCACCACCGAGGAGGGCGTGCCCGGCAGGTTTAGCAGGATCGAGGCGATCGAGCCCCCGTATTGCGAGCCGTAGTAGATGCCCGCCAGCATGATCATCGAGGTCGTCGCGTCGAGGTAGAAGGTCACCGGCAGCAGCAGCGAGATCGCCGTGACCGCCCCGATCCCCGGCAGCACGCCGATCAGCTGGCCGATGAACACGCCGATGAACGCATAGACCAGGATATGCGGTTGCATCACGATGCCGAGGCCAAGGATGAACTGGTCGATCATCGCCGCTACCTCCAGAACGCCGGGATCGGCAGCTCGAGCGCCACGAGGAACAACAGCCATCCCCCCAGCGTCGCCAGCGAGGCGTAGATCAGCACGGTCAGCGGCCGGGCCCGGTCATCGCCGAACATCGAGATCGCGACCGCCAGGAACATCGCGGGCACCAGCCCCGCGACATCGACGAGCCCCGCGAAGACGAGGATCGCCGCCGAGACGAAGATCAGCCCGCGCCAATGCACCCGCGCGTCCCGCGCCTCGCCGGGCGAGGTCACGTCGACGGCGATGATGCAGGCGGCCAGCGCGCAAATCGCGAAGCCGATGATGCGCGGCACGAAGCCCGGCCCCATCTGCGTCAGACGCCCCACCGGGTAATCCCAGGCCACCGCCAGCATGACCACGCCGATCACCAGCAGGACGGTGCCGCTCACGGCGCGCCGTGCGATGGATGGCTGGTCTTGCCCGGTGCCCTGCATGTTCGCCCCTCCCTTCCGGCGTTGATGTGTCAGGCGTCGTGGTCTCTCCCGGCCGCCGCGTCAGGGCGGCGGCATGGGCTCGGGCGGTGCGATGCCGAACCGCGCGCCCATCACGGCCAGCCGGTCGAGCGTGCCCCGCGCGACCGGGATGCCCGTGGCCTCCCGCTCGGCGGCAAGGCGAAAGCCGCGCTCGCCCGGCATCAGGATCTCGTCGGTGCCCGGCGCCTTCGGCAGCGCCTTGAGGCTTCCGGCCAGCTCGGCGACCTGCGCGGCGAAGACATCGGGGTCGGCGAAGGCCGCGACCTTCAGCGCCAGCGCCGCACCGTTCATCGCGCCCTTCCCGCCCGAAAGAGCGTCCGAGATCGCCGGGTTCGACACCAGCACGCTGGCCAGGACCTCGATCATCAGCGACAGGCCCGAGCCCTTGGGCCCGCCCAGCGGCGTCAACGTCGCGACCTTGGCGGGGTCGGTCGCCGGCGCGCCCTCGGCGTCGATGGCCCATCCCTCGGGGATCGGCGTGCCCGTGTCCTTCGCATGCAGGATCTTGCCCAGCGCCACGGTCGAGGTGGACATGTCCAGCAGCAGCGGCACCCCCCGCGTCGGCACCGCGATGGCGATCGGGTTCGTCGACAGGCCCGCGACGCGGGCGCCGTGATAGGCCATGAGCGGCCCCGAGGCCGTCATCACGATGCCGAGGCACCCCCGCTCGGCAGCGCGCAGCGCGAAATAGCCGACCGCGCCCGCGTGGGTGATGTTGCGCGCCGAACACCAGCCGATGCCCGAGGCTTCGGCGATCCCGATCGCCGTGTCCATCGCGACGACCATGCCGGACGGCCCCGGCGCGCGCGCGGCCTCCACCACCGCGACCGCGCCTTCGCGCGACACGATGGACGGAACCGCCTTGGGGTCGATCAGCCCCGTCTCGACCATCTCGCCATAGCGCGGGATGCGCAGAACCCCGTGCGACTCCGCCCCGCGTGCATTCGCCCAGACCAGGATATCCGCCGCCCGCTCGGCATGCTCGGGCGAGTAGCCCACCGCCCCCAGAAGCGCCGCGGCGTAGCCTTTCAGGTCGTCCGGGCGAAACCGCGTCATGGTTCGGCGTCCAGCGGGGTCGGAAAGAACTTCTTCAGCCAGGCCGAGATCAGCGCGCGGGTGTGTGGCGCGTCCTCGTCCGACAGCGGGAAATGCGACACGCCCGTGGGGATCATCAGCTCGGCATTGGCGCCCGCCTTCTGGAACAGGCTGATGGATTGCTCCATCGGCGTGATCACGTCGCCCGCCGTGTGGAACAGCAGAAGCGGGCGCGGCGCGATATCGGCGACCACGTCCTCGGCGCGGAAATGATACATGCTGATCGCGGTCTCGACCGGCACCTCGAACTGCGCATGCGGCGACAGGTTCTTGCGCAGCTCCTCGGGGATCGGGACCACGTCGAAGCGCGACACCCACAGGCTCTCGCCCGTCTCGGCGCGGTGGCGGCGGCCCTTCTCGAGGATGCCGGTGAACTTTTCCCAGGCCTCCGGCGTCGGGTGCTGGCCGCGGAACTTGCGCTCGCCGTCGCCCCAGCCGCACAGCGACATGACACAGGCCACCCGCCGGTCCACGCCCCCGGTGAAGATCGCCACCGCCGCGCCGAAGCTGTGCCCGGTCAGGCCGATCCGCTCGGGGTCCACCTCCTCGCGCTCGGCGATGAAGGTCAGCGCGTTTCGCGCATCCGCCACCTGGTCGTGGCAGCGCACCTCGCCGCGCGCCCCCTCGGACTGGCCGCAGCCGCGGAAATCGATCCGGAAGACGCAGTATCCCATCGCCTCCAGCATGTGCGAGACCAGCTCCACATGCGACTTGTCCTTCGTGCCGACGAACCCGTGCAGCACGATGAAGGTCGGCAGCCGCTGGCCGGGCTTGCGCCCCTCGGGCACATGCAGCACGCCGGACAGCTTCAGGCCGTCGGACATGAATGTAAGCGGATGTTCCATGACTTTGCGCCTCGTCTTCGGGTCGGATCGAGGCCGCGCCTAGGCGCGGCTCCAGGAGTTGCAGAATGCGGCGAAGCTCGAAAGGTGCCCGCGCAGGTAGGCCTCGGTATCGGCGTCGGTGATCGCGCTCTCCGCGACATCCACCTTGCCGCGCGCGCCCGCGACCTGCACCTCGGGCTTGGCCATGATGAGCGCGTCCTGGCAGTGCAGCGTCTGGCGCAGGCTTTCATGCACGCGCGCACCCCCCAAAAGGCCGGGCGACACGCTCCAGACCGAGACGGGCTTGCGCGCCATCGGGTTGGGCGAAACCCGCGACAGCCAGTCGATCGCGTTCTTCAGCCCGCCGGGGATCGACCAGTTGTATTCCGGCGTCACGATCAACACGGCATCCACCCCCTCGACCGCGGCGACCATGGCCGCTACGCTCTCGGGCATGCCCGCCTCCAGGATGTCCTGATCGAACAGCGGCAGGGTGCCGGGATTGGGCAGCGCCACGGGGTCCATACCCTCCGGCACAAGGCCCGCCGCCGCCCGCGCCACCGCGCGCGACAGCGATGCCCGGCGCAGCGACCCCTCGAGAATTCCCAGCCTTGTCATACCCCTCCCCCCCGAAGCTCACTCACGCCACGGGCGCCGCCCAGGGGAAGCGATGCTCGCGCCACGGCAGGGGCGCGGGCTCGCCCCAGACATTCATCACCCGCACGTTGTCGGGCCGCTTGAGCGCGGTGATCACGTTCGGCTCATAGCGGTCATCGTCGTTGATCAGCGCCATGTTGCCCGCGCACTCGACCATCGCGCCGCAGGCATCGATGTAATAGGCGAAGGTGTTGTCCCCCGGCCGGTGACGGCCCGGCCCCCAGATGAAATTCTTCTCGATCGTGTCGAGACGGTCGCCCAGCGTGCAGTAATCCGAGAACTCGGCCACCTCCCACGAATAATGGTGCAGCCCGGTCTCGCCCTTCACGATGCCGAGGATGTGGTGCAGCCGGTTCGCGCCCCGCATCCAGCTCAGCCCGTCGTCCACCATCCGCTCCGACAGGCGCATGCCCATGATCGCCTCCAGCTGGCCGCGGGTTTCCGCGGGCTCGGGCGAGGTGATGTTGACGTGATCGATCCGCAAGGGATGCATGCCCGCCGTGGCGTAGCGGTTGCCGTAGATATCTGTAGCCACGGGGCTGTGCAGCTCGATCGTGTGGCCCTGCGGCGTCACGAAGCTCATGCCGGTCGCGCAGCAGTCGAGGCTCGGCTTGTCCGAGACCAGCCGACACCCCGCATCCGCGACACGCGCCGCCGCCTCGGCCACCGCCGCCTCCGACACCGCCTCGAAGCCCAGCGACCGCATGGCGTTTTCGCTTGCCTCGTGCAGCACCAGCTCGGCCATCCGCCCGTTCGAGGACAGCCACACGCACCCGGCCTCTTCGCGGGTCACGCGCAGCCCCAGGATATCGCGGGATTCGCGGACAAGGGCATCGACGTCCACGACGTTCAACTGAACGTGGCCCATCGCGTTCACCAGGTAGGTCATGTCACCTCTCCCCCCTTCCCTGCTTGTCGGGTTTGCTAGCACGTAGTTTCGGCGCACACAAATATTTTCGAAAATTTTGCTTTCATCGAACAATCGCGAACCCGCCCACCGCCTCCCCGCGTCATGGCTCGGCCTCCACGGTGTTGGACAAGACCCCGATGCCCTCGATCTCGACCTCGACGACATCGCCGGGCACCAGGAACTCGGGCGGCTTCCGCGTGGACCCGAAGCCGGTGCATGTGCCCGTCACGATCACGTCGCCGGGCACCAGCGGCGCAAAGGTCGAGATGTAGGAAATCAGGTAGGGGATATCGAAGATCATGCGCGACGTGTCCGTGCGCTGCTTCTCCACCCCGTTGACCCGCGTCACCAGCGACAGGGCGCCATCGGGCAGCGGCAGGTCCGCCGCCGCGACCATCCAGGGTCCGAAGGCGCCGGTCCCGGTGAAATTCTTGCCCGGCGTGAACTGGTGGCTGTGCTTCTGCCAGTCGCGCACGCTGCCGTCGTTGTAGATCGCGTAGCCCGCCACATGCGCCATCGCCCGCTCGCGGGGGATGTGCCGGCCGCCCTCGCCGATGATCACGGCCAGCTCGCCCTCGTAATCCAGCCTGTTCGAGGACCGCGGCTGGATCAGCGGCGCGCCATGGGCGATCTGCGAGGACGGCAGGCGCAGGAACAGCACCGGATAGGGCGGCAGGCTGTCGAGGTCGGTCGCCTCCTCGCGGTAATTCACCGCCGCCATGACGATCTTGTCGGGGTTCGGGATCACCGGCGCCAGCGTGACCTCGTCGAAGCCAAGCTCGGGCGCATCCACATCCTCCAGCAGATCACGCGGCAGACCGGCGGCGATGAAGGATTTCAGATCGGGAAACCGCCCCTCCGAGCGCAGCCCGAAATCGACGATCCCGTCCCCGG
>CBFIFZ010000050.1:0-15533 GCA_965661995.1 Roseicyclus sp.
ACGCCATGCTGCTGATCGAAGGACAGATACCCTTCGATGACGATGGAAGCCTGCCGTTCGCCGCCTCCGACCTCATGCCGGCGTTCGACTCCCGCGAGGAGGTACTGGCCAGAGCGGACGATCCGCTCAGATCATCATACGGCGGGGATCCGCGACGAGCCGAGAATAAGCCGTCATGAACCGCGCCGCATCCGCCCCGTTGATCACCCGGTGATCATAGGACAGGTCAAGCGGCACCATCGGCACGGGCCGGGGCACGTCGCCCTCCCAGACCGTCACCGTCTCGGTCCGCGTGATGCCCAGGATCGCCACCTCGGGCGGGTTCACGATGGGGGTGAAGGCGGTGCCGCCGATGCCGCCCAGGTTGGTGATCGTCATCGACGCGCCCCCCATCTCGTCCGGCCCGATCTTGCGCGCCTGCGCGCGGGCGGCCAGGTCGCCGATCTCCCCGGCAATCGCCCATAGCCCCTTGCGGTCCGCGTCGCGGATCACCGGCACCATCAGCCCATGCGCGGTATCCACCGCGATGCCGACATGCACGTAATCCTTGAGGATCAGCCGCTCGCCATCCGCCGAGAGCGAGGCATTGAACCGCGGGAACGCCCTCAGGCAGCGCGCCAGTGCGGCCACGTGAAAGGCCAGCGCCGTCAGCTTCACGCCGCGCGCCTGCGCCTCCGCCTTCCACGCCGTCCGCAACGCCTCGATGCCCGAGAAATCGGCGTGGTCGTGATGCGTCACCGCCGGGATCAGTGCCTGCGCCGCCGCGAGGTTGCGCGCGGCGACCTGCGAAAAGCGGCTCATCGGTTCCTCGCTGACCGGGCCATAGGCCGCGTGGTCCACCTCCCAATAGGAGGTGTCGCCGGTCGGGGCCGCAGCCCCGCCGCTCTCGAGGTCCTCCGGCCCGATCGTCCGGCGCCCCAGCTTCTTCGCCTGCGCCTCCAGGTCCACGCCCTTTTCCAGCGCCAGTTTCCGGGTCGAGGGGCTTGCCGTGATCTCGCTCATCGCCCTGCCCTCACCAATCCGCCGAGATGTACTGGGTTTCCATGAACTCCAGCATCCCCTCGTGCCCGCCTTCACGGCCAAGCCCCGATTGCTTGGTCCCGCCAAAGGGTGCCGCCGGGTCGCTGACAAGCCCCCGGTTCAGCCCGACCATCCCGTAATCCAGCCGCTCGCAGACCTGCATCGCGCGCTTGAAATCGGCGCTGAACACATAGGCCACCAGCCCGTATTCCGTGTCGTTCGCCCGCCGGATGGCATCCTCTTCATCGGAAAAGGTCTGGATCGCGGCCACCGGCCCGAAGATCTCGTCATGCACGCACTCCGCCGTTTCCGGCACGTTCGAGATGACCGTCGGCGGGTAGAAGAACCCCTTGCCGTTCGGCACCACGCCGCCGCATTCCAGCCTGGCCCCCTTGGCCAGCGCGTCCGAGACGAACTCGGCCACCTTGTCACGCGTATCGGCGTTCACCAGCGGCCCCACGTCGACCGACGGATCGGTCCCGTCGCCCACCTTCAGCGCGCTCATCCGCTCCGACAGCCGCGCGGTAAAGGCCTCGGCGATACTCTCATGCACGTAGATCCGGTTCGCCGCCGTGCAGGCCTCGCCAAGGTTGCGCATCTTGGCCAGCATGGTGCCGTCGATGGCCGTGTCCATGTCGGCATCCTTCAGCACCAGAACGGGCGCGTTCCCGCCCAGCTCCATCGCCGGTTTCAGCACCTGGTCGGCGGCCGATTTCAACAGCTTGCGCCCCACGCCGGTGGAGCCGGTAAAGCTCACCACCCGCACCCGCGGGTCGTGCAGCATGTGATCGACCAGCGCGCCCGTCCGCTTTGACGGCAGCACATTGACCAGCCCCTTCGGCACCCCGGCCTCTTCCAGCAAGGGCATCAGCGCCAGCATGGTCAAGGGCGTCTCCGACGCCGGCTTGATGATGACACCACAGCCCGCCGCCAGCGCCGGCGCGATCTTCCGCGTGCCCATCGCGGCGGGGTAGTTCCACGGCGTGACCAGCACGGCCAGCCCCGCGGGCTTGTGCTGCACCACGATCCGCGCGCCCGACGCGGGCGCCCGCGTGATCAGCCCATCGGCGCGCACGGCCTCTTCCGCGAACCAGCGGAAGAACTCGGCGGCATAGGTCGCCTCGCCCTTTGCATCCGCGCCCGCCTTGCCGTTCTCCAGCGTGATGAGATGCGCGAAATGATCCAGCCGCGCGGTCATCAGCTCCCACGCTTTCCGCAGCACCTCGGACCGCTCCCGCGGCGTGCGCGCGGCCCAATCGGCCATCGCCCGCTCGGCGGCATCCAGCGCCGCATCCGCATCCGCGATATCCGCCGAGGCGACCGAGGCGATAACCTCCTCCGTCGCCGGGTTGATGACGTCGAACCGCTCGTCGGTCTTCACCCACGAGCCGTCGATATAAAGATCGGTGTAGTCCATCCCTCGGACCCCCTTGTCAGAGCAGGTGGCGGAGCGGCTGCTCCACCCGTCCCGCGAATTCGGAAAGAAGCCGGATCGCCGCCGCGCCATCCATCTGGCCCGCGGCGCATTCCAGCGTGATCTGCACAGCGCCCTCGGCCTCGGTCACGGTCAGCACCGGCACGTCCTCCGCGCCCATCTCGACGCTGGCCAGTCGCGTGCCGCGCAGGTCGCGCACCAGCAGGTCGGGCGCGTCCTCGGTGGATGTCACCCCCGACAGCGCACGGCCCTCCGGCACGGCGTAGCCCGCCACGGCACCGAAGCGCTCCACCGCCACCACGACCGCCCCGTCCTGCCCGAGGCTTGCGCCCGCAAGCCCCGCCAGCACGGCATCGCCGGTCAATCCCTCCGCCGAGGCCCAGGCGGCGAACCCCGCCACGCCATCCTCGGCAGCCACCGCCGTCAGGCGGCGCGCGGCGGCGGCCATGGCCGGGGCGACAGATGCGCCGCGCTCCGGCATCCCGCGCAGAACCTCGAGGTCGGCGACATGGAACGGCTGCGGATGCCCCGCCTCGGCCAACCGGCCAAGGTCCAGCCCCTGCTCCAGCGCCAACCGCCGCGCCTTGGGCGAGGCGAGGATACGCCCGCCCACAGCCACTGGCGCGGGGGCCTTGGGTGACGCCTCGGGCGCTTTCTGCAACGCCGTCGCGGCCTCTGCCTTTGCCGGTGCTTCCGCCTTTGCAGGTGCCCCGGCCCCATCCTTCACCGAGCGCGCAACCGGCGCGTCCGGTTTCGTGTCCGAGATGATGGCGACCGGCTGGCCCACCGGCACCTCTTCACCAGCCTCGGCCAGCGTCGCGGCAAGCCAGCCCTCGCGGCCCGCCTCGACCTCCATCGTGCTCTTGTCGGTCTCGACCTCGAAGAGCACGTCCTCGACCGCCACCGCGTCTCCCGGCGCCTTCAGCCATGTCACCAACAGCCCGCTGTCCTGCGCCATGCCCAGCTGCGGCATGGTCACGGAATGCCCCTCGGGCAGCTCACCGGCCCCGCTCGCCTCCGGCGCGGCCTCAGCCGCCGCGGGGGCAGGCGTGCCCTCCTCCGCACTGTCCGAAATCCGCGCGATCACCTGCCCCACCGGCACGTCATCGCCCTCGGCGGCACTGACCCCCGTCAGGAACCCGTCGGCCTGCGCCTCGACCTCCATCGTGGCCTTGTCCGTCTCCACCTCGAACAGCGCATCGCCCTTCGACACGGCATCGCCCGGCGCCTTCAGCCACGACACGATCTTGCCTGCGTCCTGCGCCATGCCGAGCTGGGGCATGGTCACGTCATGCGGCCCATTAAGCGGCATGGATCAACTCCCCCGCGCAGAGCTTGCGGGCGTTCTCGACCACGCCCTCGGGCGTCGGCACAGTCAGATCCTCCAGCGCAGGCGAGAAGGGCACCGGCACATCCATCGCCCCCATGCGCAACACGGGCGCATCGAGGTGGTAGAACGCCTTTTCGTTCAGGCGGCTGGCGATCTCGGCCGTCACCCCGTAGCTCTGGTGCCCCTCGTCGATCACGATGGCGCGGCTCGTCTTCTTCACGCTGTCCAGAAGCGTCTTCTCGTCCAAAGGCACGATCGTCCGCGGGTCGATCACCTCGGCCTCGATGCCTTCTTGTGCAAGAAGTTCCGCAGCCTTCTCGGCCACCTGCACCATCGAGGAGGTGGCGATCAGCGTGATATCCTTCCCCTCGCGCTTCACGTTCGCCACGCCAAAGGGGATCAGGTATTCCTCCTCCGGCACCGGAGCCTTGTCCTGGTACATCAGCTTGTCTTCGAAGATCACGACCGGGTTGTTGTCCCGGATCGCCGTCTTCATCAGCCCCTTCGCCTCGTAGGCCGAGGAGGGCAAGGCCACCTTCAGCCCCGGGATATGCGCCACAAGCGCCTGTAGCGACTGAGAATGCTGCGCTGCCGAACGCCGCGTCGCGCCCAGGTTGGTGCGCAGCACCATCGGCACGGTCAGCTTGCCGCCCGACATGTAATGCTGCTTCGCCGCCTGGTTGCAGAGCTGATCCATCACAAGGTAGATGAAATCGCCGAACATCAGGTCGACAACGGGGCGCGCGCCCGTCATCGCGGCACCCACGGCAAGCCCCACGAAACCCGGCTCGGAAATCGGCGTGTCGATCACGCGATCCGTTCCGAATTCCTCGACCAGGCCGCTGAGCACCTTGAAGGGCGTGCCCGCCTCGGCCACGTCCTCGCCCAGGATAAAGACCGTGGGGTCGCGCCGCATCTCCTCGGCCAATGCCTCGTTCACGGCCTGGGACAGGGTGATCTCTCTCATCGTCGCTCCTCCTCAGTCCGCGAAGACATGCATGTCGACCTCATGGGCCGGCGGGTAATCGGCCTTCTCGGCATAGGCCACGGCCTCGGTCGCATCCTTCTCGATCTCGGCATTCATCGCCTCGATCTCTTCCTCGGTCGCGATCCCCTGCTCGACGAGGAATCCCCGGAACCGGATGATCGGGTCGCGGTTGTCCTTCCAATCCTTCTCCTCGTCCTTCGAGCGGTAGTACTCGCGGTTGATGTCGCCCACGTGGTGCCCGTGGTAGCGATAGGTCATCAGCTCCATGAAGAACGGGCCTTCGCCCTTGCGCGCACGCGCCACCAGCTTTTGCGTCAGCTCGTTGACGGCCAGCACGTCCTGCCCGTCGACCTGGTGGCTCTCGATGCCGAAGGCCTCGGCGCGCGCCATGATCGAGCCCGCCGCAATCTCTTCCGTCTTGGTGTACTCCGAATACCCGTTGTTCTCGCAGGCATAGATCACCGGCAGGTTCCACAACGCGGCCATGTTCATGACCTCGTACCACAGCCCCTGCGCCGTCGCCCCGTCGCCGAAGAAACAGACCGTCACGTCATCCTTGCCCTGCAGCTTGGCGCGCAGCGCGGACCCCGTGGCGATCCCCATCGAGCCGCCGACGATGGCGTTCGCGCCAAGGTTCCCGTGGCTCTGGTCGGCGATATGCATCGACCCGCCCTTGCCCCGGCAATAGCCCTCGGCCTTGCCCAGAAGCTCGCAGAACATCTCCTTGAACTCGGCGCCCTTGGCCACGCAATGCCCGTGGCCGCGGTGGGTCGAGGTGATGCGGTCGTCATCGGTCAGTGCCTCGCAGATGCCCACGGCGACGGCTTCCTCGCCGGAATACATATGCGTCAGCCCCGGCATCTTGGCCGAAAGGTAGAGCTGGTTCGCGTTGTCCTCGAAGGTACGGATGCGCACCATCTGGCGATACATCCGCAGGTAATCCTCGGTATTGGTCTTGGCTTTGGCCATGTCGGTGTCCCTTGTGCGGCGATGCTGGGCCGAAGCCCGGCCCGCGTCGCGTCAATAACGGTTGGCGATGGGCAGCTCTTCGGCCGGGAACAAGCTGATCACTTCACAGCCGTTTTCGGTCACGACCACCTCTTCCTCGATCCGCGCCGCCGAATAGCCGTCGGCCGCCGGGCAATAGGTCTCGAGCGCGAAGACCATCCCGGTCTGAATTTCCATCGGATGATCGAGGCTGACCGCCCGAGAGATGATCGGCCGCTCGTGCAGCGCCAGCCCCAACCCGTGCCCGAACTGCAGCCCGAATGCCGCGTCCTCGTTCGGGAAGCCGAGCGACTCGGCCGTCGGCCAGACCTCGGCCACCTTGTCGGTGGTCACGCCGGGCTTGATCATGGCGATAGAGGCGTCGATCCACTCCCGCGCCTTGACGTAGGCGTCGTTCTGCGCGGGCGTCGCCCGGCCCACGTTGAAGGTGCGATAGTAGCAGGTGCGATAGCCCTGATACGACTGGAGAATGTCGAAGAAGCACTGGTCACCGGGCCGGATCAGCCGGTCGGTGAAGTTGTGCGGATGCGGGTTGCAGCGCTCGCCGGAAATGGCGTTGATCGCCTCCACGTCATCGCTGCCCATCTCGTAAAGCAGCTTGTTCGAGAGCGCCACGATGTCGTTCTCGCGCACGCCCGGCTTCAGCTCCTCGTAGATCATGTGGTAGACGCCATCCACCATGGCGGCGGCCTGCGTCAGCAGTTGGATCTCGTCCCAGTTCTTGATCTCGCGCGCGCCCAGCATGATCTGCTGGCCGTCGACGACCTTGATCCCTTCCTCCTGCAGCGCGTGGAACATCGCGGTTTCCGCGTAATCCACGCCCACCGGCATGTCGGCCATGCCCGCGTCCTTGATCAGCTGCGCGATCATCTTGGCGTATTTCTTCATCAGCCCGAACTCGGGCGGGATGGTGCCGCGCATGCCGACGACGCCGGCAAGGCAATGATCCGGCTCCAGCCAGTCGGAATAGCGCTGGTGATGCACCGCCGCCGAGCCGAAATCCCAGACGTAAGGGGAATCGTCGCCCGTCAGCAGGCAGAAACGGCACATCTTGTCCCGCTCCCACTCGCCGATCTTGGTCGCGCTGACATAGCGGATGTTGTTCACGTCGAACAGCAGGAGCGAGCCTGCATTCGACGCCTGCAGCGCCTGCCGCGTCCGCGCCAGCCGGTAGCGGCGCAACCGGTCATGATCGACCCGGCGCTCGAAATCGACGGAACTGTGACCCCAGGCCGGAAGGCGGTCGCGCCATTCCCAGTTGGGCTCGAGGTCCTGCGGGGTCAGCATGTTGGGCATCAGGGCACGGGTCATCGGGAAAACCTCCGGTAGGGCGGACGTCCGTCCGCCTTGCGTTGACGAAAAGGGGGGGAGCGGTGGGCAGGATTGCCCACCCTACGGGCGCGCGCCGGTCACTTCGTGACCCAGCCGCCGTCGATCGAGATCATCTGCCCGGTCATGTAATCGCTGTCGTTCGACGCGAGGAACGACGCCGTCCCGGTGATGTCGTCGGGATAGGAGACGCGCTTGATGACGAGGTTGTTTGCGACGATGTCGTCATAGGCCTGCCCCTCGCGCTCCTTGAAGCCGATCTCGACAAGGTCCTTGTCCAGCTGCTCCCACAAGGGCGTCACCACCACGCCCGGCGCATAGCCGTTGACGGTGATGTTGTGCTCGGCCAGCCCCAGCGCGCCGCATTCGGTCAGCGCCAGACAGCCGTATTTCGAGGTGCAATAGACCGTCACGTCGACCAGCGGCTTGCGGCTGGCGATGGAACCCACGTTGATCAGCTTGTAGGGGCGCTCTTGCGGGCCCTGCGCGATCATCTGGCGGGCGGTTTCCTGCATGCCCAGCCACATCGCCTTGGTGTTGACACTCATGATCATGTCCCAGTTGTCTTCATCGATATCCATGAAGAACCGGGGCTTGTTCAGGCCCGCGTTGAAGAGACCCACGTTGATGCTGCCGAAGGCCTCGACCGTGGCCGCGACCGCGGCGGCATTGTCGGCGCGCTTGGTCACGTCCATCCGCACGGCAATCGCGCGGCCGTTGCCCGCTGCGTTGATGCGGTCGGCAACCTCCTGCGCCGCGCCTTCGTCGAGGTCGCCGAGCGTCACGTTCGCACCTTGGGCGGCAAAAGCCTCGGCATTGGCGGCCCCCATGCCGCGGGCGGCACCGGTGATCAGGATGTTCTTTCCCTTGAGGCGTTCAGGGTCCATGTCTTCCTCCCTAATTGACTGGATCTGATAGGATTTTCTCGGCACCGGCCTGCACGCGGGCGAGTGCCGCGCGCGGCGTGATCAACCCGCGCAGCATGTCGTGAAGCTCGGTCCCGCACAGCTCGATGATCCCCGAGATCTGCGGGATGGGCGGGCGCGGCCAGAATTGCAGCTCGTCGCGCCAGGACATCTGGTCGACCGTCTCGAAGATCGGCGACAGCCGCCGCACCTCGGGGTCGGCCCCCACCGAGTAACGCGGCGCGGTGCGGCTTCCGTTCTGGACATACAGCTTCTGCGCCGCGGGCGAGGTGAAGGCGATCAGCGCCTCGGCGGCATCGGCCACCCGTTCCTCCGAAAGGTTCGCCGGAATGCACAGCGCATAGCCCCCGACAGGCGCGATCGGCACGCCCTCGGGCCCATGCGGATGCGGCAGGTAGCCGGTGTTGCCATGCGCCGGGCAGGTCGCGTCCAGCTCGAAATACGGCGCCAGCAGCGTGTAGCCATAGGCCATCGCCACCTTGCCCGCAGCAAAGGGGCGCACCCGCTCGTACCACGACATCGACAGGATGTCGGGCGGCGAATACTCCAGCAGCTCCATCAGGTACTCGGCCGCATCGAGCGCCCGCGGCGTGTCCAGGGTCGGCACCTGGCGTCCGCCAAGGTGGTCCGCGCGGTAGCCTCCCGCTTCCTCCGCCAACTCGATGATCGGCTGGCCGAAGGCCGCACAGGTCATCATGAAGGTATGGCCCAGCGCCGTCCCCCGCGCCGCGTTCCACGCCACCCCGTAGCGCCCGCTTCGCGGATCGTGGAAATGGCGCGCGGCGGCGATCACCTCGTCATGGGTCGCGGGCGGCGCCAGCCCCTCGGCCGCGAACCAGTCGCGGCGGTAGAACATCAGCTCGGGCGTCGTCTGGCTGGGCACGCCATAGGGCACGCCCTCCCAATGGGTCGCCCGCCAGCCGGCGGTGTGGAAATCGCCGGGGTCGAGCCGCTCGGTATCCATCACCTCGGTCAGGGGACGGATCACCCCCTTTTCCACGAACTCGCCGATCCACGGCAGGTCCACCGCGATCAGGTCATAGGCGCTGCGCTTGCGCTCGGCATTGCGCAGCGCCTCCTGGTGCAGGCGGTCGATGGAAAAGGCGCGCTGATGGATATCCGTGCCGACGATGGTCTCGAACTGCCGCTTGAGGTTTTCCATCACCATGAAGGTCGGGTCGCCATGCACGAGGATGCGCAAGCCCCCCGACAGTTTCAGCGGCGACAGAAGCGCGCGCGGCGGCGCGATCGCGGCCTGGCCCGGCACGTAGGAGCCGCCGTAGAAGTAATCCTCGGTCTCCGCCTCGGCGCCCGCGTCGAAGCTCGTTCGCGCGATCCGTCCGATCCGGCTGGCCAACTGGCTGAACCGGTCCAGAAGCGCCGCACTCGGATGCAGCGAGAAACTCCGCCCCGATTTCGTCCGCGGCCGCTGCTCCACGAAACCCGCGCCCTGCACCTCGGCCAGCTTGCGCATCGCGGTCGCGTAGGGCACGCCCGACGCCGCCGCCATCGACGAGGCCGACACCAGCCGCCCCTCGATATGCCCGCGCAACAGGTGTAGGATCATGTTGAGATGGGGGTTCGGCGTCGTCGGCTCGAGCGAACTGTCCAGTTCGACACAGAGCTCGCCGAGGAAATCGACGACGCGTTCCAGCTCGGCTTCCGCAACGCCCGAGGACGGCCGCCCCGCAAGGGCGGCATCTTGTCCAAATCGGAGGTTTTCGGCAGCCTGGCTGGTCATTGGTCCGTGTGTGCTGGGCCCGCTGGCCCGAGTCGGGCGTCGTGTCATGGGCGTCTCCCCGAAATGTTCAAATTGGAGCCGATCTGGCATGTCACAAAATATCCATTACGGACAAAAGAATGTCCAATTCGGATGGATTGGGGTCATCCGAAACCGTCCGAAACCGCGATGGATAGGTGCAGATTGCACCGGGCGATTCCCGGGCTGAGAGGACAGCGGCAATCACGAGACACACACAGGGAGGAAAGAAATGACCAACTCCAAGAAGCTGACGCTTGCCTGCACGACCGCACTCATCGCGTCCGGCGGCATGGCATTCGCCGACGCACACGGCTCCGTCACCATCGGCATCACGCAGAACAACGTGGGCGTCGACAGCTACCAGACGACCTACGAACAGGCCTTCATCGCGGCGGCCGAAGCCAACCCCAACGTCGAGGTCGTCGTCCTTGACGCCGGCGGCGACGTGGCCCGCCAGATCGCCCAGATCCAGGACCTCATCCAGCAGGAAGTGGACGCGATGATCATCTGGCCGACCAACGGTCAGGCCGTGATCCCCGCCGTGCGCGAGGCCTTCCAGGCCGAGATCCCCGTCGTCATCACCAACTCCAACATCGCCGAGGACGGCTTTGACTTCGTCACCTCCTTCTCGGGCCCCGACAACGTCACCCAGGGCGCCCGCTCGGCCGAGATCATGTGCGAGCGCTTCACCGCACTCGGCATCCAGGACGAGGCCCGCGTGGTCGAGATCACCGGCCAGCCCGGTTACACCACCGCCATCGAGCGCAGCGAGGGCTTCCAGCAGCGCCTCCCCGAGGTCTGCCCGAACGTCACCCTCGTCGACAGCCAGCCCGGCAACTGGAACCGCGAAGACAGCCAGCGCGTGATGGAGGCCTTCCTCGTCCAGTATGACGACATCGACGGCGTCTATTCCGGCGACGACAACATGGGCGTCGGCGCCCTGAACGCAGCCCTCGCCGCGGGCCGTGCCGAAGGCATCACCTTCGTCGGCGCCACCAACTTCGCAGTCGGCTACGACGCGATGGAGCGTGGCGAATACTGGGGCTCGATCTACCAGTCGCCCGTCGATGACGCCGAGGCCGCGCTGCAGACCGCGCTCGACGTGCTCGCAGGCGAAGAGGTTCCCTTCCTGAACTACTTCGACACGCCGAAGATCACGCAGGAGAACATGGGCGAGTTCACCCGCCCGGTGTTCTGATCTCCCTCCCCGGGAAGGGGGTCGGCCCTTGGCGGTCGGCCCCCACCCGTTCCCAAAAGACAAGAAGACGGACAGGGGGATACCGTGACCGAACCTCGTGGAGTTGAGGGGCGCGTCTGCATCGTCACGGGTGCGGCACGCGGAATAGGCCGCGCCATCGCCGAGGCGCTGCTCGACGAGGGCGCAAAGGTCTGCATCGCCGACCTGAACGCCGATCAGGCCGCCGAGGTGGCCGAGGCGAACCGCAGCCGCCCCGGCATAGACCCCGAAACCGTGATCTCCGCGGGCGTCGATGTCCGCGACCGCGCCCAGACCCGCACCATGATCGACCAGACCGTCGCCGCCTTCGGCAGGCTTGACGTGATGTTCAACAACGCGGGCGTGAACAAGCCGATGAACTTCATGGACGTGACCGAGGAAAACTGGTCGTTCATAATGGATATCAACGGCCTCGGCTGCCTGATCGGCATGCAGGAGGCCGCCCGCCAGATGATCGCGCAGGGCGGCGGTGGCAAGATCGTCAACACCGCCTCGATCGCCTCGCGGCAGGGCTTCGACAACGTGGCGCCCTATTGCGCCTCGAAATGGGCTGTGGTCAGTCTGACCCAGTCAGGGGCGAGGGATCTCGCCAAGCATGACATCACCGTCACCGGCTTCGCGCCGGGCGTCGTGGCCACCGAGATGTGGGAGCAGGTCGACCGCGACCTGATGGACATCGGGGCCGCCGAACGGCCGGGCCAGGCGATGGAAGAGTTCTCGTCCGAGATCCTGAAGGGCCGCGTCGCGCGCCCCGAGGACATCACCGGGACGACGACGTTCCTCGCCTCGCGCGCCAGCGACTACATGACGGGGCAGATCGTGATGATCGACGGCGGCATGACACTAGTCTGACGCCGGTCAGGAGACGCGCGAGAGGCGCCGTTTCCATTAGGGGAGGGAACAGGAATGGCCGAGACGGCTATGAAATCCATTGGTGGTGTTCTTGCGCGGCAGGGCATCCTTGTCGCCTTCATCCTGTTCATGGTGGGCTTCACGCTCTGGAACCCGCGCTTCATCGACCCCGACAACGTCTTCGGCGTGATCCGCTCCTCGGCCATCCTCGGCGTCATGGCGCTGGGGGTCACCTTCGTGGTGATCGGCGGCAACCTCGACCTCTCGGTCGGCTCGATGCTGTCCTTCTCGGCCATCGTGGTCCTCGACCTGCACGAAAACCCCGCCTTCGGCCCCGCGCTCGCCATCCCCGCGATGTTCGCCCTCACCCTCTGCCTCGGCGCGATCAACGGCTTTCTCATAGGCTATCTCAGGCTCAATTCCCTGATCGTCACCCTCGGCATGCTCTCGGCCATCCACGGCCTGACGCTGACATGGTCGGGCGGCCAGAACATGGATATCGCCAACCAGAACGAAACCTGGTTCGGCGTCTTCGGCCGCGGCTCTGCGCTCGGCATCCCGATCCCGGTGCTGATCTTCATCGGCCTCGCCGCCCTGCTCGGCATCCTGCTGGCCAAGACCCCCTTCGGGCGCAAGGTCTACGCCGTCGGCGGCAACGGCACCGCGGCGACCTTTTCGGGCATCCCGCGGGCGCGGGTCGTCTTCATCACCTATCTCATCTCGGCCTTCTGCGTCGCCACCGCGGGCCTGATCCAGGCCAGCCGCACCATGGGTGCACAGAACACCGTGGGACAGGGCCTCGAGCTCGAGGTTCTGGCCGCGGTCATCCTCGGTGGCGCGTCGCTGCTGGGCGGCTCCGGCACGATCTTCAAGACCGTGATCGGCGTCCTGATCCTCGGCTTCATCCAGAACGGCCTGCTGCTCGCCGGTCTCGAATTCTACGTCCAGTTCGTCGTGACCTGGATCATCATCATCCTCGCGGTCTGGCTCGACATCGCCACCAAGCGCGGAAAGCTCTGGTCGCCGATCGCCTGAGGAGTGGGCCCCATGCAGAACGAGACACTCAAGAAACTGATCAAGAACGGCGCGATCTGGGCCTTCATCCTGTTCCAACTCGTCTTCTTCGAGGTGGCCGGCCGCTGGTGGTCGCTGTCTGACAGCGCCTTTATGGACCTCGACAGCATGCTCTTGCTGCTCAAGCAGTCGGCCCCCATCGGCATCATCGCCATCGGCATGACCGTCGTCATGATCAACGGCAACATCGACCTCTCGGTCGGGGCCACCTACGCGCTGGCGGGCATCGTGATGCTCGACTCGATGAACTGGCCCTTCATGGAGGCGATGGGCGACGCCTCGATCCCGCTGGCATGGCTCTTCGCCCTCTTCACCGGCTGCCTGCTGGGCCTGATCAACGGGGTGATCGTCTGGAAAACCGGCGTCGACGCCTTCATCGTGACGCTGGGCGCGATGCTCGGCTACCGTGGCCTCGTCTTCATGTACAACGGCGAGAACCCGACCTATCACCTCAACTGGACCATGGTCGACTTCGCCGAGGCCGGTATCCTCGGCCTGCAAACGCCGGCCATCGTCTTCCTCGCCGTCGTGCTGATCGTCTGGCTGGTGATGACCCGCACCGTCCACGGCCGCAACGCCTATGCCATCGGCGACAACCGCGAGGCCGCCGTCAACGCGGGCATCCGCGTCGGCCCGCACATGGTGTGGAACTTCGTTCTCATCGGCTTCCTCGCCGCGCTCTCCGCCGTCGCCTTCTACTCCGGCAGCGGCTCGGTGAACCCCAATGACGGCATGCTCTTCGAGCTCTGGGCGATCACCGCCGTCGTCCTCGGCGGCACCAAGCTCACCGGCGGGCGCGGCTCGATCATCGGCACGCTCGGCGGCGTCATCGCCATCCAGCTCCTGCGCCGCGGCCTCAACCACATCGGCGCACAGACCGAAACCGTGAACCTCGTCATCGGCATCATCCTGATCGCGGTCCTGTTCCTCGACCGCCAGTTGAACCGCAAGGGCGCAGAGGAGTTGAAGGTATGACCGACGCGAAACCCGCCCTCCGCCTCGAAGGCATCGTGAAAACCTTCCCCGGCGTCCGCGCGCTGGACGGCGTCAGCTTCGCGGTCCAGCCCGGCGAGGTCCACGCCCTCATGGGCGAGAACGGCGCCGGCAAATCCACCCTGATGAAGGTGCTCGGCGGCATCTACCAGCCCGAGGAAGGCCGCATCTTCATCGACGAACGCGAAACCGTCATGCGCGGCCCGCTCGAGGCCAAGGCCAACGGCGTCATGTTCATCCACCAGGAACTCAGCCTCGCCGAGGAGATCTCCGTCGCCGAGAACATCTACCTCGGCGAGCTGCCCCGCAAATCGCTCGGCCGCGTCGACTGGGCCACCCTCTACGCCCGCACCGACGCGATCCTCGACAAGCTCAAGGTCTCCTTCAACGCCCGCACCCTCGTCGGTGACCTCTCCATCGCCAACCAGCAGATGGTCGAGATCGCCCGCGCCCTCACCGTCGACGCCAAGGCCGTCATCTTCGACGAACCCACGGCCTCCCTCACCGACGCCGAGAAATCCGTCCTCTTCGACGTCATCGCCGACCTGCGCGCGCAGGGCGTCGGCATCATCTACATCTCCCACCGGATGGAGGAGATCTTCAAGATCACCGACCGCATTTCGGTCCTGCGCGACGGCGCCTACCGCGGCACGCTGGAGACCGCCAACACCAACGAGGACGAGATCACGCGGATGATGATCGGCCGCTCCCTCGACCTCACCCGCAACCACGCCCCCGCCACCCTCGGCCCCGTCGCCCTCAAGGTCGAGGGGCTGAGCTGCGGCGACCTCTTCCAGGACGCAAGCTTCGAGGTGCACGAGGGCGAGGTGCTGGGCTTCTACGGCCTCGTCGGCGCGGGACGGACCGAGATCGCCGAAACCCTCTTCGGCCTCAGGAAACCCACCTCGGGCCGCATCTTCCTCAAGGGCGAGGAGGTCACCATCACCTCCCCCATCGACGCCATCGAAAAGGGCATCTCGCTCGTCCCCGAAAGCCGCAAGGAACAGGGCCTCGTCCTCGGCATGAACTGCCGGGACAACATGACCCTGCCCCAGGTCGGCGACCTGACGGCGGGTCCCTTCGTCTCGGACGGGGCCGAGATCTCGATCTACGACCAGTACCGCGACCGGCTCCAGATCAAGTCGCCCAGCTGGCGCACGACCGTCGGCAACCTCTCGGGCGGCAACCAGCAGAAGATCGTGATCGGCAAGTGGCTGTCGATGCGCCCCGAGGTGCTGATCGTGGACGAGCCCACCCGGGGGATCGACGTGGGGTCGAAGTCCGAGATCCACACCCTCCTGCGCGAGCTCGCCAAACAGGGCTACGCGGTGATCGTCATCTCGTCGGAGATGCCCGAGGTGTTGCACGTCTCCGACCGCATCGTCGCGATGTATCATGGCCGCGTGATGCGCGAGTTCACCGCCGAGGAGGTGACGGAAGACAGCCTGATCCAGGCGATCTCGGGCATCGAGGGGAGTGCGGCGTGAGGGGGGAGTGGCGGCTAGGGGCGGGAGAGCCGACCTTCGCGTCCGGCGCATGAATGTCCGCTTCGAGCCAGCCATGGCAGTGTGGCGCCCTT
>CBFIFZ010000051.1:0-15166 GCA_965661995.1 Roseicyclus sp.
TTCAGCACCTCGCCCACGCTCAGCCCGTCGTAAAGCGCGTGCAGGACCGCGATCAGCCCGCGCACGATCATCGCGTCGCTGTCGCCGCGGAACCGGAACACGGCACCCGGCCCCTCGCCCTCGATCTGCGGCAGGATCCAGACCTGGCTTGCGCAGCCATCGACCTTGGTCGCGGGCACCTTCACCGCGTCCTCCAGCGGGTCCATCGCCTTTCCCAGCTCGATGACATGGCGATAGCGCTCCTCCCAGTCGTCGAGGAACTCGAAGGTGTCGGCGATCTCTTCGAAGGCGGGGCTGGCCATCGGTCTTCTCTCCGCTCGGTCGGTCATTGTCGGTGCCCCTGACCTATGCCGCCGGGCCACGCCCGTCCAGAGCCGGTCTTTCCTCGCTTTTCATCGCGCGCCGGGTGCGCTACCCAAGGCAGGCAAGACCCCGACGGAGAGACCCGATGCTGCGCGTGATCCTGAGCCTCGCCCTGGTGACCAGCCTTGCGGCCTGTGGCAACAGCCGCCTGAACCCGTTCAACTGGTTCGGCGGCGACCGCGAGACGCGTGTCGAAGCGGCCGAAGCGCCCACGCCCGACGATTTGCGCGGCCTGGTCACGGAAGTGATCGACCTGTCGGTCGAACCGACGCCCCAGGGCGCCATCGTCCGCGCCACCGGCCTGCCGCCCATGCAGGGCTACTGGGAGGCCGAGCTGGTCGAGGTCGAGCGCACCGAGACCTCCGTCACCTACGAGTTCCGCGTCTTCCCGCCGCCGCAGCCGACCCGCGTCAGCACGCCGCAATCGCGCGAGGTGATCACCGGCACCGAACTGAGCAACTTCGAGCTGCGCGGCATCCGGACGGTCACCGTGATCGGCGCGCAGAACCGCAGGACGGTCAGCCGCCGCTGAGGCGGTCCGCCGGTCAGACCGGGACGATCTTCACCTTCTCGCCCTCGGCCGAGAGCGCGATCTCGCCGCGCAACAGGCGCAGCGCATCTTCGCCGAAGACCTCGCGCCGCCAGCCCGTGGACCAGATCCCGTCATGCGCCCCGCAGGCGATGTCGTCGAGATCGGCGGAGGACGCGATCAGCTTCGAGGCGACGCCCGCCTCCTCGGCCTTGGCCTTGAGCAGCACCCGCAGAAGATCGGCCAGCGCCGGGTTCATGTTCGACCGGTCGCGCCCCTCCTCGGGCCTCGGCTGCTTTTCGGGCGGCACCTCCAGCCCCCGGCGCACCGCGGCGACAAGCCCGTCGGCGATGTCGCCCTTGCGCGCGTCGCGCAGAAGAAGCCGCGACTTGCCGAGGTCGGCCAGAGACTTCGGCTTGGTCGAGGCCAGCTCCATCAACGCGTCGTCCTTCAAGACGCGGTTGCGCGGGATGTTCTTCGTCTGGGCGTATTCCTCGCGGAAGGCCGCCAGTTCGCGCGCGATCGACAGGGTCTTGCCCGAGTTGGTGCGGACCTTCAGCCGCTTCCAGGCCTCGCCCGGATCGGTGACATAGGCCTCGGCATTGGTCAGCGCCGTGAGTTCTTCCTCGAGCCAATGGGTGCGGCCCGTGCGCGCCAGCTCCGCCGCGAGGTATTCGTAGATCTGGCGCAGATGGGTCACATCGGCCAGCGCATAGGTCTTCTGCGCGTCCGAAAGCGGACGCCGCGACCAGTCGGTGAAGCGCGAGGACTTGTCGAGCGGCGCGCGCGCGATCTTGCGCACCAGCGTCTCGTATCCGACCTGGTCGCCGAAGCCGCAGACCATCGCGGCGACCTGCGTGTCGAAGAGCGGCGCGGGCACCACGCCGCCCTCGACATGGAAGATCTCGAGATCCTGCCGGGCGGCATGGAACACCTTCACCACGCCCTTGGCATGGAACAGCTCGTAGAGCGGGTCGAGCGACAGCGTGTCGGCCAGCGGGTCGACGAGCACCGCGTCGGCATCCTCCGTGCCCGGCAGCGCAAGCTGCACGAGGCAGAGCTGGGCGAAATAGGTGCGTTCGCGCAGGAATTCCGTGTCTACGGTGACATAGGGGGCCTCGGCGGCACGGGCGCAGAAGGCGGCGAGGGCGTCTGTGGTGGTGAGGGTCTGGATCAAGGTCTGTGGTCTTTTCGCGGGCACGTCACGACGGATCCAACGTTGAATAGGCGAGGTGCGCGGGAATGAAAAGAGGGCGCGGGCCGCGGCAGCCCCCGGACGGGCCGTGGCCTGCCGGGGGCGTCTGTGCCTGCGGCACATGCTGGGGGGCGAGCGCCGCTGGGGCCATCTACACGGGACTTTCCTAAAATTCGGTTAAACCCGGACCGGGTCAGGCCTCAGTGACCCTCCGCCCCTCCGACGCCCACGGCGCGCAGCACGGGCCCCAGCACGCGGGCCACCAGCGGCATGAGCAGGGTACCCAGCGCGAAGCCCAACGCCCCGTGCAGAACCGCCCCCGCGAGCCATTCCGCGAACCCGCCCAGCGCGGCGAAGGCATGGGCGATCGTGTGCACCACGTCCTCGGGGCCGTGCCAGCCCATCGCGGCCAGCGCATGGGTGATGATCGCGCCGCCCACCCAGAGCATCGCGCCAGTGCCCACCACCATCAGCGCCTTCAGAAACCCCGGCATCCCCCGCACGATGGCGCGGCCCAGCGCGCGGCCAAGGCCCGTGCGCCCCTCCTCGGCCATGTGCAGCCCGATGTCGTCGGCCTTCACGATCAGCGCGACCGAGCCATAGACCAGCGCCGTGATGGCAAGCCCCACGATCAGCAGCGCGGCGGCCTCGAACCAGATCGAATCCGTTTCCAATGCCGCCAGCGCGATGGTCATGATCTCGGCCGACAGGATGAAATCCGTCTTGATCGCCCCTTTCACCTTCTGCTCTTCGAGGTGGGCCGCATCGACGATCTTCTCGTCCACCGGCGTGCCGTGATCTGCAGGCGGGTTCAGCCAGTGCCAGATCTTCTCGGCCCCCTCGAAGCAGAGGTAAAAGCCCCCCAGCATCAAGAGCGGCGCGATCGCCCAGGGCGCAAAGGCCGAGAGCAGGAGGGCCGCGGGCAACAGGATCACCACCTTGTTGAAGATCGAGCCCTTGGCGATCTTCCAGACGATGGGCAATTCGCGGCTCGCGTCGAAGCCATGGACGTATTTCGGCGTCACCGCCGCGTCGTCGATCACCGCGCCCGCGGCCTTGGCGCCCGCCTTGGTCGCCTGCCCGATCACGTCATCGACCGAGGCCGCGGCGACCTTGGCGATGGCCGCCACGTCGTCCAGAAGTGCCAGAAGTCCGCTTGCCATGCGCTGTCCCTTTCGGTGTGTCGGCCGGGGCTCGGGCGAACTCTAACGCCCATGGCCCCTGCGGCAAGTGTTAGCGCAAACCGCGGATGTTTCCGCTAACGGTTACGCTAACATGCGGAAAGTCCATGGATTCCACCTTGGCGGGTGCGCCCCCTTTCGCTATCGCAGCATGGAACGGGGCGCGAACGGACGAAAGGTTTATCCATGACGATCACTCTCGGCATCAACGGGTTCGGCCGCATCGGGCGCTGCACGCTCGCCCATATCACCGAGGCCGCCCGCAATGACGTCCAGGTCGTCAAGATCAACGCCACCGGCCCAATCGAGACCAGCGCGCATCTCCTGAAATACGACAGCGTCCATGGCCGCTTCCCCGGCGAGGTGCGCGTCTCGGGTGACACGATGGACCTCGGCCGCGGGCCGATGAAGGTGTTTTCCACCTACGACCCGGCAGAGCTCGACTGGGAAGGCTGCGATGTCGTCCTCGAATGCACCGGCAAGTTCAACAGCCGCGATGCGGCCGCCGTCCACCTGACCCGCGGCGCCAAGCGCGTGCTGGTCTCGGCCCCCGCCAAGAACGCCGACAAGACGATCGTCTACGGCGTGAACCACCGCGAGTTGCTGGACACGCACCATGTCGTCTCGAACGGGTCGTGCACCACCAACTGCCTCGCACCGCTCGCCAAGGTGCTGAACGATGCCATCGGCATCGAGCGCGGCATCATGACCACGATCCACAGCTACACCGGCGATCAGCCCACGCTCGACCGCCGCCACAAGGACCTCTACCGCGCCCGCGCCGCGGCCATGGCGATGATCCCCACCTCGACCGGGGCCGCCAAGGCCCTGAAAGAGGTGCTGCCCGAGCTCGAAGGCCGCCTCGACGGCACCGCGCTGCGCGTGCCCACGCCGAATGTCTCGGCGGTGGACCTGACCTTCGAGGCCGGACGCGATGTCACGGTCGAGGACGTGAACGAGATCATCCGCGAAGCCGCCGAAGGCCACATGCGCAGCGTGTTGGCCTATGACCCCGAGCCGAAGGTCTCGATCGACTTCAACCACACGACCCATTCCTCGATCTTCGCCCCCGACCAGACCAAGGTCGTGGGCGGCCGCACCGTGCGCGTGCTGGCATGGTACGACAACGAATGGGGTTTCTCCGCGCGCATGGCCGATGTCTCCGCCGCCATGGGCCGTCTTCTGCACTGAGCGGCCTCAGACCCCCGACATCAGCACATCGACGGCGCGGGTGATCGCATCGCCCGCGTCTTTTGCCGTCCCGACCTTTGCCAAGGGTGCCCGGCGGACAGCGGCGATCAGGCGCGTGGCGAGAACCAGCTTTCGCCCCTGGATCTCGATCACCGGGTTCAACCGCTTGACCGCGGGATAGTCCGGCAAAAGCGGGATGATGACGACCGTCGGATCGGGCGGCAGAAGGTCGCTTTCGACGACCACCATCAGCGTGCCGCGATAGGAGGCGACATCGAACCGGGTCAGTCCGTCCATGTCGCCCGGCCCGGCCCCGCAATGATCTCGGCCAGCGGATGGCCGTTCTCCGCGTGCCAGCGGGCCTGCGCTGCAAGGGCCTCCGCGTTCTCCTCGAGCCACTGCCTTTGCCGCGCCTCGGCCACCGCCGCGCGCAACGCGGTTTCCGCCACGGCCGAGACGTTGACGCCCAGCGCGCGGGCCTCGTCGAGCGCCGCCGCATCGAGGCTGAGAGAGGTCTTGCGCTTCGCACTGCGCGCCATGGAACACCTCGTTTAACTACCGCATGAGCATACCGCACAGGGGGCAGGCCGACAACGCCTACCGCGGCGCGACATCACCTACACCCCGTCTGAACCGCAGTTGCAGATGCCTCGGTCGAAGGTTTGCACACCCCCATCCCAACCCCGGTCCAATGGCGCGGGGCGCCACGACCCGTCATCTCCCGTCTCGTCAAGGCGCCGCATCCCGCCGCGCCATCACACCGGAGACTGACCCGATGAACCGCATCCTTCCCGCCATCCTCGCCCTTGCCATCGCCCTGCCCGGCGTCGCCCTCGCCTCCCCCGATGAACCGGTCCCGCAAGAGACGCAGGCCGCCATCCGCACGATGCTCGAGGCCGAAGGCTACGAGGTCCGCCAGATCGAGCGCGAAGACGGCATGTTCGAGGCCTATGCGCTCAAGGACGGCGAGCGCTACGAGATCTACATCAACGCCGCGATGCAGATCGTCCGCACCGAACGCGACGACTGACCCCACGGTCGCCCGCGTGGTCCGAGGGGGTGGGCCCTGTCCCTTCGCCCACCCCCTCGGGCACCCCTCATCCAAGGATCACAACCATGACCCGCCACCCCGTCTGGGACCCGTTCATCCGCCTGTTCCACTGGTCGCTTGTCGGCCTCTTCGCCGCCAACGCGGTTTTCACCGATGACGAAAGCGCGCTGCACGAATGGGTCGGCTACGCCGCCGTCACGCTGATCGCGCTGCGCCTGATCTGGGGCCTGATCGGCCCGCGCCACGCGCGCTTCGCCGATCTCATGCCCTCGCCCCGCGCCGCCCTGCAGCAACTGCAGGACATCGCCACTGGCCGTCACCGCGTTCATCTCGGCCACACGCCGCTGGGCGCACTGATGATCCTGAACCTGCTCGTCACCATCCTGCTGATCGGCGCGACCGGCTACATGATGACCACCAACACCTTCTGGGGCATCGAATGGGTCGAGGAGACGCACGAGGTTCTGGTCGGCTGGGCCGAAGTCTCGATCGTGGTCCACATCGCCGCGGTGATCTGGGAGTCGGTCCGCACCGGCGTGAATTTGCCGCGGGCAATGGTGTCGGGTGTCAAGTCCGTTCCGGACGATGCTACCATCGTCCAATGATCCGCGGCCTGACTGAAAACCCGATGGCGCTTGGCGCCCTGATCCTCGCACAGGCAGCCTGCGCGGGGATTTTCCTGTGGGACGTTGTGCTCGACGGCGGCGCGCTGCAGGCGCTTTGGCCCCTCGACTGGCACTTCACGGTCGAGGCCGCGGCGGTCGCGGGCCTGATCGCGGGGATCGCCTTCGAGATCCGGGTGCTCCTGCGCCTGCTCGCGCGCAAGGCGCATCTCGAACGCCAGGTCAGCATGGCCGCAAGCGCCCTCCATGACGTGATCGAGGCGCATTTCCGCGACTGGTCCCTGACCGCGTCCGAGGCGGATGTCGCGTGGTTCACCGTCAAGGGCCTCTCCATCGCCGATATCGCGCGGCTGCGCGGCTCGGCCGAGGGGACGGTCAAAAGCCACCTCAACGCGATCTACCGCAAGGCGGGCGTGGCCAACCGGGGCGAGCTGCTGAGCCTGCTGATCGAGGACCTTATGGCAGGGCCCGCCGAGCCACCCGCCCCCGAACACACCGCCCGCTCCGCCTGAGGCATTTGCCCCTTTGCCTCTCCCCGCGCCCGTGGCAGGGTCGCGGCGCAAGACGGAAAGGGCGGGCATGACCAACGGGCTGGCGATCTTCCTCGCGATCTGCATCGCGGGCTTTCTCGCCTTCGACGCGACCGTCCACGACTGGGAGCTGTCGCTGTCGCTGGCCCGGCGCTTCACCGACCTGCTGAACTGGCTCGCCTTCTGGCGGTAGACGCCCTCCGCGCTGCCCGTTTTCGCGGCAGATGCCCCCTGATCGGGCAGATCACGCCCCACGGGGAATTGCAGCGTCAGGTGGCCGCCGCTACTCTCCGGCCTCGATGCCCGCCAAGACGGGCCGACCAACAGCGAAGGATTGACCCGATGACATCCGTTTTCGACATCGCCCGCGGCACCACGCTGGCGCTTGCCGCGGCCCTTCTGACCGCGCTGCCCCTCGCGGCCGACGCGCAGGAGCGCACGCCTCAGGACCCGCGCCTCTTCACCCCCGGCCAGCTGACCGTCGGCACCGGCGACCCGGTCTATCCGCCCTGGATGATGAACAACGACCCGGCCTCCGGCGAAGGCTTCGAGAACGGCCTCGTCTACGCTCTGGCCGAAGAGATGGGCTTCACCCCCGACCAGGTGACTTGGGTCGGCCAGACCTTCGACCAGGCCATCGCGCCCGGCGCGAAACCCTATGATTTCGGCATCCAGCAAATCTCCGTGACGGAAGCCCGCGCCGAGATCGTGACCTTCTCCCAGGTCTACTACCAGCCGCAGAAGGCCGTCATCGCGCTTCCCGGCACCGCCGCGGAAGAAGCCACCAGCTTCGAGGACCTCCGCGCGCTGCGCTGGGGTGCGGTGATCGGCACGACCGACAACGACTATCTCGTCAACATCCTCGGCATCGACGACGCCGCGATCTACAACGAACAGGTCGACGTCTTCCAGGCGATGCAGGCGGGCCAGATCGACGTGACGCTGGCAGCCCTGCCCACGGCTCTCTTCGTCACGGCGGTTCAGGTGCCCGACGCCTCGATCGTGGCGCTTCTGCCTGCCGACGAGAACGACCGGGGCCACGGCCTGCTGTTCGAGTTCGAGAACCCGCTGGTCGACTGGGTCGACGAGGCGCTGACCGCGCTCATCGAGCGCGGCACCGTGGACGAGCTGGTCGCCACATGGCTCGTGGCCGACCCGGACCTGCCCGTCATCACCGAATGAGCAACGACACCGCGCGGCGGGGCCCACCCCCGCCGCCACCCAAACGCGGCTTCGACTGGCGCGCGGCGGCGCTGCCCTCGGCGATCAGTGCGCTCAGCGTCCTGATCGTCTTCGGCGCGCTCGGCTGGGCCATCACCTCGGCCGAGCAATGGCCGCGCATCAAGCTCCAGTTCTTCAACCTCGACGCCATGATCGCGGCCTTCCCCCGCGTGCTGCAGGGGTTCTGGATCAACATCCAGGTCTGGCTGACGGTGCTGGCCGCGATCCTGCTCTGGTCGCTCGTCCTTGCCGTGGTCCGCGCCCTCCGCGCCCCGTGGTTCGCGCCCTTCCGCCTGATGGTCATCCTCTACATCGACATCTTCCGCGGCGTCCCTGTCCTTCTCCTCGTCCTGCTCTTCGGCTTCGGGGTCCCTGCCCTGAACCTGCCGGGCCTGCCGAACTCCGGCCTCTTCTGGGGCGGCGTCGCCATGGTGCTCAGCTATTCGGCCTATGTGGCCGAGATCTACCGCTCCGGCATCGACGCGGTGCACGAGGGCCAGCGCGCCGCGGCCAAGTCGCTGGGCCTGACCGAATGGCAGACCATGGTCCACGCGATCCTGCCGCAAGCCCTGCGCAACGTCGTCCCGGCCCTCATGAACATCGTCGTCGCCCTGCAGAAAGACGTCGCCCTCCTGTCGGTCATCGGCGTCCGCGACGCGGTGCGCGAGGCGCAGATCTACACCGCCTCGACCTTCAACTATTCCTCGCTGATCGTGGCCGCGGGCCTCTTCCTGCTGGCCACCATCCCGATGGCGCGGCTCGCCGATTACCTCACCCGCCGCGACCGCGCGCGCCGATTGCAGCTCTCCGCATGACCACACCGCGCATCGAGATCGACGAGGTCACCAAGTATTTCGGCGACAAGCTGGTCCTCGACCGCGTCAGCCTGAGCGTCCAGCCGCACGAGGTCACCTGCCTGATCGGCGCCTCGGGCTCCGGCAAATCCACGCTGCTCAGATGCGTCAACCGGCTGGTCGAACATGACTACGGCACCATCCGCCTCGACGGCGTGCCGGTCGATGACCCGAGCTTCGGCAAGACCGGGCTGCAACGCCGCGCGGGCATCGTCTTTCAATCCTACAACCTCTTCCCGCACATGAGCGTGCTCGACAACATCACGCTCGCCCCCCGCAAGGTGCATGGCGTACCGCGGCGCGAGGCCGAGGAGCGCGGCCGCGAGGTCCTCGCGCGCTTCGCCATGGACCGCTTCGCCACGGCCTATCCCGAACAGCTGTCCGGCGGCCAGCAACAGCGCGTCGCCATCGCCCGCGCCCTGATGACCCGCCCCGACGTGCTGCTTCTCGACGAGATCACGGCAGCGCTGGACCCCGAACTGGTGGGCGAGGTGCTGGCCATCATCCGCGGGCTGAAGGACGAGGGGATGACCATGATGATCGTCACCCATGAAATGGGGTTCGCCCGCGACTGCGCCGACCGCGTCGCCTTCCTCGACGGCGGCCTGATCCTGGAAGAAGGGCCGCCCGCCCAGATCTTCGAATCGCCGCAGGAAGAGCGCACCCGCGCCTTCCTCCAGCGCATCATCAGCGCAGGACGCCTCTGATATCCCCCCTTCCCATTGCGACACGGCCCCGTTACACAAGCCATGTTACCGCTAACATGGCCCACCCGCCCCGGCGTCGTTTTGCATGAGCCGAAACCCGTGGCAGGCTGGCCGCACTGACATCGACCCTCAGGGACGGGAGAAGATCATGGCCGTGAAAGTCGCCATCAACGGATTCGGACGTATCGGGCGCAACGTGCTGCGCGCGCTGATCGAACAGGGCCGGACGGATATCGAGGTGGTCGCCATCAACGACCTCGGCCCGGTCGAGACGAACGCGCACCTGCTGCGCTTCGACAGCGTCCACGGCCGCTTCCCCGGCGAGGTGAAGACGACCGAGACCACCATCGACGTCGGCCTCGGCCCGATCGAGGTGACGGCGATCCGCAACCCCGCCGACCTGCCCTGGTCCCATGTCGACATCGTGCTGGAGTGCACCGGCATCTTCACCTCGAAAGAGGCCTGCCAGGCCCATCTCGACAACGGCGCCTCCCGCGTGCTGATCTCGGCCCCGGGCAAGGATGCCGACAAGACCATCGTCTACGGCGTGAACCACGAAACCCTTGGCCCCGACGACATCATCGTCTCGAACGCGTCCTGCACCACCAACTGCCTCGCCCCCGTCGCCCATGTGCTGCATGACACCATCGGCCTCAAGCGCGGCTTCATGACCACGATCCACAGCTACACCGGCGACCAGCCGACGCTCGACACGATGCACAAGGACCTCTACCGCGCCCGCGCCGCGGCCATGTCGATGATCCCCACCTCGACCGGCGCGGCCAAGGCCGTGGGCCTCGTGCTGCCCGATCTCGCGGGCAAGCTCGACGGCGTGGCGATCCGGGTGCCCACGCCCAATGTCTCGGTCGTCGATCTCACCTTCGAGGCCGCCCGCGACACGAGCGCGGACGAGATCAACGCCGCCATCCACGCCGCCGCCGCCTCGGGGCCGCTCAAGGGCATCCTCGGCGTGACCGACGACAAGCTGGTGTCGATGGATTTCAACCACGACCCCCATTCCTCGATCTTCGCCACCGACCAGACCAAGGTGATGGACGGCAACATGTGCCGCGTGCTCAGCTGGTACGACAACGAATGGGGCTTCTCCAACCGGATGCTCGACACCGCCGCCGAGATGGGCAAGCACCTGTAAGGGACGGCAGGCCGGGGGTTTGCATATTTGGGGAAAGATGAAGGGCAATTTTAGTCGAATTGTCCCCATCACCCCACCCGGCCTTCACCTTTCCGAAAATATGCCCGCCGGAGGCATCGAAGTCTCTGGCCCGCCGCTGGCCACATGGTAAACCCGCGGGCAAGGAAAGCTGACGGAGGCCAAGGGATGACCTGGAAAACTCTCGACGACATGGACCTTGCGGGCAAGATCGTGCTGACCCGCGTGGACATTAACGTGCCCGTCCAGGACGGCAAGGTCACCGACGACACCCGCATCCAGCGCATCCTGCCCACGATCAGGGATATTCTCGCCAAGGGCGGCAAGCCCGTCCTTCTGGCGCATTTCGGGCGGCCCAAGGGCAAGCCCGTGCCGGAGATGTCGCTTCGCGTCACCCTGCCTTCGCTCGAGGCGGCCCTTGGCCAGCCCGTGACCTTCGTCGAACGCCCCGACCGCGCAAGCCTCGACGCCCTGCCCGCGGGCACGGTCGTGCTGGTCGAGAACACCCGCTTTTCCCCGATGGAAGAGGCCAACGATCCGCAGATGGCGCAATTCCTCGCCTCGCTCGGCGATGTCTATTGCAACGACGCGTTTTCCGCGGCCCACCGGGCGCATGCCTCGACCGAAGGCATCGCGCGGCTTCTGCCCTCCTGCGCGGGCCGGCTGATGGAGGCGGAGCTGACCGCGCTCGAGGCGGCACTCGGCACCCCCGCGCGGCCCGTGGTCGCCGTGGTGGGCGGGGCCAAGATCTCGACCAAGCTGGACCTCCTGTCGAACCTGATCGAGAAGGTCGACACGCTGGTGATCGGCGGCGGCATGGCCAACACCTTTCTCGCCGCCGACGGGCTCGACGTGGGCAAGTCGCTTTGCGAGCATGACCTGGCCGAGACCGCGCGCGAGATCATGAAGAAGGCCGAGACGACGGGCTGCGAGATCCTGCTGCCCTCGGACGTGGTCGTCGCCCACGAGTTCGCCGAAGGCGCAGAGCACACCACGGTCGCGGCGACCGCCGTGCCCCATGACACCATGATCCTCGACGCAGGAAGCGACACGGTCGCGCGCATCGGCGCCGCCTTCGAAGACGCCAAGACGCTGATCTGGAACGGTCCCCTCGGCGCGTTCGAGATCGCGCCCTTCGACCGCGCGACGGTGGCCGCCGCGAAACTGGCCGCCGAACTGACCGACAAGGGCCGGCTCATCTCGGTCGCGGGCGGCGGCGACACGGTCTCGGCGCTCAACAAGGCCCACGTGGCCGAGCGCTTCACCTATATCTCGACCGCCGGCGGTGCATTCCTCGAATGGATGGAGGGCAAGACCCTGCCGGGCGTCGCGGCGCTGGAACAGGCGGACTGACCGACTGTTAACGCCACCATTGTGGACAGTTGCGCGGGGCTTTGCCAAAGAAGGACAGACCCCAACCCGACAGGAGCGCAGCATGTCCGACGACGCCATGAGAACCCAGATGGAAACCGGCCAGGGCTTCATCGCCGCGCTGGACCAGTCGGGGGGCTCGACGCCCAAGGCGCTGCGCCTCTACGGCATCGAGGAGGATCAATATTCCTCCGAGGCCGAGATGTTCGACCTCATCCACGCCATGCGCGCGCGCATCGCCACGGCGCCGGGCTTCACCGGCGACAAGGTGATCGGCGCGATCCTCTTCGAGATGACGATGGACCGCGAGATCGGCGGCAAGCCCGCGGCCCGCTATCTCTGGGAAGACAAGCGCGTCGTCCCCTTCCTCAAGATCGACAAGGGGCTGGAGGAGCAAACCGACGGCGTGCAGATGATGAAGCCCATCCCGGGCCTCTCGGAGCTGCTCGACCGGGCCGTCGCGCATGGCATCTTCGGGACCAAGGAACGCTCGGTGATCCATTCGGCCAACGCCGCGGGGATCGCCAATATCGTGGCCCAGCAGGTCGACCTGGGCTTCCAGGTGCTGGAGAAGGGCCTTGTGCCGATCCTCGAGCCGGAGGTGAACATCAAGGCCGCCGACAAGGCGGAGGCCGAGGAGATCCTGCTGGCCGAGCTGACCCGCGGCATGGATGCCATCCCCGAGGGCCAGCAGGTCATGCTGAAGCTGACCATCCCGACCAGGGCCGATCTCTACGCGCCCCTCATCGCGCATCCGCGCGTCTTGCGGGTCGTGGCGCTTTCGGGCGGCTACTCGCGCGAGGAGGCCTGCGAGAAACTGGCGCAGAACCACGGGATGATCGCGAGCTTCAGCCGCGGTCTGACCGAGGGGCTGTCTGCGCAGCAGTCGGACGCGGAGTTCAACGCGAGCCTCGCCGAAGCCATCGACGCGATCCACGCCGCCTCGATCACCTGATCGGTGGGCGCGCGCCCCGGCGACAGGGCGTGCGCCGATCCGCTCACGCCTCGGCGGCGGTCCCGGAGAAATAGACCTGCATGAAGGCAGGCTCGCCCATGCGCTCGAGCAGGCCAAGCTGCTGGTCGAGCCATCCCCAATGCCCCTCCTCGTCGAGCGCGATGGTCTCGAACATCACCCGGCTGCCGATATCGCCGACCTCCCCGGCCTCGCGGGCGGCGGCGGTGTAGAATTCGATCGCCTCCTCTTCGTCGGCGCGGTCGCTTTCGAACATCGCCTTGAGGCTCTCGGCCTTCACCGGCGCCTTGGCCGGGACCACCTCGGGCGTGCCGCCGTGATAGAGGATGCGGTCGATGAACTGACCGGCATGGCCCAACTCTTCCTGCATCTCCTCGCGCATCTTGGCCGCAAGCTTGTCGAGCCCCCAGTCGTCGAGCACATGGGCATGGAGCAGGTATTGCTGCACGGCCGTCAACTCCATCGAGAGGGCCTGCTGCAAGGAGGCGATCGAGGATTGGTGACGTGGCATGGGATGTCCTTTTCGTGTGTGTTTGTTAGAATAATTCTAAGTATCCGGAGGCCTCGCTTCAACCCCGCCCCGGATCGGCGTCGCGGAAAAGGGAATCGCGAAGGCGCATGGGGGATTCCCTTTTGCGAATCGATGTGCGAATCTCTGTCCATGGCCCCGCCAGAGGGCCGGTCGCATCGAGGCAGTGGCACAGAACATGGCGCGCAGCGCATCGCTTTCCGGGCTTGTCCTTCCCCTCGCGCTCCTCTTCATCGGGGCGTATTTCACCTTCACCGCGGTGCAGGGAAACTACGGGCTGTTCCAGCGCATCCAGATCGAGGCCGAGGCCGACCGGCTGGATCTGCAGCTGGCCGCGCTCGAGGCCGAGGTCGACCGGATGGAGATCCTGACCCGGCGGCTCTCGGATGATTTCCTCGATCTCGACCTGCTCGACGAACAGGCCCGCGACGTGCTGGGCTATGTCCGCGCCGACGAGGTAATCCTGCCGTAAGCGCCCCTGAGGGGGTCTTGCCGCGCATCTCGACCTTCGGTCTTCGTCAGCGACGGCGGTGGCACCGCGTGCCGCGGTGCGGCTGCGCCCCTGGCCCGGCGGCACGGCGGGAGGGTGGGCCGGGCATGCATATTTCTGGAAAGATGAAGGCGCAAAACCGGACGCGGAAGGTCATGCCGGCGCGCCGATCGGGGCCGCCACAAGCCTTGCATCCCGTGCAACCCCCTGCGTCAGGATTGCCGGGTGCAATCCGCGGTTGCGTCTGATAGAGAAATGTTCAACGTTAAACTATCTCTGTGACCGGGGAGGAAGCCCGAGATGCCACCACGCAAGACCGCGGCGAAAGCGGCGGCCGCGACACCCAATGTGTCGGCCGACGAACTGAAGCACTATTACCGCGAGATGCTTCTGATCCGCCGCTTCGAGGAAAAGGCCGGCCAACTCTATGGCATGGGCCTGATCGGCGGCTTCTGTCACCTCTACATCGGCCAGGAGGCCGTCGTCGTGGGCCTCGAGGCCGCGGCGGAAGAGGGCGACAAGCGCGTCACCTCCTACCGCGATCACGGGCACATGCTGGCCTGCGGGATGGACCCCAAGGGCGTCATGGCCGAGCTGACGGGCCGCGAGGGGGGCTACTCCAAGGGCAAGGGCGGCTCGATGCACATGTTCTCCAAGGAGAAGCATTTCTACGGCGGCCACGGCATCGTCGCGGCCCAGGTGCCGATCGGCGCGGGCCTTGCCTTCGCCGACCAGTATCTCGGCAACGGGCGCGTCACCTTCACCTATTTCGGCGATGGCGCGGCGAACCAGGGCCAGGTGGCCGAGACCTACAACATGGCGCAGCTCTGGGAGCTGCCGGTGATCTTCGTCATCGAGAACAACCAGTACGCCATGGGCACCAGCGTGAAGCGCGCCACCAAGTCGCCCGACTTCTGGGAACGGGGTGCGGCTTACGGCATCGCGGGCGAAGCGGTCGACGGCATGGACGTGCTGGCGGTGAAGGCCGCCGGTGAAAAGGCCGTCGCGCACTGCCGCGCGGGCAAGGGCCCCTATATCCTCGAGGTCATGACCTACCGCTACCGCGGCCACTCCATGTCGGACCCCGCGAAGTACCGCACCCGCGAAGAGGTGCAGGAGATGCGCGAGAAGCGCGACGCCATCGAACACGTGCGCCAGATGCTGCTGACCGGCGGCCATGCCTCCGA
>CBFIFZ010000052.1:0-15041 GCA_965661995.1 Roseicyclus sp.
GATGTCGGACACACCGCCCTGCAGCGCGTCGACGCCCTCGGACCAGCCGTGAAGGGTGGAGGAGGGGAAGATCTGGATCTCCACCTCGCCGCCCGTGCGCTCGGCGACGAGAGCGGCGAAATGCTGGAAGCCCTCGTGACGGATGTCGATCTCGTTCACGTAGGTCGAGAGGCGGATGGTCGTCTCGGCTGTGGCGGGCAGGGCAAGCCCCGTTGCCAGAACCGTGGTCGAAAGTGCCGTCGTGATCGTCTTTTTCATGCGATGATCCCCGTTGAGAAGGTTTGGTTTGGCCCGGGTTTCAATCCCGGTGTCCCGTCTTGGCCGCACATTGGGCGGGCAGATGATGAAAGGTTAGGCGAGTCGCTCCGCTCGGCGCCAATGCTTATACCTCAAACAACTATTCCAAACTTGCATAACCATGTCCGTCCTCTAGGCTTCCCCGGTGGCGGGACCGGACAGGGGCGCTCGATGGACATCAACTGGCTGATCGACTTCGTCTGCCTTGGCCGCACGCTCAATTTCTCGCGCGCCGCCGAGGAGCGCAACATCACCCAGTCGGCCTTCAGCCGGCGCATCCGCTCGCTCGAGTCCTGGGTCGGGACCGCACTGGTGGACCGCTCAAGCTACCCGGTGCAGCTCACGCCCGCAGGTCGGCAGTTCCTGTCGACGGCACAGGTCACGATGGCTCAGCTGACAGATGCCCGACAGGCCATCCGGGCAGCAGAGAGCAACAAGCTGCCCCTCCAGCGGATCGCGGCGCTACACGCGATCTCCGTGAATTACCTGCAGCCTCGCCTCACCGAGTTCGCGACGGTGATGCCGGACCTGCGCACGCGCGTGGTGTCGGACACCATGGCCGCCTGCTGCCAACTCCTGACCGATGGCGGTTGCGAGTTCCTGCTCTACTACCGCCACCAGCACGTCGAGCCGATCCTGGACGAGACGCGCTTTGCGCGCAAAGATATCTGCACCGAAGACCTGATCCCGGTGGCACAGCAGGCCTCGGCGCTGCGCCATGGCTGGACACTCGGCGGCCCCAGCCGCGTGCCGGTGCCCTATCTCAGTTATGATCCCGACACGTTCCTCGGCAGCGTGGTCGATCGCACCATCGGCCAACGCGAGACGACGCTGGATATCCGCTACATGGACGCGCTCGCCGAGGCCTTGAAGCGGCAGGCGGTTGCGGGCGCCGGGGTGGCCTGGCTGCCGGCGTTCTCGATTGCCGATGAGCTGGCGGACGGGCGGCTGGTGCGCATGGGCGGCCCGACCTGGACCGCACGTCTGACGATCTCACTTTTCTGTTCGCCCGATCGCCTCGACAAGGTCGGGCGCGCGCTTTGGGAGGCCTTCTGAGACAGCCCCTCCGCCAGCGCGGATCACGTCCCAACCCCGCTGCGCCCCCTCGCGTCCGGACCCGGCCAGGCGCAGCATCCGGATGTCGAGAGGCAGCTCCGGCCCGGCCTCAGCCACCCGCTGCAGTCTCCCGTTGTCGAGGTCAGGCTGCACCAGTGCCTGCGGCAGCCAGGCCACCGCGAGCCCCTCGATGGCATAGCGATAGGCTGCCAGCGTCAAAGCCGTTTCGATCCGTCGGTGCAGCGCGATCTCCTCGGGCAGGTCGCTCCAGAGCCCCGCGACAAGCCCGCCGAAAAAGACATCGGACGGATAGGCCACCACGGGCAGGGTGCCGTCGACCGACCGCTCGAGCCCTGGTGCGGCCACGGGGATCAGCTGGTCCTGGCCGATCTGGCAGACCTCGAATGCCGATCCGGTTTCCGGCGACACGTCGGAAGCGGCATAGCTGATGACAAGGTCCGCCGCGCCGGACAGCAGCATGAGCAGGCATTCGTCCTGGTTGCCCGACCTGATGCGCACCGGTTCGAACCCCGCTCCGGACAGGGCGCGCACGATGCTTGGCGACACCGTTGCGCTGATCGCGTGCTGGCAGGCGAGGGTGATCGCCCCGCCGCCGACGGCGACCTCGGCCACCTCTCTCAGGAGTGCGGACTGCTGCTGCAGCCCTGCGCGCAGGGCGGGCTCCAGGGCATGTGCGGCCGGCATGAGCGCCACGGGCTTGCGCCGTCGATCGAAGAGCGGGCCACCCAGATAGGCCTCGATCGCGTCGATGCGTCGGGTGAAAGCCGATTGCGTGATGTGGCGCGCCTCGGCCGCTCGCGCGAAAGAGCCTGTGTCGATCACGGCGAGAATGTCGGCGATCCAGTCGTGGCGCATGATAGGTCCTCAAGTTGCATGAACCGCAACTTACTATGCAAATGATCTGTTCGATTTTCAATTCCGACCCTGCTAACTGGCAAGTTGATCAAATCAGGGAGACGCCGTCATGAACCTAGCCCACTTTCCGCGCCACTTCCTCGCGCATCTGCCGACGCCTCTCGAACGCCTCGACCGTTTGTCGGCCGAGCTCGGCGGCCCCGAGATCTGGATCAAGCGCGACGACTGCACCGGCCTCTCCACCGGCGGCAACAAGACCCGCAAGCTCGAATTCCTGATGGCCGAGGCGCTCCTGCAGGGCGCGGACATGGTGATGACGCAGGGCGCGACCCAGTCGAACCACGCCCGCCAGACCGCGGCCTTCGCCGCCAAGCTGGGCCTCGGCTGCCACCTGCTGCTCGAGGATCGCACCGGGTCGAACGATCCCAATTACAAGGGCAACGGCAACGTGCTGCTCGACCACCTGCACGGCGCCACCACCGAGACGCGCCCGGGCGGGGTCGACATGAACGCCGAGATGGAGAGCGTCGCCGACCGGTTCCGCGCCGAGGGCCGGATCGTCTACACGATCCCCGGCGGCGGCTCCAACGCGACCGGGGCGCTGGGCTACGTCAACTGCGCCTTCGAGCTTCTGGGGCAACTGAACGACCGCGCGCTGGTCGTCGACCACATCGTCACCGCGACCGGCAGCGCGGGCACCCAGGCGGGGCTCATCACCGGGCTCAAGGCTTGCAACGCGCAGATCCCGCTTCTGGGCATCGGCGTCCGGGCACCCCAGCCGGTTCAGGAGGGCAACGTATTTGCCCTGGCCTGCAAGACCGCCGAGAAACTCGGCTGTCCCGGCATCGTCGCCCGCGAGGACGTGGTTGCGAACACCGATTACGTGGGCGCAGGCTACGGCATCCCGACCGAGGGCGGCATCGAGGCGATCCGGATGTTCGCCCAGCTGGAGGGCATCCTGCTCGACCCGGTCTACTCGGCCAAGGGTGCAGCAGGCATGATCGACCTCATCCGCAAGGGGCGATTTGCCAAGGGTGAGCGCATCGTGTTCCTGCACACCGGAGGGGCCGCCGCGCTGTTCGGCTACGACCAGGCGCTGGCCACGGCCTGAGCGGTGCAGGTCTGGGCGCGCCTTTTGCCGGCCGGTTCGCCCGCCGAGTGGACGCCCGCGCTTCGCGGGCTCCTGCTGGCCGGAATGGTCGCGGCCGCCGCGACTTTCCTTGCGGACAGCTACGGCGCCCCGGTGATGCTGTTCGCACTTCTTATCGGAATGTCGCTGCACGCGGTGGCCGAGCAGCCAACCTGCGCGAGCGGGGTCAGGATCGCCTCGCAGACCCTTCTGCGCTGGGGCGTGGCCCTGATGGGTCTGCGCCTCGGCCTCGAGGATGTCGCGAGCCTCGGGTGGCAGCCCGTGGCCGGCGTTCTGCTGCTCGTGGGGGCGACCCTCGGCGCAGGGGTCTTCCTGTCCTATGCCTTCGGTCGGCAGAAAGCCTTCGGGCTTCTGGCCGGTGGCTCCGTCGCGATTTGCGGCGCCTCGGCGGCACTGGCGATCGCCACTGTCCTGCCCCGCCGCGAGGGCCGCGAGGCCGATACGCTGCTGGTGATCACCGCCGTGACCATCCTGTCGACCATCGCCATGGTCGGCTATCCCGTTCTCTTCCAGGCACTGGGGTTCGGCCCGACCGAAACCGCCTTCCTGATCGGGGCGACCATCCACGACGTGGCGCAGGTCGCGGGGGCCGGGTATTCCATCGGCGAAGAGGTCGGCGTGATGGCGACCTTCGTCAAGATGCTCCGCGTAGCGCTGCTCCCCGTCGTCCTGCTGCTGGTCGTTCTCGTCATGCGGGACAGCGGTGACGGTCGGGCCAGACTGCCCTGGTTCGTCGTGCTGTTCGTGGTTCTCGCAATTGTCGGCAATACGGGGCTCCTTCCCGCGCCGCTGGTCGCGCAGTTGGGTGTCCTGTCACAGGGTTGCCTGGTCATCGCGATCGCGGCGCTCGGCCTCAGGACAAATCTCGGGCGCATTCTCGACGTCGATCGGCGCTACACCGCGATGCTCGTTCTTCTCACCGTCTTTCTGTTGGGCGCATCGCTGGCGTTGGTGAAACTCATCGGGCTCTGAGAGCCCCGCCAAGAAGCGCCCGACCTCAGCCACCCGGGGCGCGGCGCAGCTGCACCGCCAACACCAACCGTCTTGAACCGGGTGCCGTAACCGCCAAACACCTGTCAAGGCCAGGCGCTTGTTTGCATTCAGGGGGTTGGGATGGTGCCGCAGGGGAGGATTGAACTCCCGACCTCACCCTTACCAAGGGTGCGCTCTACCACTGAGCTACTGCGGCTTCTGGGCCGTCCCTCTAAAAGCAACCGTGCGCGCGTGCAAGCGCAATCTGGACGCCCCGGCACATCACGGGTAAACGCACCCCATGGCCCGGACCGGCAGCGACAAACCCGGCGGCAAACCCGCCGTCCCCGACCGCGAGGCGCGGCTCAAGGCGGCGCTGAAGGCGAACCTTGCCCGGCGCAAGGCACAGGCCCGCGCACGCAGCGTGGATGACACCGACACCAAGCCGGACGATACCGGCGAAACCGACTAGGCAGGCGAAAGGGCAGGGGCGATGGACAGGATCGTGGTCACGGGCAACGGCCCGCTGTCGGGGCAAATCCCCATCGCGGGCGCCAAGAACGCCTGCCTCACGCTGATGCCCGCGACGCTGCTCAGCGACGAGCCGCTCACCCTGACCAACGCGCCGCGTCTCTCCGACATCCGCACCATGTCGACGCTTCTGCAATCGCTCGGCGCCGAGGTGTCGGCGCTCAATGACGGCAAGGTGCTGGCGCTCTCGTCGCACGGGCTGAACAACCACACCGCCGATTACGACATCGTGCGCAAGATGCGCGCCTCGATCCTCGTGCTTGGCCCCATGCTGGCGCGCGACGGTCACGCCGTCGTCTCGCTGCCCGGCGGCTGCGCCATCGGCGCGCGCCCCGTGGACCTGCACCTCAAGGCGCTCGAGGCGATGGGTGCCACGCTCGACCTGCGCGACGGCTACGTGCATGCCGAGGCGAAGGGCGGCCTGAAGGGCGCCGTGGTGGAGTTTCCCCTCGTTTCGGTCGGCGCGACCGAGAACGCGCTGATGGCCGCGACACTGGCCAAGGGCACCACGGTCCTGAAGAACGCCGCGCGCGAGCCCGAGATCGTCGACCTCGCCCAGTGCCTGCGCAGGATGGGCGCCCGGATCGAGGGCGAGGGCAGCTCCGAGATCACGATCGAAGGCGTGGACCGCCTCCATGGCGCGACCCATCCCGTCGTCACCGACCGGATCGAACTGGGCACCTACATGCTCGCCCCCGCCATCGCGGGCGGCGAGGTGGAGCTGCTGGGCGGCAAGCTCTCGCTCGTCGCGGCCTTCGCCGAGAAGCTCGAGGCCGCGGGCATCTCCGTCACCGAAACGCCCACCGGCCTGACCGTCACCCGCAAGGGCGACCGCGTCCGCGCCGTCGATGTGGTGACCGAACCCTTCCCCGGCTTCCCCACCGATCTGCAGGCGCAGATGATGGCGCTGCTCTGCACCGCCGAGGGGACATCGGTGCTGGAAGAGACCATCTTCGAGAACCGCTTCATGCACGCCCCCGAACTGATGCGCATGGGCGCGAAGATCGAGGTGCACGGCGGCCACGCCACCGTCACCGGTGTCGCGAAGCTCAGGGGCGCGCCCGTCATGGCGACCGACCTGCGCGCCTCGGTCAGCCTGATCCTCGCCGGTCTCGCCGCCGAGGGCGAGACGATCGTCAGCCGGGTCTACCACCTCGACCGCGGCTACGAACGGGTCGAGGAAAAGCTCGGCAATGTCGGCGCGCTGATCCGGAGGGAGCGGGACGATGGTTGAAGACGCCCGGTTCGAGGACGGTACCGAACGCCCCGTCGCGCTGCGCGCGCTCGACGAGGGCGACCTGCGCGTGATCTCGTCTCTCGCCCAGGACGCGGTCTTCCCGGTGACCGAGATGACATGGGACCGCACCCGACGCCGCTTTGCCCTGCTCCTCAACCGGTTCCGCTGGGAAGACGCGGGTGGCAAGACCGCGCCCGAACGCGTCCGGTCCGTCCTCGTGATCGAGGACGCGCTGGCCGTCGCCAGCACGGGGCTCGACCGCGCCGATCCCGATCTCGTCCTGTCGCTGCTGGCGCTCGAATGGACCCCGGGCGAGGACGGCACCGGGCGGATCACCCTCGTCCTGGCCGGTGACGGCGCCATCGCCGTCGATGTCGAGGCGCTCGAGGTGACGCTACGCGACGTGACGAAACCCTATACCGCCCCCTCGGGCCGCGCGCCGCACCACCCCGAATGATCCCCAGGCGGCTCACCCCGGACGACTGGGCCGCCTTCCGCGACATCCGCCTCGACATGCTGGCCCGCGACCCGCGCGCCTTCGGCTCCACCCATGCCGACTGGGCCGCCAAGCCCGAGGCCGAGGTCCGCGACTGGCTCGCCCGCATGCACCTCTGGGCCATGATGGAGGGCGCTCGCGCGCTGGGCTGCGCCGCCTTCTGCCGCGAGACGGTCCCCCGCGCCACCCACCGGGCCGAGGTCATCGCCGTCTACCTGCGCCCCGAGGCGCGCAGGCAGGGCCACATGACACGCCTTCTGGCGGCGCTCGCCGATGACGCGCGCGCGCAAGGCATCCTGCAACTGGAACTGCAGGTCGCCACCTGGAACGCCCCCGCCATCGCGGCCTACGCCCGCGCGGGCTTCGAACAGGTCGCCACCCTTCCGCGCACGATGAAAGACGGCGTTGGCTTCACCGACACCGCGCTTTTCGTTCTGCGCCTGGATTTGCCCTGACCCGGCGGGAACTTAACCGGGCCAGGGCAGGGGGCCGCGCCTATTGCTGGATCGCCTCCAGATATGTCGCCAGCGCAAGGACGCGGCCCCGAACCTGGACCTCGGTCCCGTAATCCCCGGCCTCCGAGGCGGCGCTCGCCTCGAACCGCTCCCCCCAGACCGGCATCATGCTGCCATGACCACGCACACCGGTCCTTCCGTCGATGACCTGGATCACCTCCAGCATCGGGAACACCCCGTTGTTCGCGGCCGCCAGCCCCTTCAGACCCGGCACCTCGACCGACATGTATTCGGCAAGCGGTCCGTCGCCATCCGCCAACAGCCCGTGGCAGCTGGCACAGGCCCAGGCGTATTCGTTCGCGCCCGCCGTCGATTGCGCCTGCGCGCCTGTGGCAAAAACGGCCAGCGTCATGGACGCGGCCAACACCGTTGCTCTGATCATGGACTATCCTCCTCTTCATCGCCCGATGGGCACTCGGAAGCCGGACCGCCGATCTTCGGCCAATTTCCGCAGTTTGATACTATTGTTATTGTCAGTGATTCTAATTGACATAGATCATTGTTCTGGCCGCGGCTGTTTTGGGTTCTTCACGCCCGCGCCCATAGGCGTTAGACCGACCCTGCGATCAGGAATGGGACGACGATGCCGATCTTTCTCGACAGCCGCGAAGCAGGGTTCGAGGGGCGCTTTGCAGCGCTGCTCGAGATGAAACGCGAGGACACGCCCGAGGTGGACGAGGTCGTGGCGGGCATCATCGCCGATGTCCGCGCCCGCGGCGATGCCGCCGTCATCGAGCTGACCGAGCGCTTCGACCGTTTGTCGCTGACCCCCGAAACCCTTGCCTTCTCGCAAGACGAGATCGCCGCCGCGGTCGAGACGGTTCCCGCCGAGGAACGCGCGGCGCTGGAACGCGCAGCCGAGCGCATCCGAGCCTACCACGTCCGCCAGCTGCCCGAAGACGCGCGCTGGACCGACCCCGAGGGCGCGACGCTGGGTTGGCGCTGGACGCCCGTCTCGGCGGCGGGCCTCTACGTGCCCGGTGGCCTCGCCTCCTACCCGTCCTCGGTCCTGATGAACGCCATCCCCGCGCAGGTCGCGGGCGTCGAGCGGCTGGTGATGTGCGCCCCCACGCCCGACGGAAAGTCGAACCCGCTGGTCCTGCTCGCGGCCCACCTGTCGGGCATCGACACCGTCTACCGCATCGGCGGCGCGCAGGCCGTGGCAGCCCTCGCCTACGGCACGGCCACCATCGCGCCCGTCGACAAGATCACCGGCCCCGGCAACGCCTATGTCGCCGCCGCCAAGCGCCGCGTCTTCGGGCGTGTCGGCATCGACATGATCGCCGGTCCCTCGGAAATCCTCGTGATCGCCGATGCCGACAACGACCCCGACTGGATCGCCATCGACCTGCTGAGCCAGGCCGAACACGACGAAAGCGCGCAGTCGATCCTCATCACCGATGATGCAGCCTTCGGCCAGGCCGTCGCAAGGGCCGTCGAAAAGCGCCTCGAAACCCTCGAGCGCCGCGCCATCGCCGGCCCCTCCTGGCGCGACTTCGGCGCCATCGTCACCGTCCGCGACCTCCATGAGGCGGCGGAACTCAGCAACCGCATCGCCCCCGAACACCTCGAGCTCTGCGTCGCCGACCCCGATGCGCTGTCCGACAAGATCACCCATGCCGGCGCCATCTTCCTCGGCCAGTGGACGCCCGAGGCGATCGGCGACTACATCGGCGGGCCCAACCACGTGTTGCCCACGGCGCGCTCGGCCCGCTTCTCCTCGGGCCTCTCGGTGCTCGACTTCATGAAGCGCACGACGCTCGCGCAGATGACGCCCGCGGCCCTCAAGGCCATCGGCCCGGCCGCCGAGACGCTGGCACGCTCCGAAAGCCTCGAGGCGCACGGCCTGTCCGTCCGCGCCCGCCTCGACCGACTGAACGAAGGGGAGGGCGCATGACCATGCACATCACCCATATCGAGATTGACATGGCGGGCATGCCCGCCCCCACGCCCGAGATCGAACAGGAGCGTCGCGTCGCCATCTTCGACCTGCTCGAGGAGAACTCCTTCTCGCTGCCCGCCCGCGAAGACCGCGCCGCCCCGCCCGGGCCTTATCACCTGTCGCTCGCGATCCGCGACAAGCGCCTCGTCTTCGACGTGAACACCGAGGACGGGCAGGACGCGGCCGAGTTCCACCTTTCGCTCTCGCCCTTCCGCCAGACGGTCAAGGATTACTGGCAGATCTGCGAAAGCTACTACGACGCGGTCAAGAACATGCCCCCCTCCAAGATCGAGGCGATCGACATGGCCCGCCGCGGCATCCACAACGAGGGCGCGCGCATCCTCCAGGAACGGCTCGAGGGCAAGGCCTGCGTCGACACCGACACCGCGCGGCGCCTGTTCACGCTCATCTGCGTCCTGCATTTCGGGGCCTAGGGGCAGGGCGGTGTCCGGCGATTTCCCCCAGTCCGTGCTGTTTTGTTGCGACCATAACGCGACGCGCTCGCCCATGGCCGAGGGGTTGATGAAGAAATTCTACGGCCACCGCGCCTACGTGCAGTCCGCGGGCGTCAAGCACGAGCTGGAGATCGACGGGTTCGCCGTCGCCGTCTGCGCCGAGCTGGGCGTCGAACTGGAACGCCACCGCGTCCGCAGCTTCGACGAGATGGAGGAATGGGGTGACGACCTGTCGGGTTTCGACCTCATCATCGCGCTGTCGCCCGCCAGCCAGCGCCGCGCCCTCGACATGACGCGGCATTTCCACATCGACGTGGAATACTGGCCCATCCTCGACCCCACCGGCCTCGGCGAAACCCGCGAGGCCAAGCTCGCCGCCTACCGGCAGGCCCGCGACCAGATCGTCGGCCGTATGACCGCCCGCTTCGGCCCGCCCACGGAGACCCCGCATGGATGACACCATCGCTCTGATCACCCGCTACTACGCCGCCTTCAACGACGGCGACACCGAGGCCATGATCGCCTGCCTCGCCCCCGACGTGGCCCATCACGTCAACGAGGGGCAGGTGCGCACGGGCGCCGAGGCCTTCCGCGCCTTCTGCGCCCACATGTCCCGCTGCTACGACGAACACCTGACCGACATCGTGGTCATGGCGACGCCTGACGGCACCCGCGCCGCTGCCGAGTTCACCGTGAACGGCACCTACCTGCAGACCGACGCGGGCCTTCCCGAGGCGCGGGGCCAGGCCTACCGCCTTCCGGCGGGCGGGTTCTTCAGCGTCGAGGATGGCCGCATCACCCGCATCGTCACCTATTACAACCTCGCCGACTGGGTGGCGCAGGTCTCGGCATGAGCCTCGAGCTCCGCAGCTACATCGGCGCGCAGATCGCGCCCCATGTCGACGACCTCGCCCGCCTGCGCATCGCGGTCTTCCGCGACTGGCCCTATCTCTATGACGGCGACCTCGACTACGAGCGCCGCTACCTCGCCGATTACGCCCGCGGCGACACGATCCTGGTCGCCGCATACGACGGAGAAACCATGGTCGGCGCTTCCACGGGGATGCCATTATCCGATCACGCCGATGACTTCGCGGCCGCCTTCGACGGCTCGGGCATCGACTTGAACAACGCCTTTTACTGCGCTGAATCTGTTCTGCTTACCTCTCATCGGGGGCATGGTGCATATGCCGGTTTTTTCGCGCATCGTGAGGCGCATGCCCGCACCCTGAATTTCACTTACGCAACATTCTGCGGCGTGATCCGCCCCGAAGATCACCCGCTCCGCCCCGCCGCCTACCAGCCCCTCGACTCGGCCTGGCGCCGCTACGGCTACGCGCCCCTGCCGGGCGTCATCGCCCATTTCAACTGGCGCGATATCGGCGACGCCGAGGACACCGCCAAACCCCTCCAGTTCTGGATCAAGCGCCTATGAAGATCGCCGCCGCCGCCTATCCGCTCGACGCCTTCGACCGCTGGTCCGACTACGCCGCCAAACAGGTCGCATGGGTGCGCGAGGCCGCGAGCGCCGGCGCCGACCTCCTCGTTTTCCCCGAATACGCCCGCATGGAACTGGCCGCCCTTCAGGGCGCGGCCCACGACCTCGAGGCCAGCCTCCACGCCGCCTCGGACCTCGCGCAAAAGGCCGATCACCTCATGGCCGACCTCGCGCAGGGCTACGGCGTCCACATCCTCTGCCCCTCCGGCCCCGTCTTCGACGAGGACCGCGAGCGGCCTGTCAACCGTGCCTGGCTACTCGGCCCCGACGCGCAGGCCCCCTTCCTCGCCTACCAGGACAAGCAGGTCATGACCCGCTTCGAGCGCGAGACATGGAACGTCACCCCCGGCGACCCGCTCGAGGTGATCGACACGCCCTTGGGCCGCATCGGCATCCTCATCTGCTACGACGCCGAATTTCCCCTTCTCGCCCGCAAGCTTGTCGACCAAGGGGCCGAGTTCCTGCTCGTCCCCTCCTGCACCGACAGCGCGCATGGCTACAACCGCGTGCGCATCGGCGCGATGGCCCGCGCGCTGGAAAACCAGTGCATCGTCGTGCAATCCCCCACCGTGGGCGATGCGCCCTGGTCCCCCGCCGTCGACGAGAATGTCGGCGCCGCCGGTATCTTCGGCCCGCCCGACCTGGGCTTCCCCGAGGATGGCATCCTCGCCCAAGGCGCCCTGAACGAGCCGGGCTGGGTCATCGCCGAGATCGACCGCGCCGCCATCGCCCGCGTCCGCGCCGAGGGGCAGGTCCTGAACCACGCCCATTGGCCCGAAAGCGCCGAGCGCGCAGATTTGCCTTGAAAATCGGCGCCGACAGGCGCATTTACCCGCCACCTGCACCGCACGCGCGGTGCGCCAATCAAGGAGTGACCATGGCCAAGGAAGAAATGCTCGAATTTCCTGGTGTCGTTAAGGAACTCCTGCCGAACGCGACATTCCGGGTCGAGCTTGAAAACGGCCATGAGATCATCGCGCACACGGCAGGAAAGATGCGCAAGAACCGCATCCGGGTTCTCGCAGGCGACAAGGTCCAGGTGGAAATGACCCCCTACGACCTGACCAAGGGCCGCATCAATTACCGCTTCAAGTAGGGCGACAGCGTGCTGTCGCCCCGTGCGGGTGAGCGTGGCGACGCGCGGCCCGGCACCCCTTGCCGCTCCGGGCGCTGACATGACCCAATCACCGCCAGAGCGCCCCCACCTCATCCTCGGCTCCGGCAGCCCAAGGCGGCTGGAGCTTCTGGCCGTGCTCGGCATCACGCCCGACGCCGTGACGCCCCCCGACATCGACGAAGACCCGCACAAGGCCGAACTGCCCCGCGACTACTGCGCGCGCATCGCCGCCGAGAAACTCGCCGCGATCCCCGCGGGCGCGGATGACATCGCCCTGTCGGCCGACACCACCGTCGCACTCGGTCGCCGCATCCTCGGCAAACCCGCCGACGAGGCCGAGGCGCGGCGCTTCCTCGACCTCCTCTCGGGCCGCCGCCACCGCGTCTACACGGCCCTTTCCGTCAAACGTGGCGACCGCACGTGGCACCGCATCACCGAATCCCGCGTTCGCATGAAACGCCTCTCCGAGGCCGAGCGCGAGGGCTACCTCGCCACCGGCGATTGGCAGGGCAAGGCCGGCGGCTACTCCATTCAAGGCCCCGCGGGCGCCTTCATCCCGTGGATCTCCGGCAGCCATTCCGCCATCGTCGGCCTGCCGCTCGCCGAGGCCGCGCAGCTGCTCGCCGCCGCGGGCTATCCCGTCTGGGGCGCGCGATGAAGGGCCGTGTCGTCATCCTCGACCATGTCGCGGGCCGCGCCGCCGCCGCGCTCATGGTCGACGGCCAGCTCCACGACATCCTGATCGACCCCGACACCGACATGCCGCTTCCCGGCGCGATCTACCGCGCCGTGGCCGACCGTCCGATGAAAGGGCAGGGCGGCCTGACCCTCACCATGGGCGCGCACAAGGGCTACTTGCGGCAGGCCAAGGGCATCGCCCCCGGCGACCGTCTGCTGGTGCAGGTCGCCGCCAGCGCCGAGCCGGGCAAGGCCGCGCCGGTCTCGCCCCGCCTCCTGTTCAAGAGCCGTTTCGCCATCGTCACCCCCGAGGCCCCCGGCCTCAACATCTCGCGCCGCATCCGCGACGACGAGGAACGCGACCGCCTGCTCGAGATCGCCCATGCCGCGATGGAGGGCGCCCCCGAGGCCCACGGCCTGATCCTGCGCAGTGCAGCCGAGGGCGTCGCCGAGGATGCCCTGGCCGAGGACATCGCGGCCATGCGCGAGCTTGCCGCCGCCGTCACCGCCGACACCGACGGCCCGCCCGAATGCCTGCTCGATGCGCCCGACGCGCACCTGACCGCCTGGCGCGACTGGTCCGACCCCGACCCCGACGAGGTGATCGAGGGGGAGGGGGCCTTCGACACCCACGGCGTGACCGAGGCGGTCGAGGCGGCGCTCTCGCCGCGCTTCTCCCTCTCGGGCGGCGCGACGGCCTTCATCGAGCCGACCCGCGCGCTGGTGGCCGTCGACGTGAACACCGGCGCCGACACCTCGCTTGCCGCGGGGCTCAAGGCCAACCTCGCGCTGGTCCGCGCGCTGCCGCGCGCGCTGCGCGTCAAGGGTTTGGGCGGGCAGATCACGCTCGACCTCGCGCCGATGCCGAAGAAGGACCGTCGCGTGATCGAGGATGCGCTGCGCCGCGCCTTCCGCGAGGACGGCGCCGAGGTGGTACTGGCGGGCTGGACGCCGCTGGGCCATTACGAGCTCCAGAAGAAGCGCGACCGCCTCGCGCTCGCGTCGCTCTGGCCCCGCCCGTGATCCCGACCGCTGGATGACGCCGTAGGCCGGGCTTCAGCCCGGCAATCCCGGCACTGCCGGCGAAGTCGGCATCCCCCCTCCGCACCATTAACCACCCCACGCGCCACTTCCGTGCAAGAACCGCGTATGTACGCGATGTGTACAGGCTGTGTACGGGATGCCGACGCGGGCCGGACGGCCCCGTCCCCGCCCCCCGCCTCGGTTAACCCTGCCGCAGCGCGCTCAGCAGCGCCTGCGACGCCCGCCCGTCCACCGCCAGCCCCCGCGCCTGCTGATAGGCCCGGATCGCCGCCTCCGTGCCGCGCCCGATCACCCCGTCGGGGTTGCCCGCGTCGAAGCCACGTCGGTTCAGAAGCTCCTGCAATTCCCGCCGTTCGCCTTGGGTCAGCCCCGTCTCGTCCGGCCCGAAAGCCCGCGTCAGCGGCCCGCCCCCGGCCAGCCGGTCGGCCATATAGCCCACGCCGATCCCGTAATTCGTGGACGGGTTGTAACGCAGGATCACGTTGAAATTGCGATATAAAATCCACGCAGGCCCATCCGCGCCCCCCGGCGCGTGGATCGCCGCCTCGCCATGATCGGGCAATTGTCCGCCCCGCGCGGGTCGCACGCCCGCCGCGGCCCATGCGCTGACGGGGCGGCGATTGTCGCGCCCCGTGGCACCGGTGTCGAAGCCAGCGGGCAGATGGACCTCCAGCCCCCAGGGCTCCCCCCTCCGCCAGCGATAGCGCCGCAGGTATTCCGCCGTCGAGGCCAGCGCGTCCGTGGGGTCGTTTCCCCAGATATCCCGCCTGCCATCCCCTTGGAAATCAACGGCATATTCCTCGTAGACCGTCGGCATCAGCTGGGTGTGCCCCATCGCGCCCGCCCAGGACCCGACCATCCGGTCGGTCGTCGTGTCGCCCGACTGGAGGATGCGCAAAGCCGCCACCAGCTGCGCCTCGAAGAACCGCCCCCGCCGCCCTTCCCAGGCCAGCGTCGAGGTCGCCGAGATCACCGGGATCTCGCCCAACCGCGTCCCGAACCGCGTCTCCAGGCCCCAGATCGCGGCCAGCACATTGGCATCCACGCCGCTTTGCGCCTCGATCGCGGCCAGCGTCCCGCGCTCTGCCGCGACCCTCGGACGTCGTGTCGCCCGACTGGAGGATGCGCAAAGCCGCCACCAGCTGCGCCTCGAAGAACCGCCCCCGCCGCCCTTCCC
>CBFIFZ010000053.1:0-11397 GCA_965661995.1 Roseicyclus sp.
GCCGAGATCGAGGCACGCGTCAGCCAGATCCGTCAGCAGATCGAGGAAACCACCTCGGACTACGACCGCGAGAAGCTGCAGGAACGTGTGGCCAAGCTGGCGGGCGGCGTTGCCGTCATCCGCGTCGGCGGCATGACCGAAGTGGAAGTGAAAGAGCGTAAGGACCGCGTCGACGACGCGCTGAACGCGACCCGCGCTGCCGTGCAGGAAGGTGTCGTCGTCGGTGGCGGCGTGGCCCTCGTGCAGGGTGCCAAGTCGCTCGACGGTCTCAAGGGCGAGAACGCCGATCAGGACGCCGGCATCGCCATCGTCCGCAAGGCGCTGGAAGCTCCGCTTCGCCAGATCGCCGAGAACTCGGGCGTGGACGGCTCGGTCGTCGCGGGCAAGATCCGCGAATCGAGCGACCTGTCCTTCGGCTTCAACGCCCAGACCGAGGAATACGGTGACATGTTCAAGTTCGGCGTGATCGACCCCGCAAAGGTCGTCCGCACCGCGCTGGAAGACGCCGCATCGGTCGCAGGTCTCTTGATCACGACCGAAGCGATGGTGGCCGACAAGCCCCAGAAGGAAGGCGCCGCAGGCGGCGGCATGCCCGACATGGGCGGCATGGGCGGCATGATGTAAGCCACCCCGTCAGGGACCGCGCAGCCTCGATCGGCGCGCGGGTGGAACACGCAAAGGGGCCCTCTCGGGCCCCTTTGTCATGTCCGATGTAATGTCCGGGCCGGGGGCGCCCCTCCGCCTTTCGGTCAAGCATCTCGGTCCCCACCGACATTTGCGACAGGTCAAGGACGGCGCTGCCCGGCCTGTGACACGCTGTGCGCATTCCAATCAGTGACCAGACCCAAGGGAGCCCTCAGATGAGACGCGCTGCACTGGCCGGTTTTCTCGCCGCCATGACCCTCGCGGCCATGTCGGCCAAGGCCCAGACCACCGATGACGATACCTCCGTCCTCAACTTCGGCGGCGACCGCTACGCCGCGGGCGAGGACCTGCGGCTGGACGATGTGACCGCGGGCGATCTCTTCGCCGCGGGCGAAGAGCTGGAACTGACCGCCGCTATCGGTGGCGCCGTCCACATGATTGGCCGGACCGTCGAAATCGAGGCCGCGCCGGGCGGCGCGGTCTATGCCGCGGGCTACGAGGTGACGGTCTCGGCTGACCTGCCCGGGCCTGCGACGCTCTTCGGGGCAGAGGTGCGGGTTGAGGGGGGCGTGGGTGGAAACCTTCGCCTCTTTGCGCAGGACGCGGAGATCACGGGTGCGCTCTCGGGCTCTGCCCTTTTCGTTGCGCGCGAGCTTACGCTTGATGCGCCTGTCGCGGGCGACCTTATGCTCGCCGCCGACGAGATCGACTGGGGCGAGGGTGCCAGCGTCGCCGGACAGGTGATCCTCTACGTCGAGGAAGGTGAGCGCGTCGAGGTGCCCGCGCGCGTCGCGCCAGCCGAGCGGGTCGAGCAGCGCGAGATGGAGGAGTTTCGCGGCGACGTCGGCCCGTCGGTCGCCGATCTCCGGCGCGGGGCGGTCCGGACGGCGCTCTTCGGCTTCGTGATGAGCGTGCTGTTCGTCGCGGCCCTGGCCACCGCCGCCGTCGCCATCGCGCCCGAGCGCGTCGCCCATTGGCGCGAGACGGCGCTGGCCCGTCCCGGCCGCAGCGTGGTGGCAGGTTTCCTGCTCCTGTCGACCATCGTGGGCTCCGGCTTCGTCATCGCGCTGACGATCATCGGCATCCCGCTTCTGCCCGCGCTTCTCTTTGGCGCGGGGCTGGCAGGCTATGTCGGCTACGTTCTGGGCAGCTACATCCTTGGCGTGGGCCTCGGGCAGAGACTGGGCAACGACCTCCCCGAGGGCGTTCTGCAAAAGGCCGGGCTTGCGGCGCGGGGCGCGGTCGTGGCGGGGCTGATCGGGCTGATCCCGTTCCTCGGCTGGCTCGTCGTTCTGGCGCTCGCCTTCGCGGGTCTCGGGGCGATCGTGCTGCACACCCGCGAGGGACAGGCGGTCTGACCACGCGACAGGTTGCCCGCCCGGCCCCGTCCGTGCCAAAGACCCCCTGCACAGAACGGGGGTGACGCAATGGACAGGATCGGGGTGATCGGGCTGGGCCGCATGGGCGCTGCCATCGCGATGCGTTTCGCAGGGCAGGGCGTGCCCGTGACCGGCTGGACACGCAGCGGGCGCGGCGTCGAGGGTGTGGAACAGGCGCCCGACCTTGCCGCGCTTGTGGCCGGGTGTGATGTGCTGGTCACGTCGCTCTTCGACGACGCGGCGGTGGCCGACGTGCTGGACGCGCTGCTGGGCTGCGACCTGTCAGGCAAGCTGATCGTCGAGACGAGCACGGTGGTGCCGGGCGTGGTGAAGGCCCGCGCCGTGCGCTTCTCCGCCGCCGAGGCGGCCCTTGTCGATGCGCCCATCTCGGGTGGGCCCGAGCTGGTCGCGGCGGGGCAGTGCGGTATCTTCATCGGCGGGGAGGCCGCGGACGCGGCCCGCGCCGAAGCTGTATTGACGCCCCTGTCAGCGCGCATCTTCCATGTGGGTCCCCTCGGGGCCGGCCTCGTGATGAAGACCATCAACAACGCGATGATCCAGGTCTACATCGCCGGGCTGGCCGAGCAGTTGCGCGTGGCCAAGCGGGCGGGCCTGCCGCTCGAGACCGCGCTGACGATCCTTGGCGGCGGCCCTGCCGGGATGCCCGCGATGCGGGACCGCATCCCGAAGATGCTGGGTGAGGACGACACGGTGGGGTTCCCGGTGTCCGGCCTTCTGAAGGATCACGCCGTTTTTCGCCGCGTGGCTGCGGAGGCGGGCATCGACACGCCCGCGCTGGCGGCAGCGGAACCCCTGTTCCTGGACGCCATCGAGACGGGGCTGGCCGAGGTCGACGGTGCTGCGATCCTGTCCCGCGCTTACAACGATGCCTGATCTTCCTGCGCTGCGCCTGACCGGGGCGGATGTCCTGCTGGCCGAGGGCTTCGCCCGCGAGGCGCTGTCGCTCGAGGGCGGCTGCATCGCCGCGGGCGGCGGGCGCGAGATCGACCTGTCGGGCTGGCGCATCCTGCCCGGCATCATCGACCTGCACGGCGACGGGTTCGAGCGTCACATGGCGCCGCGGCGCGGGGCTGTCGATCATCCCGCAGCGGGGCTTGCGGGTCTCGATGCCGAATGCGGCGCGGCGGGGATCACCACCGCCATGCTCGCCCAGTTCTGGAGCTGGGAAGGCGGCATGCGCAGCCCCGAATTCTCGGCGACGCTGGCCCAGACGCTGGCCGGGGCCGAGACGCTGACCGACATGGCGCTGCAACTGCGCGTCGAGACCCACATGATCGACACGCTGGAGGCGATGGCCGATCTCGTGGCGCGCTTCGGGATCGGCTACGTCGTCTGGAACGATCACCTGCCCCATGCGCAGCTGGCCGCGGGCAAGCGCCCGCCGGGGCTAACCGGGCAGGCGCTCAAGGCGGGCCGCTCGCCCGAAGCGCATGAGCGGCTGCTCGAGGAGCTGCATGACAATGGCCCCAAGGTCATCGACGCCCTCGCCCCGGTCGCCGCACGATTGGCCGAGCGGGGCGTCCGGATGGGCAGCCATGACGATCACACCCCCGACGACCGTGCAGGGTTTCGGGCGCTGGGGGCCGATATCTGCGAGTTCCCCGAGACCATCGCCGCCGCCCAAGCCGCCAAGGCGGCGGGCGAACCTGTCATCATGGGCGCGCCCAACGTGGTGCGCGGTGGCTCGCACAGCGGCAAGGTCACGGCCGAAGACCTGGTCGCGGCGGGGCTCGTCGATGCGCTGGTCTCGGATTACCACTACCCCACGCTGGCGCGCGCCGCGGTGAAATTGAGCGACCGCTACGGATGGCCCACGGCCTGGGCGCTGGTCTCCAAGGGGCCTGCGCGGGTCATGGGGTGGCACGACCGCGGGCGGATCGCCGAAGGGCTGCGCGCTGACCTGGTCATCATGGACGAGGCGGGCCGGATCGGCGGGACGATCTCGGGCGGGAAGGTCTCGTACCTCGCGGGCGCGCTGGCGGCGCGGATGCTGGCATGAGGCTGTTGGCCCTCACAGCGCTGGTGATGGTGGCGTTTGCCGCCAACTCCGTCCTGAACCGCGCCGCGGTGGCCGCGGGCCAAATCGGCGCGCTCGATTTCGCACTCGTGCGCGCCGTGGCGGGGGCGGCGGTGCTGGTGCTGCTGATCCGGCTCCGGCACGGTACGGTGCCGCTGTTGGAGCCCAAGCGCATCCTCGGTGGCGCGATGCTGACCACCTATCTCGTGGGCTTTTCGGTCGCCTACCTCGCCATGGACGCAGGCCTCGGCGCGCTGGTCCTCTTCGGCGGCGTGCAGGTCACGATGTTCACAGGCGCGCTGATGTTGGGCGAACGTCCGCCCGCGCGGCGCTGGGCCGGGGCGGGGCTGGCGCTGGTGGGTCTTGCGTGGCTGGTCTGGCCGAGCGGCGAGGCCGCGACACCGCTTTGGGCGGTGGCGGCGATGGGGGCGGCCGCCGCCGGGTGGGGCGTCTATTCCTTGATCGGGCGCGGCTCGGCGGACCCGTTGGGCGACACCGGTGCTGCTTTCGTCTGGGCGACGGTGGCGGCGTTCCTTGCCGTACTGGTGCAGACCGGTGGTGCCACGGTGAACGACGCAAGCATCGCGGGACTTGCGCTCGCCGTCACCTCGGGGGCGGTGACCTCGGGGCTGGGCTACGCGCTCTGGTATGCCGTGTTGCCCCGGATCGGGGCTTCGGTCGCGGGGCTGGTGCAGCTGTCGGTGCCGGTGATCGCGGCGCTTGGCGGCGTGATATTCCTGTCGGAAGCGCCGAGCCTGCGGATGCTGGGGGCGGGCGCGCTGGTGATCGGCGGGATCGCCTGGGGGCTCTGGCCTCAGCGCACCAGGGGTTCGAGCGGGTCGTAGTGGATGATGTCGGACCAGGCGACATCGGGCAGGCTGTCGGGCTTGTAGCGGTAGCGGGGCATGTCCTCTCGCGCGATGAGGTGGCGCTCGGTCACGATCCCCTCGGGGTCGGTCCATGGCGCGAGCGGGTCACCCGCCACCAGCGTCACGCGGAAATAGACGTCGACCTGGTGGAATCCATGCTCGGGGGCGTGGAACTCGTTGACGAGACAGGGCGCGCCGACGGCCACCGTCAGGCCGGTTTCCTCGTGGAATTCCCGGACCAGGTTGTCGGGCAGCGAGCTGTGCGGCTCGACCCCGCCGCCCGGGGCGCAGAGCAGATCGCTCTTCCCGCCGCCCCATGCATTGACCAGCAGCAGCCGGTTCTCGATCAGCAGAAGGCCGCGGACGGCGAGGCGGGGAAAGGGGCGGAGCGTCGGCATGGCACCAGAGTGACCGAGGCCGCGGGTGCGGTCCATCCCCCTCTCGCGAGAGGGGGCGCCGTGCCCTATGTTCGGAGCATGACCCGGCAACTGGCCCCTCTGCTCGTGCTCCTGTGCCTTGCGCTGCCCGCGCGCGCCGAGGACTGCGTTATCCTGTTGCATGGGCTCGCACGGACCGAGACCTCGCTCCTGGTGATGGAGGAGGCACTCGAGGCCGAGGGTTACCGGGTGGTGAACCAAGGCTACCCCTCGACGCGCGCGTCCATCGCCGAGCTTGCGCCCGCGACGCTTCTGCCCGCGATGGCGCGCTGCGGGGCCGACCGGGTGCATTTCGTCACCCATTCGATGGGCGGCATCCTGTTGCGCTACTGGCTCGCCCGTCACCGCCCGGAGCGGCTGGGCCGGGTGGTGATGCTGGCCCCGCCGAACGCCGGGTCGGACCTGGTGGACGTGCTCGGGCCGCTGGAGCCCTTCGAATGGATCAACGGACCTGCGGGGATGCAGCTGGGAACAGGTCAGGGCGATCTGCCGAACCGGCTGCCGCCGGTCGATTTCGAACTGGGCGTGATCGCGGGAAACCAGACGTTGAACCCGTTCTACTCGGCGCTCATCCCGGGCGAGGATGACGGCAAGGTCGGGGTCGAGAGCACGCGGGTGGAGGGCATGGCCGACCATATCGTGCTGCCCGTGACGCATACCTTCATGATGAACAATCCGCTGGTGATCGCCGAGACGATCCATTTTCTACGGACCGGGGCCTTCGACCCCGACATGACGCTGATCGACGTGATCGAGCGGATCGTGGAGTAAGGGGGCGGCGCACCTCTGGGCGGCAAAGCCGCCTGCCGGGCAGTGGGCGGGAGTTGTGTTTGCCAAGATTAAGGGGTGGCGGCGCGTTCAGGCTGGGCCGGTCACGCGGTTGATGTGGCCCATCTTGCGGCCCGGACGCGTCTCGGCCTTTCCGTAGAGGTGGACCTGGACGCCCGGTTCGGCGGCCAGCGCCGGGACGCGCTCCACATCCTCGCCGATCAGGTTCTCCATGACGACATTGGCGTGGCGCTCGCCATTGCCGAGCGGCCAGCCCGCTATGGCGCGGATGTGCTGCTCGAACTGGTCGACGGCGCAGCCAGCCTGCGTCCAGTGGCCGGAATTGTGGACCCTTGGCGCGATCTCGTTCACCACGAGGCCCTGCGGCGTGACGAAAAGCTCGACCCCCATGACGCCGACATAGTCGAGCGCGTTCAGGATGCGCGAGGCTATCAGCACCGCATCAGTGCGTTGCAGCAGCGGCAGGGGGGCGGGCACGGTGGTGGTGGCGAGGATGCCGTCGTTGTGGACGTTTTCGCCCGGGTCATAGGCCGCGACCGTGCCGTCGCGCCCGCGGGCGGCGATGACGCTGATCTCGCGAGAGAAGCGGACGAAGCCCTCGGCGATGGCGGGCGCGCCCTCGAGCGTGGCCAGCGCGGCCTCTGCCTCGTCGGGCGCCATGACGCGGGCCTGACCCTTGCCGTCATAGCCGAAGCGGCGGGTCTTGAGGATCGCGGGCGTGCCGGTGGCGGCCAGCGCGGTTTGCAGGTCGGCGGGGGTGTCTACGGCTGCGAAGGGCGCAGTGGCAAGGCCAAGCTCCGCGAGGAAGGTCTTTTCGGTCAGCCGGTCCTGGCTCGTCTCGAGCGCGCGGCGGTCGGGGAAGAGCGGCGTGGTCTCGGCCAGCACGTCGAGCGAGGGGGCGGGGATGTTCTCGAACTCGTAGGTGATGAGATCGCAGCCTTCGGCGAAAGCACGCAGCGCGTCGAGGTCTTCGTAGGGGGCTTGCGTCCAGGCATGGGCCACGTCGGCGGCGGGTGCCGCGCCCGGCTCGAAGATGTGGCAGCGGTAGCCGAGACGGGCGGCGGCCATGGCGAGCATGCGGCCCAGCTGTCCGCCGCCGAGGATGCCGATGGTCGCGCCGTGGGGCAGCATGTCATTCATCGGAGGGTGTCTCTGGGATGGATGCCGAGAGCGCCGCGCGCCAGGCGTCGAGGCGTTCGGCCAGTGCGGCGTCCGAGGTCGCGAGGATCGCGGCGGCCATCAGCCCCGCGTTGGCGGCCCCTGCCGCGCCGATCGCCATGGTGGCCACGGGGTAACCCTTGGGCATCTGGACGATGGAATAGAGCGAATCGACACCCGACAGCGCCTTGGTCTGGACCGGCACGCCGATCACCGGCACCCGTGTCTTGGACGCCATCATGCCGGGCAGATGCGCCGCCCCGCCCGCGCCCGCGATGATGACCTTGAGGCCGCGCCCGGCGGCTGCGCGCCCGTAGTCCCAGAGCCGGTCCGGCGTCCTGTGGGCCGAGACGATCCGCGTCTCGTAGGGCACGCCAAGCTCGTCGAGAATGCTGGCCGCTTCGCGCATGGTGGGCCAGTCGGACTGGCTGCCCATGATGATGCCCACTTCGATATCCGCCATGCGCCGCACCCCGCGAGCCCTGTATTGAGCGGCGCACTATAGCCACGCGCGCAGGCGGCGCAACGATAGCGATGCGCGCATCCTGCGGGACGTCAGGCGATGATGTCCGGCGTCAGTTCGTCCTCGATCCGCGAGATGCGGTCCTTCAGCAGAAGCTTTTGCTTCTTCAGCCGCTTCAGCGTCAGCTGGTCGGGGTTCACCGCGTCATGCAGGGCCGCGATCGCGTCGTCGAGGTCGCGATGCTCACGCCGCAGCACCTCGAGCTTCACGCGGAGGACATCCTCGTGGCTCATCTCGCTGGGGCCTTTGGGGGCGTTCATCTGCGGGTGTTTCCCGTTGCGGCGATGCCTGAGGATACCACTCTAGCGTGCCACCCGGTCTCCGCCAAGCCTTGCAGAGCGAGGGGCCGCGCCCCATATCTTCGGCAATGCGACATTGCCGAGATCGGGATGTCGCCCAACGTGCAGATCGCTTGATGCAAGGATGTGCCCCGCATGACGAAACTGACCCTTGGATCGCATCCCTTCCTTCTGGGGTTCGATCAACTCGAACGGCTGGTGGAACGCACGGCGAAGGCCGACGCAAACGGATATCCGCCCTACAACATCGAACAATCCGGCGAGAACGCCTATCGGATCACGCTCGCCGTGGCCGGGTTCGCCGAGGATGACCTCGCGATCACGCTGGAAGACCGCCAGCTGGTGATCCGCGGCAAGCAGGCCGACGCGGGCGCCGAGCGCGTCTTTCTCCATCGCGGGATCGCGGCGCGGCAGTTCCAGCGCAGCTTCGTCCTGGCCGACGGGGTCGAGGTCGCGGGCGCGTCGATGGAACATGGCCTGTTGCACATCGACCTCAAGCGCGCGTTGCCCGACAGCGTCGTGCAGACGATCCGCATCAATGCTGCCCGCAAGAGCTGAAAGGAGGGTGACACGGATGACCAATGAACATGACGTCGCCGCCACCGAAGGTCGGCCCATCGTCTATATCCGGCACGTGGCCGTGGCCGACCTGCCCGACGAGATCCGCGAGCAGGCCAAGGGAATCGAGACGCTTTACGCCATCGGCAGCGAGACCGGTGAGCAACTGGCGCTGGTCAAGGACCGCAAGCTGGCCTTCGTGGTCGCACGCCAGAATGACATGACGCCTGTCAGCGTGCATTGAGGCACGCGCAAGGACTGGCATGGGGGCGCCTTCGGGCGCCCTTTTTCATGGCCTTTGCGATGTCTCCACCAGGGCTCGCGCGGCGTCGGCTGTCGGGATCGGCACGAGGCGCCATTCCTCGCCCCCCATGTGCCGGATGTCGAGGCGGTGACCCTTGAGCTCGAAACCGGCCTCGGGGGCGACGGTGCGGATGGCGATCAGCATGTCCAGCAGCGACCAGCTCGTCCTGTTGGCGGTGACCTCGACGCGCCGACCAAACATCACCCGTGCTTCGGGGCGCAAGCCGATTTCCAAGAAACCGGGCCCCTTCATCCGCTGGCGCAGGATAAGCTTGTCGATCGCGGCCCATGGGATGGTGCGGAACCTGTCAGGCCTGCCAGCTGGGCAAATCTCGATACCCTCCGGCGTCAAGACGTAGCCGTCGCGGTAGATCGGGACGATCAGCGCCAGCCATGCCAAGATCGGCAGGATCGAGGTGTAGAGCATGATGGACAGGAACACCCGCAGTGCCTCTGCGTCGAAGCGCAGCCATTCGACCGCTCCGAACACCCACAAGAGCCACAGCCAGAAGACCATCACCGCCGCGCTGAACGGCCAATAGCTGAACCGGGCGCGCGGCGGAAACCTGGGGTGTCGTTCGGCGGGACCCATCATGAGGGCGTGATGAAACACCAACTGGACAAAGGAGTGGCACCGGATGGGCAGCTTTTCGTCAGTTCCCGGCGTTGTCGCGCCAGCGGTTCACGATGGGATAGCGCCGGTCGAGCCAGAAGGCCCGTTCTGTCAGGCGCGCGCCGGGGGCTGACTGGAAGCGCTTGTATTCGCTGATGTAGATGAGGCTTTCGATCTTCTTCACCGTCGCGCGGTCATAGCCCATCGCGACCACGTCGGCGACCGACGCCTCCTTGTCGATCAGCATCTCGAGCATGACGTCGAGGTCGGAATAGGGGGGCAGGCTGTCCTCATCCTTCTGATCTTCGCGCAGTTCAGCTGTGGGGGGCTTGTCGATCACGCGGGGCGGGATGACCTCGCCCGCGGGGCCTTTCATCCAGTCGAAATGATGCGCGTTGCGCCAGCGGCAGGTCTCGAAGACGCGGGTCTTGTAGAGGTCCTTGATCGGGTTGTAGCCGCCCGCCATGTCGCCGTAGATCGTGGCATAGCCCACCGCGACCTCGGACTTGTTGCCGGTGGTCAGGAGCATCTCGCCGAACTTGTTCGACAGCGCCATGAGCATCACGCCGCGCAGGCGGGACTGTATGTTTTCCTCGGTGATGCCCGGCTCGGTCCCCTCGAAGACGGGGCCGAGCGTCTCCAGCACCGTCTCGTGCGCAGGGCCGATCGGCACGGTGTCGAGCCGTGTTCCCAGCCGCCGGACGACGTCGGCTGCATCCTCCAGCGACACCTCCGAGGTGAAGCGCGAGGGCAGCATCACGCAGCGGACGTTTTCCGGCCCCAGCGCATCGGCGGCGATGGCGGCCACAAGCGCCGAGTCGATCCCGCCCGACAGGCCGAGGACGACCTGCCGGAAGCCCGTCTTGCCCATGTAGTCACGCAACGCCTCGACCATGACGCGGTAGTCGGCCTCCCACGTGTCGGGCAGGGCGGCTTTCTCGCCCGGCACGGCCTGCCAGCCGTCGGGACCGTTCTCGAAATCGACATGGGTGAGCGCCGGCTCGAAGGCTGGCATCTGGTGGGTCAGCACGCCATGGGGGTTCAGCACGAAACTGCCCCCGTCGAAGACCTGGTCATCCTGCCCACCCAGCAGGTTCAGGTAGACCAGCGGCAGCCCCGTCTCGATCACGCGGGAGACCATGATCGCCTGCCGCATGTCCATCTTGCCCCGGTGATAGGGCGAGCCGTTGGGTACCAGCAGGATCTCGGCGCCGGTTTCGGCCAGCGTTTCGGTCACGTCCTCGAACCACGCATCCTCGCAGATCGGGATGCCGATCCTGAGCGGGCCGACGCGCACCGGGCCCGAGGGATCGCCCGCGTGGTAATACCGCTTCTCGTCGAAGACGTTGTAATTCGGCAGATGGTGCTTGAGCACCTGCGCCGTGACCTTGCCGCCCTGCAGGACGAAATAGGCGTTGAAGGGCTTGGCCCCTCCCGGCAGGGGGCCGCCGATGCCGATGGCGGGGCCGTCCGCGCAGTCCTCGGCCAGCCGGGTCAACACCCGCTGAACGTCCATCGCGAAGGCCGGTTTCTTGACCAGGTCCTGCAGCTGGTAGCCGGTCAGGAACATCTCGGGAAAGGCGACCATGTCAGCGCCTGCGGTCTTGGCCTCGGCCCATGCCTCGCGGGCGATCGCGGCGTTGCCCTCGAGATCGCCCACCGTGGGGTTCAGTTGTGCGAGGCTCAGGCGGAACCGCTCGGCCATGGGGGCGCCCTTTCGGTTGGCGATACTCGGCGTTACCGCGGGAGATGTAACAGAAACCGCCCCGAGGCCAAGGCCCCGGCG
>CBFIFZ010000053.1:11407-14933 GCA_965661995.1 Roseicyclus sp.
ACGCAGTGCCAGGGTGATTGCCAAAGCCGTTGCGCGCGCGCGCCCGACCCCCTAGCTTTGGCCACGAAGCCGAACAGGGTACCGACGACAGGGGGGCGACCCGTGCTCAAGACATCCAAGGCCATGGCGCTCGGCGCCATTCTCCTTGCCGCGCCCGCGCTGGCGCAGGAGGCGACCGACCTGACGGTCGACATCCAGCAATACGACAACGGCGGCATTTACGAGGGTGAGTTCCGAAACGGCGTGCAACATGGCACCGGCACCTATCGGCTGCCGAACGGCTACGAGTACACCGGCGAATGGGTCGACGGCGAGATCCGGGGCCAGGGCCGCGCGACCTTCCCTGATGGCTCGATCTACGAGGGGGCCTTCGTGGCCGGACGGCCCGAGGGGACCGGTTCGATCACCTTCGCCGACGGCTCTACCTACGAGGGCACGTGGGCCGAAGGGCGGATCAACGGCTCCGGCACGGCGGCCTATTCCAACGGCGTGACCTACGTGGGCCAGTTCCAGAACGCGCTGCACCATGGGCAGGGGGTGATGACCGGGCCGAACGGCTACCGCTACGAGGGCGGATGGCTCGAGGGGCTGAAGCATGGCGAAGGTACGATCACCTACCCTGACGGCGCGACCTACACCGGCCAGTTCGAGGGCGGGCAGCGCGCCGGTGCCGGTCGGCTGGTGATGGCAGACGGCGTCATCTACGACGGGCAATGGGCGAACGGGCAGATCAACGGCACCGGCACGCTGACCCAGCCCAACGGGGATATCTTCGAAGGCACGCTGGTGAACGGCCAGCGGCAGGGCACGGGCGTGGTGCGTTATGCCAACGGCGACACCTACGAGGGCGAGTTCGCCGACGACCGCCGCCACGGCACCGGCACCTTCACGGCGACGGACGGGTATTCCTACACCGGTCAATGGATCGAGGGCCGCATTGCGGGGCAGGGGCGCGTGACCTATCCCGACGGCTCGGTCTACGAGGGGCAGTTCGCCGATGATCTCGCCCATGGCACCGGGACGATCACCTATCCCGACGGCTCCTCCTACACCGGCGACTGGGTCGAGGGGGTGATCCAGGGGCAGGGCACCGCGACCTATGCCAACGGTCTGACCTACGTGGGCCAGTTCCTGAACGCCCGCCAGCACGGACAAGGCGTCATGAGCCACCCCGATGGCTACCGCTACGAAGGGCAGTGGGAAGACGGCCTCCGCCACGGGCAGGGGCGGGCGACCTATACCGACGGCTCGGTCTATGACGGCACCTTCGTCGCGGGCGAGCGGTCGGGGCAGGGGCGGCTGACCATGCCCGAGCCCAACGCCTTCTCCTACGTGGGCGAATGGGCCGAGGGGGAGATCAACGGCTTCGGCATCGCGACCTATTCCAACGGCGACGTCTACGAGGGCCGCTTCGTCAACGGCCGCCGCCAGGGCGAGGGCACCATGCGCTACGCCAGCGGAGAGGTGCTGCGCGGGACATGGGAGAACGGGTTGCCGACCGAAGGCAGCGCGGTGGACGGGCCGACGCCCGCGGCCGATCCGGACACGACCGAGGCGACGACCGCCCCCGCTCAGTGAGAAACCGACGGGCGGCGCCCTGCGCGCCGTCCCGCCTGTTCCACGTCTGCCGGACGTGTCAGCCCCGCAGCATCCCGGCATGCGTGGCCAGCCACGCTTCCAGTGTTTGCGGCGCGCGGCCCGACAGGCGCGCGACATGGTCGGTCACGCGGTCCATCCGCCCCTCGCGGGCGGCCCGGTCGGCTCCCACCAGCAACGCGGCCAGCGGCGCGGGCACGCCCGCCCCGGTCAGGGTTTCGCCAAGCGTGGCGTCGTCCATCGGCACGACGGCGATGGCGCTGTCAAGGGCTGCGTTGATCGCGTCGACCTGCTCGGCCACGGTCTGCGCCTCGGGGCCGGAGAGGTCGTAGATCGCGCTCTCGCTCTCGGTCAGAAGGGCCCCGGCCGCCGCGGCGGCATAATCTGCCCGCGCGCCATGGGCGATGCGCCCCTCGCCTGCGGCGGTCAGCATGGCGCCATGGGCCAGCGCGCTGGGCACGCTGAGCGCGAGGTTCTCGAAATACCAGTTGTTGCGCAGGATCGTGTAGCCCATGCCGCTGGCCTTGATCGCCTCTTCGGTGGCCAGGTGATCGGGCGCGAAGAAGATCGGGTGATCGGCGGCGGGCGCGGGCATCGAGGTGTAGACCACGTGGCGCACGCCCGCGCGCGCGGCGGCGGCGACCGCCGCGCGGTGCTGGCGCTGGCGCGTGCCCTGGTCGTCCAGCGCATCCGTCGAGATGATCATCAGCCGTTCGACCCCGGCAAAACCCGCGTCGAGGCTTGCCTCGTCGTCGAAATCGACATGGACGGGCGTGGCATCCGCGATGTCGAGCGCCTCGGGCTTGCGGCTGCCCGCGCGCAGGTCACTGGCGCCGCGTTCGGTCAATTCGGCCAGGACAAGGCGGCCGAGCGCGCCGCTCGCGCCGGTGACGAGGATGGGGGAGGTCAGGTGGTTCGACATGGGTGTCTCCAGTCTTGTTTCGATTGCTGGTCTCAGTTAGAGACTGCAATCGACACGCACCAGAGGGCATGTTCACGTGCCAAGGTAACCTCGGGGGAACCGGTCATGACCGTCAGCAGCATATCGACCGCGCGGATTGCGGATTGGTCGGGCGACCTCCAGTCCTGCCCGATCCGGCAGGTTCTGGACCGGATCGGCGACCGCTGGTCCCTTCTTCTGCTTCTCACGCTGAAGGACGCGCCGCAGCGCTTCAACGCGCTGGGGCGCGCGGTGCCCGACATCTCGCGGCGGATGCTGTCGAGTACGCTCAAGTCGCTGGAGGCCGACGGGCTGATCTGGCGCTCGGTCGAGGCGACGACCCCGCCCGCCGTGACCTATGGCCTGACTGACCGGGGGCGCTCGCTTATCGTGGCGCTGCGCCCCCTGGTCGACTGGGCCGAGTTGCAGGCGCCCGCGATCCTGGAGGACCGCAGGCGCGCGTCGTGAGGGTCAGGCCGCGATCAGGCCCATGGATTCGAGCTTCAGAAGCACCTGCTGGGCGCAGTAATCCACGTCCATGCCTTCGGTATCGACGACCAGTTCGGCGGCGGTCGGCGCTTCGTAAGGGTCCGAGATCCCGGTGAATTCCTTGATCTTGCCCTCGCGCGCCAGTTTATACAGGCCCTTGCGGTCGCGGCGTTCGCATTCCTCGATGCTGGTGGCCACATGCACCTCGATGAAGGCGCCGAAGCTCTCGATCATCTCGCGCACGGCGCGGCGCGTCGCGGTGTAGGGCGCGATGGGCGCGCAGATCGCGATGCCGCCGTTCTTGGTGATCTCGGAGGCGACATAGCCGATGCGGCGGATGTTGATGTCGCGGTGCTCCTTCGAGAAGCCCAGTTCCGAGGACAGATGCTTGCGCACCACGTCGCCATCCAGAAGCGTCACGGGGCGGCCGCCCATTTCCATCAGCTTGACCATCATCGCGTTGGCGATGGTCGACTTGCCCGAACCGGACAGGCCCGTGAA
>CBFIFZ010000054.1:0-14830 GCA_965661995.1 Roseicyclus sp.
GCTGCTTCCGCGGCGGCGGCTTCCAGCTCGGCGGCGCGCGCCTCGGCGGCCTCGCGCTGCGCGGCAAGCTCGGCCTCCATCTGGGCTGCGGCCTCGGCGGCGGCGGCGGTGTCGGCGTTCATGTCCCCGGTGAAGACCGGGCGCTCTTCCAGAACGGTCACGCGCTCGGCCAGTGTCTCGATGCTGCCCGCCGTGCCCTCGATCCGCTCGGACAGGCCCGCGATCTGCTCCAGCACCGGCGACAGGTCGACCTCGGGCATCTCGGGCATTTCCGCGGGCGCGGCACTCGCGATCTCCGAGACGCGCGCCTGCAACTCGCCCAGGGCCGCGCTCTGGCTCTCCAGCGCCGCGGCGATGGCGGCCGACTGGTCGTCACTGCCGCCGCCCGAGGGCAGCACGCCCATGTAGGCCGCGCCATAGCCGATGCCCGCGGCGACAACGCCGCCCAGCAGAAGGGGCACGAAACCGCCGCGCCGCTCGGGTTCGGGGGGCGGGGCGGGGGGCACCGGTGGCGGCGTCGTCTCTGGTGTCGTCTCGGGTTGCGCCTCGGAGGCGACCTCCTCCCCGGAATCCGGTGCAAGGGTCACCGTCTCGTCGCCGTCGGTCGAAACCGTGTCGACATCGCCATCGGCGCTGTCGGCCTCGGTCCCGGCAATGCTGTCATCGCCCGCCGCGCCGGCGCTCTCGTCCTCGGCGGGCACCGTCTCGGCATCGGGGATATCGCTGCCCGGATCGCTTTCGGCCCCGGTGCTTTCAGAAACAGTGCTTTCAGAAACGGTGCTCGCGGGGGTGGTGTCCTCGCCCGCAAGGCTGTCGGCGGCGTCTTTCAGCCCGTCCTCGATGCTGGTCATCGCCTCTTCGACGGCGGTCGTGACCGAATCGGTCGCAGCCTCGATGCTGTCGGTGCCCGGGATGCTGTCCTCGGTCGTGCCCCGGCTGCCGCGGCCCGTGCCGCCCTGCCGATTGCGTGTGCTGCCTGAGCTTTTCGAGCTTCCCCGTGCCACCTGCGCCACCCTTCGTGTGTCAAATCTTCAACTGTCAAGCCCACCTGACAGATGTGCCCAAGCCAGCCTAGACCAGCGTGTCATGGCCCTCAAGCCGCGGCTAGGGAGAAATCAGCGCAGCCAGGGCGCGGATCATCGCAGGGCCATCGGGGCTGTCGGCGAACCGCGCGTCCCGGGCCAGGCCCTCGGGCAAGGCCTCGGCCACGGCCCGGCTCAGCGCGACGATCTCGGCCCGCTCCGCGGCAGCGCCCGCGGCCTCGGCGAAAAGCGTGGCACTGCGCGGCGAGAAGAGCGGCACGATGACCGGCCCCGGATGCGAAAGCGCCGCGACCAGTTCCGAGCCGGGCTCGGTCGCCACCTGGTCGTAGATCGCCCGCGCCTCGGCTCTCAGCCCGGCCTCGAACAAACGCCCGGCCACGTCGCCCCGCGTGTGCATCCCGCTCAGGTGGAGAAGCCGCCCCTCGGGCCGCGCCTCGGCCATGAGGGTGACCAGCGCATCGGCATCGCCGCCTGCCGAGGTGGCCTTCAGCCCGATCTCCCGCGCGGCCTCGGCGGTGCGGTCGCCGACGCACCAGGCGGGCAGGCTGCGGTCCTCGGTCAGGGTGCCGAACACCTCCACCCCCGCCGCCGAGGTGAAGATCAGCGCCGTCACCCCCTCGAGGTCGACGCTGTCCACCACCGGCTTGATCTCAAGCATCGGGATGATCGCCACCGCGACCTGCCCGACCGCCGCGCGCAGCTCGTCGGCGAAGCGGTGGGCGGCGTCCTGCGGGCGGGTGATCAGGACGAGCGGGGCATCGGCATTGTCAGACATGGGGGCGAGTGTTACCTGCCTATCCTCGAGCCTGCAACGAGGCGCCCGATGCCCCGCCCCCTCACGATCCTCGGACTGGAAAGCAGCTGCGACGACACCGGCGCGGCCATCCTGCGCGGCACCGGCCTGGGCGCTGACATCCTGTCCAATGTCGTGGCCAGCCAGACCGACCTGCACGCCGCCTTCGGCGGTGTCGTCCCCGAGATCGCCGCCCGCGCCCATGCCGAGAAGCTCGACCTCGTGACCGAGGAGGCGCTGGCGAAGGCCGGTGTCTCGCTCACCCAGATCGACGCCATCGCCGTCACCGCGGGCCCCGGCCTGATCGGCGGCGTGCTCTCAGGCGTCATGGCCGCCAAGGGGCTGGCCATGGGGCTGGGCAAGCCGCTCATCGGCGTGAACCACCTGGCCGGTCACGCGCTGACGCCGGTCCTGACCGACGCGATGCGCTTTCCCTACCTGATGCTTCTGGTCTCGGGCGGGCATTGCCAGTTCCTCCGCGTCGACGGGCCGGACGCGTTCCAGCGCCTCGGCGGCACCATCGACGACGCCCCGGGCGAGGCCTTCGACAAGGTCGCGCGCCTGTTGGGCCTGCCCCAGCCCGGCGGCCCCTCGGTCGAGGGCGAGGCGGCGAAGGGCGACCCCGCCCGCTTCGACCTGCCCCGCCCGCTCATGGACCGGCCCGGCTGCGACCTCAGCTTTTCCGGGCTGAAGACCGCCGTCCTGCGCGCGCGCGACACGCTTGTGTCGGCGCAGGGCGGGCTGACCGAGGGTGACCGCGCCGACCTCTGCACCTCGTTCCAAACCGCCGTGGCCGATGTGCTGGCCGGGAAATCCGCCCGCGCTTTGGCCGAGCAGACCGGCCTCACCGGCTTCGCCGTCGCGGGCGGCGTCGCGGCGAACAAGACGCTGCGTGCGCGGCTGCAACAGGTGGCCGCCGACGCAAACCTGCCCTTCGTCGCGCCCCCGCTCGCGCTCTGCACCGACAATGCCGCGATGATCGCCTTCGCAGGCCTCATGGCCTTCGAGGCGGGCCACCGCGACGACCTCACGCTGTCCGCCCGCCCCCGCTGGCCGCTCGACACCCACTCCGCCCCGCTCATCGGATCGGGCAAGAAGGGCGCCAAGGCATGAGCGCCCCCCTCGACATCATCGGCGCGGGCGCCTTCGGCACGGCGCTGGCGATCACCTATGCGCAGGCGGGCCACGAGGTCACCCTCTGGGCGCGGGACGGTGCCGAGGCCATGCATGAGGCGCGAGAAAACATCCGCCGCCTGCCCGGCCAACGCTTCCCCGACGGCCTCCGCATCACCGGCGATCTCGCCGACCTCACCGCCGATTGCGCGCTGCTCGCGCTGCCCACGCAAAGCCTCGGCCCCTTCCTCGCCACAACGCCGCTTGCCGCAAGGACCCTCGTCTCCTGCGCCAAGGGGATCGACCGGGCCACCGGCCTCGGCCCCACCGCGCTGGTCGCGCAGCACACCAGCGCCACCCCCGCCCAGCTCACCGGCCCCAGCTTCGCCGTGGACATCGCCGCGGGCCTGCCCACGGCCCTCACGCTCGCCTGCGCCGACGACACCACCGGCGCGGCGCTGCAGGCGCGGCTCTCCACATCCACCCTGCGCCTCTACCGCACCACCGACGTGATCGGCGCGGAACTGGGCGGCGCGCTCAAGAACGTCGTCGCCATCGCCGCGGGCGCCGTGATCGGCGCGGGCTTCGGCGACAGCGCGCGCGCGGCCCTCATGGCGCGCGGGCTGGCCGAGATGACGCGCATCGCCGTCGCAGAAGGCGCGGAAGAGGCGACGCTCACCGGCCTGTCCGGCCTCGGCGACCTGATCCTGACCTGCGGCTCCGAGAAATCCCGCAACTTCCGCTTCGGCGCGGCGCTCGCCCGCGGCGAAACCCTGCCGTCCGACACCACGGTCGAGGGCCTGCACACCGCCCGGCAAATCGCCGCGCGCGGGGGGCTCGACACCCCCATCGCCGCCGCCGTCGCAGCCTTGGCCGACGGGCGCGCGGACGTGGCAACCATCGCCGACATGCTTCTGAACCGCCCCCTCAAACCGGAGTAGACCCATGCGCTACTGGCTCTTCAAATCCGAACCCTCGACATGGTCCTGGGCGCAACAGGTCGCCCGCGGCGACAGCGGCGAGGAATGGGACGGCGTCCGCAACTACCAGGCGCGCAACTTCATGCGCGAGATGGCCTTGGGCGACCTGGGCTTCTTCTACCACTCGCAATCCGAGAAAGCCGTCGTCGGCATCGTCGAGGTCATCGCTGAGGCCCACCCCGACAGCACCACCGACGACGACCGGTGGGAGTGCGTGAACATCAAGGCGGTCGAGCCGCTGCCCGCGCCCGTGACGCTTGACCAGATCAAGGCGCGCGAGGACCTGTCCGAGATGGTGCTGGTCAAGAACTCCCGCCTGTCGGTGCAGCCCGTGACGGAAGCCGAATGGCAGACGATCCGCGCCATGGGCGGGCTTTGACGCGAAAAAAGGAGGGCCCCGACGCAAGCGCGGGACCCTCCACCACCCACGCGTCTTCTCGCTCCGCGTGTTCGTCGATGTCGGGCCCGTCCATCCTGGTCGGGCGTTGCCCCCGTCATAGCCACGACAGCCCCCGCGGGGCAACGAAATAGCCCGCGTCATTCGACAGGCATTCGCCGAAAATGCGAACGGCCCGCGCGAGGGGCGGGCCGTTGCGAAACTCCGAAAGGTCCGGCCTCAGCCGTAGACGCTTTCCTTCCCGAAATGCTTGGTCAGCATGTAGTAGACCACCGCGCGGTACTTGTTGCGCTCGGACTTGCCATAGGTCTCGATCACGCTCGAGATCGCCGCGTCCAGCTCCGGCCCGTCCTTCAGGCCCAGCTTCTTCACCAGGAAGTTCTTCTTCACCGTTTCCAGCTCATGCTCCTGGCTGCCCGCCACGGTCGAGGCATCCGCGTCGTAGATCGCCGGTCCGCAGCCGATCGTCACTTTTGTCAGCAGCGCCATGTCCGGCTCCATGCCGCACTTGTTGCGCAGATCGTCGGCGTATTGCGCGATCAGGTCATCCCGTTTGCCCATGTCACATGGTCTCCCATCAAAACTGTCCCGGCTTGCCCCCTCTGGCCAAGCTTGCCGAGAACCCTACCCGAGGGTCGCTAGAGGTCAAAAGATTAATTGCGGGGAAAACGATTCGCGCCATCTCACGCCGTCAGGGGCGAAACATGCCCCTCGCGGATCACCTCGGGGTCATAGGCCTTGCGACCGAAGACCTCCCGCAGCATCGGCTCGAAATGCTCCAGCGGCAGGGTATCGTACCCGGGATCGAAGCTCGACTGGTCCCAGCGCTCGCAGAACGAGGCGCAGCTGTCGAAACAGGGGTGATCGCGGAACCGGTCGCGCGCGTTGCGGTCCCAGCCGTAGTGATGCGCGTAATAGAGCATCTGGAAGATGCCGTGATGCTCCACCACCCAGGCGACATCCCAGCGCACGAAGGGGCGCAGCACCTCGGCCGACATGCGGTCGTGGTTCTGCGGCGCCAGCCCGTCGCCGATATCATGGCACAGCGCCGCGATGATCCAGTCGAGATCGGCGCCGTCGCGTTCCGCCCGCGTCGCCGATTGCAGCCCGTGCTCCAGCCGCGTGATGCGGTAGCCCTCGAGCGTCACGTGGTCCTGCCGCCGCAGCTCGTCCAGCACCCGGTCGGCGGTCAGCCGCAGAAAGGGCTTCTCCAGCTCTTCCAGCAACTCGTAATCGTCCTTGGTGCCGTCCTTCATCTGCGTGAAGGAAACCGTCCGTGCCATCGCCACCCCTCCAAGGTTTTCATACCCAGTTTAGGAAGATTTTAACGATTCCCTGCAAGGGTGACCGTCGATCGGCCGATCACGCGCCGGGCCATGCCCGGTCGCACCGCAGGACCCGAGGTTTCGTTGCCGGGCTGAAGACAGCCCCCTCATCGGGCCAAGGGCCGGCAACCGACCGGACCCCGCGCAACCGTCCATCGCACCCCGTGACGGGGTGTCGGAACCTCGCACCACTTCTGGTGGCGCCACCTATCCTGCCGCCGGGCCACGCCCCGGCAAACGGACCCCCGGCTTCAGCCCCCGGCCGCCACGGCCGCGCGAAGCCCCTCCAGCGAGTAGGCCCCCGGTTTCACCCCGTCCCGCGCCATGCGCGCGCCGATGCGCGTCAGCGCGGCGTTGACGGGTGTCGGCACGCCATGCAGCCGCCCCAGAAGGGCGATCTCCCCGTTCAGAAGATCCGTCTCCACGCTGCCCGCCCCGCGCAACAGGCTTTGCACCGTCGAGCCGCCAACGCGCGCGACACCCGGCAAGGCATCGACCGGGCGGATCAACTCGGCCCGCCGCGGATCGTCCATCCCGACATCGTCCCAGGCGATCCCCGCCGCGCGATAGACCGCCTCCGCCTCGGCCCGCACCGCGCGGCCCAACTCGCCCGTGTCGGCGGCAGACCCCAGCGCTGCCTTCAGCACGTTCATCAGGTTCAAGAGCAGCTTGCCGTATTTGCTCGCCATCACGTCCGCCCGCGGGAAACAGGCGATGCCCGCCCGGTCCAGCACTGCGGCCAGCGCCTCGTCATCCGTATCCACCCCGCCGGGGTAGCGGCCCAGGTCGTAGATCCCCAGCTTCGGCGCGGTGAACACCGCGACCTCGCCCGGCGTCAGGTAAAGCGCGGGCATCATCACCGTGATGCCATGCACATTCGGAAACAGCCGCAGCGCCGCGCGCTCATTGGCCACCCCGTTCTGCGCGCAGAAGATCGGCTGCTCCCGCACCCCCGCCTCGCGCAGAGCCATCAGCGCGGCCTCGGTATCCTGCCCCTTCATGCACAGGATCACGGCGTCGTCCGCACGCCACTCCACCTCGCCCGGATGCCCCACCACCGGCAGCGGCACCACCTCGTCCCGCCCCGGCGCGCGCAGGCGCAGGCCCCGCTCTCGCACGGCCCCAAGCATCGCGCCGCGGGCGATGCCCACGACCTCGGCCCCAGATGCGCAAAGGGCCGCCGCGGTCACTCCTCCGACCGCGCCGACCCCGTAGACGATGACCCGTCCGGGCACGTCAGTACCGGTAATGCTCGGGCTTGAACGGCCCTTCTGCGGGCACGCCGATGTAATCGGCCTGATCCTTGGAAAGCGGCGTCAGCTTCACGCCGATCTTCGCCAGGTGCAGCCGCGCGACCTTTTCATCCAGCACCTTGGGCAGGATGTAGACCTTGTTCTCATAGGCCGAGGCGTTCGCCCACAGCTCGATCTGCGCCAGCACCTGGTTGGTGAAGCTCGCCGACATCACGAAGGACGGATGCCCGGTCGCGTTCCCGAGGTTCAGCAGACGCCCCTCGGACAGCAGGATCAACCGATTGCCGTTCGGCATCTCGATCATGTCCACCTGGTCCTTGATGTTCGTCCACTTGTGGTTCTTCAGCGCGGCGACCTGGATCTCGTTGTCGAAATGGCCGATGTTGCCGACGATCGCCATGTCCTTCATCTCGCGCATGTGCTCGATGCGGATCACGTCCTTGTTGCCGGTCGTGGTGATGAAGATGTCGGCGTCCAGATGCTCTTCGAGCAACACCACCTCGAACCCGTCCATCGCCGCCTGAAGCGCGCAGATCGGGTCGGCTTCCGTGACCTTCACGCGCGCGCCCGCACCGCGCAGCGACGCCGCGCTGCCCTTGCCAACGTCGCCATAGCCGCAGACCACGGCGACCTTGCCCGCCATCATCGTGTCGGTGGCGCGGCGGATGCCGTCGACGAGCGATTCCTTGCAGCCGTACTTGTTGTCGAACTTCGACTTGGTGACTGAATCATTCACGTTGATCGCGGGGAAGGGCAGGTGCCCGTCGCGCATCAGCTGATAGAGGCGGTTCACGCCGGTCGTCGTCTCTTCCGAGACACCGCGGATCTGCGCCTTGACCTTGGTGAACCAGCCGGGGCTGGCTTCCATGCGCTTCTTGATCTGCGCCTTGATGACCTCTTCTTCCTCGGACTGGGGAACCGGGATGATCTCCTCGCCCGCTTCCGCGCGTGCGCCGAGCAGCACGTAGAGCGTCGCGTCGCCGCCATCGTCGAGGATCATGTTCGGCCCGTCCTCGAACAGGAAGGACTTGTCGAGGTAATCCCAATGCTCTTCCAGCGTCTGGCCCTTGATCGCGAAGACCGGGATGCCCGCCTTGGCAATCGCCGCCGCCGCGTGATCCTGCGTCGAGAAGATGTTGCACGACGCCCAGCGGACATCGGCGCCAAGGGACACCAGCGTCTCGATCAGAACGGCGGTCTGGATCGTCATGTGGAGGCTGCCCACGATCCGCGCGCCTTTCAGCGGCTGCGCGGCGCCGTATTCCTCGCGCAGCGCCATGAGGCCCGGCATCTCCGTCTCGGCGATGTCCAGTTCCTTGCGGCCATACTCGGCCAGGTTGATGTCCTTGACGATGTAATCGGTCACTGGCGTCTGTCCTCGAAGTCTCGGTCACTGTCAGACGCGCAGATAGCACTCCCGCCGCGATGCGGCAATGCACGCACCGTTCCGGGGCGGCTCCGCCCCGTCCTTCGCCTTGCCCGGGGCGCCCGTCGCCCGGCCCCGGGAGATCGCTGTCAGCCCTTGCCGCCCTTTGCGGGCGGGGTGCCCTTGGGCGGTGCGGGCTGCTTCACGTCGCCGGGGCCGAGGGTCGAGTTGTCGCTGTCCTTGCTCATCTGGTCTTCCCTGAGCGGCTGATTGACCATCGATACTAAACCCGAACGGACGGATTCGCGAAACCCCGCGCTGTCCGGGGGCTGGCCACCGGCGCGCGCGATGCTATCACCGGCCCCGAGAACCGGAGGCCGTGCCCATGCCCAAACCGCCCCCCCGCGCCTGGCAACGGATGCTGTCGGGCCGCAGGCTCGACCTGCTCGACCCGACGCCGGTCGATATCGAGATCGAGGATATCGCCCATGGCCTCGCCTTTGTCGCCCGCTGGAACGGGCAGACGCGGGGCGACTACGCCTATTCCGTCGCCGAGCATTCCCTGCTGGTCGAGACGATCTGCGCCCGACTGAAACCCGACTGGCCTGCGAAATGGCGGCTCGCGGCCCTGCTGCACGACGCGCCCGAATACGTCATCGGCGACATGATCAGCCCGGTGAAAGCGGCGGTCGGCCCCGGTTACGGCGCGCTCGACGAGCGGCTGACCGCCGCGATCCACCTGCGCTTCGGCCTTCCCGCTATGCTGCCCAAACCCGTCAAGACGCTGATCAAACGCGCCGACCGCGTGTCGGCCTGGCTCGAGGCGACGCAACTGGCGGGCTTCGCCACGCCCGAGGCCGACCGCTTCTTCGGCCGCCCCGATCCCGCGCTGACCGATGGCCTCACCCTCGTCCTGCGCCCGCCGGTCGAGGCGCGCGATGCTTTCACCGCACGCCATGCGGCGCTGATGGCGGCGCTGTGATCACGGTGCGCCCCGCACATGCCCTCGACGCGCGCGAGATGGCCGAGATCCTGAACGCGATCATCGCGATCGGCGGCACCACGGCCATGACCGGCCAGATCGACGCCGATTATTTCGTCAACCGCATGCGCACGGCGCCCGACGCCTCCGCCTGGCACGTGGCCGAGACGGAGGCCGGTGAGATCGTGGGCTTCCAGTGGATTGCGCCCCATGACGGGCTTCCGCCCGAGGCGGTGGATATCGCGACCTTCGCCAAGCCGGGGCGGCAGGGCCTCGGGATCGGATCGAAGCTCTTCGAGGCGACGCGCGCCGCGGCCAAGCGGCTCGGCTACCGATGGATCAACGCCAATATCCGCGCCGACAACGCGGGCGGCCTGATCTACTACCAATCCCGCGGCTTCGAGGATTACGGGCGGATCGCGGGCCACCGGATCGCCGACGGAACCGTCGTCGACAAGATCCTGAAGCGCCTCGATCTGACCTGACCTGACCTGCGCCGCGCCTTCAGCGGAAGAAGCAGGTCGTCCCGGCCCAGACGATGCGCACCGCCTCGTCGTTCTCGGTGAGCAGGCCATAGACCTCGGTGCGCGAAAACTCCGTGCCCAGTGACGTGACCGAGAAACTGACCTGCGGCAGATCGAGACGCGACTGGCCGGGAAGGATGCCGCCGCCCGCGGGCAGGTCGGGGTCGGTGTTCACCCAGCCCACGAAACGCCCCTCCTGGAAGTTCAGGGTCAGCCCGTCCGCCCAGGCGGCCGCGGTGACCGGCCCCGCGCCGCATTCGGCGTTGGTCGTGACCTGCGCCGGCCGTTCGCCCAGCAGGCGAGAGACCGTGTCCACAACGCCCACCTGCGCCCGGCCGAAATCGATGCGCAGACGGCTGACGGTCGGCTGGATGCCGCGGGCATCGAGGGTGAAGACCGGCGGTTCCGGTTCACTCGGCGCCGAGACGCAGGCGGCCAGAAGGGCGCTCGCGGCAAGGGCGATCAGGGCAGGCAGGCGCATCGGTCGGGTCTCCCGATTCGAGGTGGCGGCGGTTTGGCCGCCCTCTTAACGCGGGCTGCGCTTGGCGAGAATACGTTGCAGCGTCCGGCGGTGCATGTTGAGCCGCCGCGCCGTTTCGCTGACGTTGCGGTCGCACAACTCGTAGACCCGCTGGATATGCTCCCACCGCACCCGGTCGGCCGACATCGGGTTCTCGGGCGGCGGCGGCATCTCCTCTTCCTCGGCCAGAAGGGCCGCGGTGATGTCATTGGCATCCGCGGGTTTCGACAGGTAGTCGGTCGCGCCGATCTTGACCGCGGCCACTGCCGTTGCGATCGCGCCGTAGCCGGTCAGCACCACGATCCGCGCATCGGGCCGCTTGGCGCGCAGGGTTTCCACCACGTCCAGCCCGTTGCCATCCTCGAGCCGCAGGTCGACCACCGCGTAGGCGGGCGGCCGCGCCGTGGCGATGGCCTTGCCCGCGGCGACCGATCCGGCGGCCTCCACCTCGAAGCCGCGCTTCTCCATCGCGCGCTCGAGACGGCGCAGGAACGGCTCGTCATCGTCCACCAGAAGCAGTGATTTGTCCGGTCCGATGTCTCTGAGGCTGCGCTCCTGCGACATGCGGCGTCTCCCTTCGGTCGTTCAATGGTTGAACCTGTTTAACGGTATTCCCGTCCTGCGGTCAATTTGTCGCGCGACGGGCCCGTGTCCAGCCTTCAACCGCCTGCGTTCAGGAAACATTCCGTGCGCTCGGCCATCTCCTGCGGGGTGGTTTCGCGGTTGAAGAACTCGACGAAACCGTGCCCGGGCAGCACGAGATAGGTAAAGGCCGAGTGATCGACCAGGTAGTAGGGGTCGTCCCCCTCGCGGTTGATCCGGTAATAGACGCGATAGGCGCGCGCGGCGGCGTCGGTCTGCTCGGGCGTGCCGGTCAGGCCCAGCATGCGCGGATGCACGTTCTCGGTGAAGGCCTGCACCACCTCGGGCGTGTCGCGCTCGGGGTCGACCGAGACGAAGACGGGCCGGACGGAATAGCCGTCGGCTTCCATGATATCCACCGCCTCGGCATTGCGCACGGTATCGAGCGGGCAGACATCGGGGCAGAAGGTATAGCCGAAATACATCAGCGTCGGCTCGGTGATCACATCTGCGTCAGTCACCGTCTCGCCGGTCTCGGAAACCAGCGTGAAAGGCCCGCCGATCTGGCCCGCGCCACCCGCCACGACGCTGCCGCGGCATTGGCCGAACGGGTCGTCCGAGGCGCTGCGCTGCGCCTGTCCGAGATAGACGGCGACACCGGCACCGACGAGCAGGACGCCGATCAGCACGGCGGATGCGATGGCATAGAGGCGGGTCATCGATACTCCCTTCCACTCCGGGCACGCAGCACGGTGCCCGTCGGTCAACGTTGATTACCTAAGCGCCGCGCCCTATCAATTCACGACTGCCCGCCTGTGACAGAAAGCCCACCCACCCATGGCCAGCGCCGCCGCCGATCCCGCCGTCGATCTCGTCCGCCAGGACGCCCGCAGCGATTGGGTCCGGCTGCGCACGCTCCTGGTGCTGCGCTGGCTGGCGATCCTCGGCCAGACCGTCACCGTGGTGATCGCGTCCTTCTACCTCGGGTTGCGCGTGGAACTGGGCCTGTGCTTTCTCGCCATTGGCGCTTCGGTCATCTCGAACCTCATCGCGATGACGATCTTTCCCGAGAACCAGCGCCTCTCCGACCGCGACGCGATGCTGACGCTGCTCTTCGACCTGTCGCAGCTGAGTTTCCTGCTGTTCCTGACCGGCGGTCTCAACAACCCCTTCGCGCTGCTGATCCTTGCGCCGGTGACGATCTCGGCCACCGCGCTCACGATGCGCTCGACCACGATCCTCGGCTGTCTTGCCGTCCTGATGATCACGCTACTGGCGATGTTTCATGTGCCGCTTGCGACCGAGACGGGCGAGATCCTGCAACTGCCCGACATCTTCATCATCGGCTTCTGGCTGGCGATCACGATCGGCATCGTGTTCCTCTCGGCCTATGCCCGCCGCATCACCTCCGAGACCCACTCGATGAGCCAGGCGCTGCTCGCCACGCAAATGGCGCTGGCGCGCGAGCAGAAGCTGACCGACCTCGGCGGGGTGGTCGCCGCCGCCGCGCATGAGCTGGGCACGCCGCTGGCCACCATCAAGCTGGTCTCGACCGAACTGGCCGAAGAGCTGGAGGGCCAGCCCGAGCTGGCCGAGGATGCGCGCCTGATCCGGGCGCAGGCCGACCGCTGCCGCGATATCCTCCGGTCGATGGGCCGCGCCGGAAAGGACGACCTGCACATGCGTTCCGCCCCCCTCGGCGCCGTCGTGCGCGAAGCCGCCGAGCCGCATGCCGACCGCGGGGTCGAGGTGCTTTACGATTTCGTCGCCGACGAAGGCGAGCCCGAGGGGCAGCCGGTGATCTGGCGCAAGCCCGAGGTGATCCACGGGCTGCGCAACCTCGTGCAGAACGCCGTCGATTTCGCCGAGACGCGCATCTGGGTCGAGGGCGGCTGGGGCGCGGGGCAGATCCGCATTCGCATCACCGACGACGGGCAGGGGTTCCCGCAGGACCTGCTCGGCCGCCTCGGCGACCCGTTCCTCAGCCGCCGCGCCCGCAGCCAGGGGCGCGACCGGCCCGGCTACGAGGGGATGGGCCTTGGCCTCTTCATCGCCAAGACGCTGCTCGAGCGCTCGGGCGCGCTGGTGACCTTCTCGAACGCCTCCGACCCGTTCCTCGTGGCCGAGGACAAGGCCGAGAAATCCGGCGCCGTGGTCGAGGTGACCTGGCCGCACGAGGTCCTTGGCCTGCTCGAGGACGAGGCCACCGGCCCACTGGGCGAGAACCAGCCCATCGCCATCTGAGCCCTGCCGCGGCGGGCCAATCATTTCGAGCGTCGATTTAACAACCTGTTAACCGTTTCCGGGGATGCTCTTTCCCGGGGACAGTGAACGGGTTTTCGGCAATGACCGATCTTGAAACGATGGCGGCGTTCGCCGCGGTCAGCCTGCTGGGCGGGATGCTTGCCGTGCTCTTCAGCAGCATGGTGACAGAGCGCCGCCGCCCGCGGCCCGGCGCGGCCCGGGGGCCGGTCTTCGCCGACACGCCGCGCCGCTACGAGTTCCGCGAGGGCTACCTGCTCACGCCCGTGGACGAGAACGACACCTTCCTGCCGCCCGACATCGACCGCACCGCCGCCTTCGCGGCACTGGCCCGTGCCCTGCAGGGTCTCAGCCCCGAGATGCCGGGGCATCTCACCGCGCTCGCGCGGCGCGGCGAGACCTTCATGGTGACCGCCCGGTTCGGGCAGGACCTGCTGGGCGTGACCGGCCGGGCCGAGGGCGACCGGCTGATCGTCTCCATCGGCCCCGCCGATACCGGCGAGGGGCGCCTTGTCGTCGACGCCGCCGCCTTCGCGGCGCTCCGCGACGAGACCGAGGATCTGCGCGCCGCCGTCGATGCCGCCCGCATCCCGGTCTGGCGGCAGGATCGCCACGGTCGCGTGACCTGGGCCAATGCGCCCTATCATGCGCTGGTCGACCGCCTCGCCGATCCTGCGGGGGGCGCGACGCGCTGGCCCATGCCGACGCTTTTCGACAAGGCGCTGTCGCCGCTGCCCGAACCCGGCACGGTGCGCCGCCTGCGCCTAGGGCCGGATGCGGCCGACGGCCCGGCCGATGCCGGTGACCCGCAACGCGGCCCGCGCTGGTTCGAGGTCGCCGCCGACCCCCGCGCCGATGGCGGGCTGCTGGCCAGTGCCGCGCCCGTTGACCGGCTTGTCGCCGCCGAGGCGTCGCTGCGCGACTTCGTGCAGACGCTGTCCAAGACCTTCGCGCATCTGCCCATCGGCCTTGCCGTCTTCGACCGGCGGCGCGAGCTGATGCTGTTCAACCCCGCCCTCGTCAGCCTCTCGATGCTCGAGCCGGAGTTCCTGTCGCGCCGGCCCGGCCTCGTGGCCTTCCTCGACGCGCTGCGCGACCGGCAGCGCATGCCCGAACCCAAGAACTACCGCGGTTGGCGGGACGAGATCGCCCGGCTGGAACAGGGCGCCGAGGCCGGCACCTACCAGGAGATGTGGAGCCTGCCCGGCGGCGACAGCTTCCGCGTGATCGGCCGCCCCCATCCCGATGGCGCGGTCGCCTTCATGTTCGCCGACATCACCTCCGAGGTCACGCTGACGCGGAAATTCCGCGGCGACCTCGAGCTTTGCCGCTCCGCGCTCGACGACCTGCCACAGGCGCTTGCGGTGTTCTCGGGCGAAGGGCGGCTGGTGGTGGCCAACGCGGGCTTCGCGGCGCTTTGGGACCGCGACGTCGAGGCCGGCGCCGGCACGCTGACCCTGGCCGATGCGGTGCAGCTCTGGCAGGCGGGCTGTGCGCCGAGCGGCGCCTGGGCCGACATCCGCGATTTCGCCGACCGCGGCATCGACCGCGCGCCATGGTCCGAGGAAGTGATCACCGAGGCGGGCAAGCCGCTCATCCTGCGTGTCGCCCCGCTCAGCGGGGGCGGCATGTCCGTGGCCTTCCAGCCGCTTGCCGCCGCGCCGCGCCGGGGGCGGCCCGCCTCGACGCG
>CBFIFZ010000055.1:0-14721 GCA_965661995.1 Roseicyclus sp.
TATTACGCCATTGCCGACCGCCGCCCGGCGAGCCGGAAGTACGCGCGTCGCAGGGATGGCGGAAAGGGCGGCTGGATCGCGCGGGCGGAGGAGTTCATCTCGCCCCGCTATCACCTGAGCGCGGCGGAACACCGGGCGCGGGTGGCGGCATGGGGCTGATCGAGCGGGCCATCGGCGTGGGCCGCGCGGCCGAAGCCATCGGGGGCGCGGCGGAGGGCGTGTCGGAGGTCTTCGTGCCGAACGCGACGCGGGCGATGGAGCTCGATGCCGAGATCCACCGCGCGACGATGGAGACCGCGGCGGCGGAGTTCCAATATGCGGCCAGTGGCTGGTTCGACAGGCTGATCAACGGGTTGAACCGCCTGCCGCGGCCGATGCTGGCACTTGGCACGCTGGGGCTGTTCGTCTTCGCGATGGTGGACCCGGTGGCGTTCTCGGCGCGGATGGTGGGGCTCGATGCCGTGCCGGAGCCGCTCTGGTGGCTCCTGGGGGCGATCGTCAGCTTCTATTTCGGCGCGCGGGAATTGCATTACCTGCGCAGCCCCCAGCGCCGGGCGGCGCTTCGCGCGCCATGGCGGCGGGGGGTGCGGCAGGCGCCGGCGAGTGACCCGGTGGCGGGCAATCCCGCGCTTTCGGCCTGGCGGAACGAAGCGGCTCAGCCGCCCAGCAGGTCGGATTTCGATGCGGCCCCGATGTCCCAGTAGAGCCCCGCCATCAGCGCCGTGGCATCGGGGAAAAGCGCGCGGGGCAGGTGTTCGTCGGGGGCGTGCTGCGAGCAGCCGGGGTAGGAATGGGGCACCCAGATCGTGGGCAGGCCCAGGACCTCGGTGAAGATGTCATTGGGCAGCGAGCCGCCGAGCGAGGGCAGGATCACGGGCATCTCGTCGCTGGTGCGGTCGAGCGAGGCGGCGGCGAATTGGGCCGCGGGATGGTCGACCGGCGTCGCGGAAGCGCGGAAGCGCGAGCCCTGTTCCTCGATCTGGATATCGCCATGGCCATGCGCGTCGAGATGGGCGCGCAGCGCCACACCAAGGGCGGTGTCGTCGATGCCGGGCACGTAGCGCAGCTGGACGACGGCCTCGGCCCCGTCGGGGATGGCGTTGACCGGATGGGCGATGTCGCCCGCGGAAAAGGCCAGGATCTCGGCGGAGTTCCAGGCGTGGATGCGCTCGGCGGGGGTCAGCCCCTCGGCACCCCAGTCGGCATCGACCTCGCCGCCCGCGGGCGTCAGGCCCGCAAGTGCTGCACGGGAGGCGTCGGGCACGCCATCGGGTACCCAGCCGGGGACCTGCAGCGCGCCCTTGGGCGAGCTGAGCGTGGCCAGCGCATGGACAAGCTCCAGCGCGGGGTTCCTGAGCGCGCCGCCGAAATTGCCGGAATGCCGCCCGCCCGTCCGCCGCTTGAGACGCAGCCGGAAGGTCGCCCCGCCGCGCGCGCCAAGAAAGATCGTGGGCCGGTCGGTGGCCACGCGCGGGCCGTCCGAGGCGATCAGCAGATCGGCGCCCAGTCTTTCCTTGAGGCGCTCGCAGACCTTGCGCAGGCCGGGCGAGCCGATCTCCTCGCCCATCTCGACAAGCACATGCGCGTTGAAGCCCAGCGAACCGCGCGCGGCGATCACCGCCTGCATCGCGGTCATGTTGACCAGCATCTGGCCCTTGTTGTCGGCGATGCCGCGCCCGTACCAGCGGCCCGTCGCGGCATCCTCGGTCAGGGTCCAGGGGTCGCGCCCCTCGGCCCAGCGGCCCGGCATGCCCGGCACGGTGTCGCCATGGGCGTAGCCCAGAACGGTCGGACGGTCGGGCCCCTCGATGCGCGAGGCCAGCAGGAAGGGGCGCCCGTCGGAGGTGAAGCCCTGCGTCTCGAAACCCATCGCGCCGAAGCCCTGGGCCACGTGCGAGAGATAGGCGTGAAGCGGTGCGTTCGGGTCGCTCGCGTCGGTCTGGAAGGCGATGAGATCGGCCAGCGCCTCGCGGAAGGCGTCATCCTCGGCGATGGCGCGGGCCAGCGCGGTGGCGGTGTCGCGGGGGGTGGCGGTGTCGAGCATCGGTGATGTGCGTCCATGGATGGGGTGGCGGCAGTGTGTCAGGTCCGTGCGCCGCTCTCAAGCGGTGTCGGCGGTCGTGTCGGCCCAGGGCGGGGGCACGGGCGTGCCCTCGACGCGGACCTCGCCGCGTTCGTTGTCCAGGGTGACGGGGTTGTCGAACAGGGTGAGCGTGGGGCGCACGCCGAAGCGGCCCTCCATCCAGTCGGCCCAGCCGTCGTTGAACCACGCAAGCGCGGCCTCGCGGCTGTCGAACTCGTAGAGGCCGCCGCCACCGGCCTCGCTGTCGAGGTAGTACTTGCGGCGCAAGCCCTTGACCTCGTGAAAGATCTTCGTGCTTTCCAGCGATTGCGCGGTGACCGTGTCACGGTCGCGGCGGGGGCCGGGCAGGGGGATCTGGACAAGGGCGATGATCATGGCGGTCCTCCGGGTGTCGGGCGGAGGGTAGGGCGGCGCGCGCCCCGCGCCAAGCGCCCTAGCCGGGGCCGGGGTCTTTCGGCTGACCCACGCCGAAGAGGCGTGCCGCCACCGGTGCGCCGGTGATGATCAGGAAGACGCGGGTGACGTGGTGGAGGACGACATAGCCGAGGTCTGCGCCGACGATGATGGCGAGAACGGCCATTTCGGCCTGGCCCGCCGGGACAAAGGCGAGAAAGCCGTCGACGGGGGGCGCGAGGCCGAAAAGGATCACCGCTTCGGTGAAGACGGCGGCAAGGGCCGCCACGATCACCACGAAGAAGATGCCCGCGACCACGTCGCGGCGGATCTCGGGCAGGGTGACGCCCGCGTAGCCTGCGCCGAGGCTGAGGCCGATGAAGAACTGCGCGGCGAGGATCGCCTCGGCGGGCGGGCGGAAGTGGATGATGTCGGTGAGCGACAGGATCACGGTCAGGATCATCGGCCCGAGGATCGGGGCGCCGAACATGCCGATGCGCTCGGCGCCTTTCCAGCCGATGATGGCCGCGGCGGCCATGATGGCCATTTCATGCGGGGGCAGGGTGGCGGCGGGTGCGCCGATCGGGTTGTCGAGGCCAGCGTCGAAGAGATGCACCAGCAGGAAGGGCGTGATCATCACGATGATCATGACGCGGGTGGCGTGAATCAGCGCGAGCGTGCGGGTGTTGCCGCCCGCCTCCTGCCCGAAGAGCACCATGTCCTGCAGCCCGCCGGGCATGGCGGCGTACCATGCGGTGACCGGGTCGAAGCCGTAGACGCGGCGGAAGAAGGGCACGCCGATGGCGGCGATGGCGATGACATAGAGCGGCACGAGCGCGAGCGAGGCCGCCATTTGCGGCATGCGCGCGACCAGGTCGGGCGTGATCGAGGCACCGATGGCGACGCCGAGGATCGTGCGCATCAACTTGCCCAAGGTGCCCGCGTCCTTGACGGGCGCGCCGGCGAGCGCGGCGATCAGGATCGCGGTCAGCGGGCCGAGCAGGAAGGGCAGGGGCAGGTCCACCGCCCAGAAGGCCGCCGTGCCGGCGATGCCGATGGCGATGGTCATGCCGCGTTTGGCGAGCAGGCCCTGGGCGGGTGTCATGGGCCGCGCCTCAGGTTGCCTCGCCGCCGTTGACGGCGATCATCTGGCCGGTGACGAAGCGCGCCTCGGGCGAGGCGAGGAAGCCCGCGACGGCGGCGATGTCCTCGGGCTGGCCCATGAAGCCCGCGGGGATCGAGGCCGTACGCTTGGGGTCATCCCCGGCCGCGGTCTCCTTGCGGATCTGGCCGGGCGAGATGACGTTGGCGGTGATGCCGTGGGGTGCGAACTCGGTCGAGAGCGCCTTGGTCAGGCCCCATACGCCGTGCTTGGCCGCCGAGATCGGCGCACCCTCGTAATAGCCCTTGATCGCCTTCATGCCCGCGAAGTTGATGATGCGGCCCCATTTGCGGTCGACCATGTCGGGCAGGAAGGCGCGGGCGGTGCGGAAGGCGCCGGTGAGCGCGACATCGACGACGCCGTCCCAGTCCGCGTCGGTCATCTCGAGAAAGGGCTTGTGCGGACGGCGCGCGGCGTTGTTGACGAGGATGTCGACCGCGCCGAAGCGGGCGCGGGCGGCGTCCGCGATGGCGGCGACCTCCTCGGCCCGTCCGACATTGCCCATGGCGACAAGCGCCTGCGCACCGAGCGCGGTGACGCGGGCGGCGGTTTCCTCGCAGGCGCCCGCGTCGGTTGAGCCGTTCACGACGACATTGCACCCCAGTTGCGCAAGACGCACCGCGATGGCGCGGCCGATGTTCTGGCCCGATCCGGTCACAAGGGCCGTCTTGCCGGTCAAAGGTCTGTCGGTCATGGCGTGAGGGTTCCCCGGTTTGTCAATTCGATCAGTGTCTTGGGTCGTCGCCGCGCTGTGTCCGGCACCATGTCGGCACGGCCGGGACGGCCTCGTTCCGTGGAAAGCGGTACTCCTGTCGGGACCGGCATTCAACAGAATATTGTTGACAATCTACAATCCGTAGGCAGAGAAATACGCCCATGGAGATGCGTCAGGACATCCGGGATTCCCTTGCACGGCGGCGTCAGCGCCCGCTGGTGCTCGAAGTCCGCGACGAGCTGGAGCGGATGATCCTGCATGGCGAGATTCCCGGCGGCGAGCGCCTGAACGAGGCGGCGCTGGCCGAACAGCTTGGCGTGAGCCGCGGCCCGGTGCGCGAGGCGGCGCGGTCGCTGGAGCGCGAGGGGCTGGTGCGCACCGTCGCCAATGACGGCGTCTATGTCCGGAGCCTGTCGGTCGATGAGGTGCTGGAGTTGTACGACCTGCGCGCGATGATCGCGGGGTATCTCTGCGGTCGGCTGGCGGCGCGCGGGGATGCGTCCACGGCGGCGCGGCTGGCCGAGGACGTGGCGCAGATGGATGCGGCCATCGCCCAGGGCGACGAGCCGCGCTATTTCGAGGTGAACCTCGGGTTTCACGACCGGATCGCCGAGGCGGCCGGGGCGGAGCGGGCGCGCACGCTTTACACCGCACTCGGCAAGGAGGTGCGGCTGATGCGGCGCCGGGTGCTGAGCGGGTCGGCCTCGCTCAGGACGTCGAACGCGGAACATGGCGAGATTGCCGCGGCCATCGCCGCGGGCGATGCCGCACGGGCGCAGGCGCTTGGCGCCGCGCATCACGAGAACGCAAAGGAACGATTGCTGGAGACGCTCTGAGCGAGATGGGAGCGAGGGGTGCGCTCCGGCAAGTCGTGTGGCCGACGCCCGATGGAGGGGGCAGGCCACGGACAAGGAAACCGAACCAGGGAGGACAACATGACGGAACTTCAGGACAATTGGGCCAGCCGGCTGCGCGCCGGGGCCATCGGGGTCGCGGTCGCGGCACCGCTCGCACTGGGCGGGGCGGCCTTCGCCCAGAGCTATCCGAGCACGGATGAAACGCTCGACTGGACCATCGCTTTCGGTCCGGGTGGCGGCAACGACATCATGGCGCGCACCATCGTCGACATTCTCAACACCTACGATCTCTATCCGGGCGAAATCTCGGTCGAGAACCGCGCGGGCGGCTCGGGGGCCGTGGGCTGGGGCTACCTCTTCGGGCAGTCGGGGTCCGGCTATGGCATTTCGACCACCTCGGGCAGCTTCGTGACCACGCCGCTGCAGGCCGACACGCCCTGGCAGCCGGCCGACTTCACGCCGGTCGCGCTTCTGGCGACCGACGACCTCGTGCTGGTGGTGAACGGCTCGTCCGACATCCAGGACATCGGGCAGTTCATCGAATACGCGCAGTCCAATCCGGTCACCATCGCGGGCACGGGCACCGTGAACGTGGACTTCATCGTGCCGACGCTGTTTGCGCAGGCCGCGGGCTTCGAGTTCGAGTATGTCTCGTTCAACTCGATGGCGGACCAGACCACGGCACTTCTGTCTGATTCGGTCGACGCGATGGTCGGCAACCCGGGCGAGATCCTGGGCCTGATCGACAGTGGCGACCTGCGTCCGCTGGTCTATTCGGGCGCCTCCACGCCGGATGCGCTGGGTGACGTGCCGACGATGGGCGATGTGGGCCACGACATCGGCGTGTCGATGCCGCGCGGCCTGATCCTCGCACCCGATGCGCCCGCCGAGGCGCAGGAATGGTGGATCGCCACGATGCAGGAGGTGGTGCAGACCCCGGAATGGGCCGAGTACATCAGCTCCAACACGCTGACGCCGACCATACTTTACGGGGAGGAATTCCGCACCTTCCTGACCCGCACGCAGAACGGCTTTGCCGAGGTGCTGCGTTCGGTCGGCGCGATCGAGTAACTCACGGAACCTGACAGGGAGATGGGCGCGGATCTGCGCCCATCTCCGGATTTCCAGGGCTGAGGGGGCCCGAGATCGCCATGCGTATCGCGTTTCTGGTCGCCGTTCTGGGCGGCGCCGTCTTCTACAGCTACCTCGCCTTCATCGACCTGAATTTCCTGACGCGGACCGGGCGGCTTGGCCCCGGCTTCTTTCCGCGGGTGATCGGGGTGGGCATGGCGCTGATGACGATCTGGGTCATCCTCGACGCGCTGCGCGACCGGGCCCGCGTGGCGGCGGGCGGCCCCGAGGGTGCCGACGACGCGCCCGCGGGCAGCTGGGCCGACGCGGTGAAGCTGATCGCGCTGGCGCTTGGCTACGCGGTGCTTCTGCGGCTGTTCGGCGGGTTCGTGGCGACGCTGATCTACCTCGCCGTCACGCTGAGCCTGCTGAACCCCGGCAGGCATGTGCAGAACGCCCTTGTGGCGGTGCTGCTGCCGGTGGGGGTCTACATCCTGTTCGACCGACTTCTGAACGCGAACATGCCACCTGCGATGTTCGACATTCTGCCGTTCTGACACCCAATCCCAAGGATACGCCGGATGGATATCTTCTCGGATCTCGTGATGGGCCTGTCGGTCGCGATCACGCCCATCAACCTCGTCTACCTGCTGATCGGCGCTTTCGTCGGCATGATCGTGGGGGTGATCCCCGGTTTCGGCCCCTCGGCGGGCCTTGCGATCCTGTTGCCGGTGACCTTCGGGATGGACCCGATCGGCGCGATCATGATGCTGGCGGCGATCTACTACGGGGCGATGTATGGCGGCACGATCACCTCGATCCTGCTGAACACGCCCGGCGAAAGCGCCACCGTGGCCAGCACCTTCGACGGCTTCCCGCTGGCCAAGAAGGGGCGCGCGGGGCCTGCGCTGGTGATGCAGGCCGTCGCCTCCTTCGTGGGGGGCACGGTGGGCGTGATCCTGATCACGATCCTTGCGCCGCTCTTCAGCCAGGTCAGCCGCAGTTTCGGGCCGCCGGAATATTTCCTGCTCGCCATGATGGGGATGCTGACGCTGATCGTGATGATCGGCACGAACTGGAAGCTCGGCATCATCTCGGCGCTGATCGGCTTCGCCTTGGGAACCGTGGGCGTCGACCTCGAGACGGGGCAGGGGCGCTACACCTTCGGCTCGGCGGAGCTGATCGGGGGGATCTACTTCATCCCCATCGCGATCGGCCTGTTTGGCCTGGGGGAGCTGTTCTACGCCTTCTATTCCGGCCTGCACAAGACGGGGTCGGGCGGCATCATCCAGTACGGCAAGGAAAGCCGGTTCTGGCCGACCGCGCAGGATTTCATCTCGACCCGCTGGACCATGGCGCGCCATTCGGTGCTGGGCTTCGTGGTGGGCGTGATCCCCGGTGCGGGGGCCACCATCGCCTCGCTCATGGCCTATTCGACGGAGCGCTCGCTGTCGAAGACGCCCGAGAAATTCGGACAGGGCGAAATGGCGGGGCTTGTCGCGCCCGAGACGGCGAACAACGCGGCCTCGTCGGGGGCGATGATCCCGCTTCTGACGCTGGGCATTCCCGGCTCGGCCTCGACCGCGGTGCTGCTGGCGGCCTTCATGCTCTGGGGTCTGCGGCCCGGCCCCTTGTTCATGGAGCAGAACCCCGAACTGGCCTGGGGTCTCATCGCCTCGATGTATCTTGGCAACATGGTTCTGCTGGCGATCTCGATCTTCGCGATCCCGCTTTTCGTGCAGATGATCAAGGTGCCCTACCGCATCCTCGGCCCGGCGGTCGTGGTGATCTGTACGCTGGGCACCTTCAGCGTGAACGCCAGCTTCATCGAGACCTACCTGATGTTCGCGGCGGGCATCGTGGGCTTCTTCATGCGGCTTTACGGCTTCTCGCCCGCAGCCTTGGTTCTGGCGCTGGTGCTGGGACCGCTGGCCGAGGAGGCGCTGCGCCAGACGCTGACGATCTCGCGCGGGTCCTTCGGAATCTTCCTCGAGCGTCCCGCGTCGCTGTGGATCATCGGGGTGACGATCGTGCTGGTGCTGGTCCTGCCGCTTCTGGGGCGGATCGGGGCGGCTGCGGGCAAGGCGGAAAAGGCGGGGGGGTAGGCCTTTGTCCGTCCTGACCGAGGCCGAGGCGCGGGCGCTGGTCGCCCGCGCCTTTCGTCGTGCGGGCGTGGCCGAGGCTATGGCCGAGGCGGCGGCGGCGCATCTGGTTCTGGCCGAGATGATGGGGATTTCCACCCATGGTCTGGCCCGCGTGGCCCCGATCCTCGAGCGGATCGCGGCGGGCGGCATCGACGCGGGCGCGCGGCCCGAGGTGACGGCACCCGCGCCCGCTTTGCGGATGGTGGATGCGCGGAACGCGCTCGGGCCCGCGGTGGCGCAGATGGCGCTGGCCGAGGGGATGGCGGCGGCGCGGGCTGCCGGCATGGCCGGGGTCTTCGTGCGGCGGGCGACGCATCTGGGGGCGTTGGCGCCCTGTCTCTGGGTCGCGGCGGAGGCAGGGTTTGCCTGTCTCGCCACCTCGAACAGCGCACCGATGCTGGCGCCGCCGGGCGGGCGGGCCGCGCGCGTGGGCAATGCGCCGACGGGGATCGGGCTGCCGCACGGTGATGGACGGCACGCGATGCTTGACATGGCGCTGTCGGTCGCGGCGCGCTCCAAGGTGCGCAAGGCGGCGCAGGAGGGCAGGGCGATCCCGCCCGACTGGGCGACGGATGCCGAGGGGCGGCCCACGACGGATGCCGAGGCCGCGATGGCGGGGCTGATGCAGGCGATCGGTGGGGCCAAGGGCGCGTCGCTTGCCGTGATGCTCGACCTGATGGCGGCGGGGCTGTCGGGGGCGGCGCTGCTGTCGGATGTGCCGGACACGCACAAGGATGCGGGTCAGCGGCCAGACCTCGGGCAGATGTTCGTTCTGATCGACGTGCGCCAGCTGGGCGGGCTAGCGGCGCTGAGCGAGCGGATCGATCGGGCGGCGGTGATCCTGGCAGAGACGCCGCCCGTGGGCGACGGCGCGGCACCGCGGCTGCCCGGTGAACGCGCGTTGAAGGCTCTGGAAGCGGCAAGGGCCGAGGGGATGGCACTCCCCACGGCCCTCGTGGATGCGTTGCGCGAGGCGGCGGGTTAGGCGGCCGCGGCCCCTTCGGCGATCTCGCGGATGGCTTGCAGGAACTGCGCGACTTCGGCTTCGGTGTTGTAATGGCACATCGAGACGCGGATCGCGGCGTCGAGGCCGAGCGGCGTCAGGATGTTGCCCGAGTAATGGTCGGCCTTGCGCGTGTGGGTGCGGATGCCGCGCTCGCGCAGCTTGGTGACCACATCGGGCGTGTCCATGCCGGCGACCGTGATCGAGACCAACCCCTCGCGCCGCGGGTTGTCCACGCCGCCGATGATGGTGATGCCCTCGATCTCGGCCAGCCCTTTCAGGTTGCCGGTGCCGTGGATCATCGCATCGGTCAGCCGCGCCTCGTGGGCGTGGATCGCCTCGCCTGCGGCGACGATCCGCGCGCGGCGGTCGGTCTCGTCGGAGACTTCGCCGCCGAGCCAGTCGAAGTAATCGACCACGTCGGAAAAGGTCACATAAGCGCCCGTGTCGCGGGTGCCGAACTCCCACGGGTTGCCGGGGGCGTCGATCAGGTGCTCGTGCTTGATGGCATGAAGGCGGTCGCTGACCCAGGCCACGCCGTAGCCGTGGCGCGAGAAGACCTTGTAGGGCGAGACGACGTAGCCGTCGACATCGTAGCTGTCGATGTCGAGCCGCCCGTGGGCCGCGTGCTGGATGCCGTCCACGATGATGATGCAGTCAGGCGAGACGCGCCGGATCTCGGCGGCGATGGCACCCACGTCCACGCCCATGCCGGTGACGGGCGAGGTGTGAAGGATCGTGGCGACGCGGGTGTCGGGCGTGATCTCGGGGATGTAATGCGCAGGCCCCACGGCGCCGGTGGAATCGTCATGGGCAACGAGGATATGCGGCTTGCCCGTCACCTCGGCCCAGTGGCGTGCCGCGCTGCGGGTGGCGGGGTGCTCCAGGGTAGAGCCGAGGATGCGGCCCTCGGGCGTGCCGACGATGGCGGTGCGGATCAGGCGGAACAGAAGCTCGGTGCCGCTTTCGCCCACGAAGAAGCGCCCGTGCGGCGCGTTGAAGAAGACGGCCATGTCTTCCTTGGCCTTGTCGATCAGCGCGACCAGCGCATGGGCTGCGGGGTTGTCGCGGCCCTGGTTGTCGGGGATGGCCGCGAATTTCGCGGAGGTCTCGACCACGGAATTCAGCGTCAGCGCGCCGCCCGCGTTCTCGAAGAAGATGCGCGGCCCCTCGAAGGGGCAGCTGTCGACATGGGCGAAACGGGTGCGGACGGCCTCCATCAGGCCGGGTTTCTCGGTGAGCATCGGGGTTTTCCTCAGGGCTCAGGGGGTGGGCATTTTCCAGGTGGCGGTCGCATGGGCGGCCAGCTTTCCATCGGCTGAATAAAGCTTGCTTTCCATGAAGGAAAGGGACCGTCCGCGCTTGGTGAAGCTGCCCTCCACGGTCACGGTGCCCTCCATCACGGGGCGGATGAACTGGACCTTCATCTCGATGGTCGCGCCGGGGCCTGCGACCTTGGCGACGAGATGGCCCATCGAGATGTCCATCGCGCTGCACATGACGCCGCCATGCAGGCTGCCTTGCGGGTTGCGGACCATGTCGGTCACCGGAAAGGTCACGCGGCAGGTGGTCTTTTCCGCATCCGGCGCGTCCTCGGGCAGGTAGGCGAAGCCGAGGTCGAGGAACCGGGCGAGGAAGAAGCGCTCGAAGGCCTGTTCGTGGTCGTCGAGCGCGCGGTCGAGATGCGCCCGCGCGCTGCCCACGTCGATCCGTTTGGCAGCGTCGGGCATCACGCGTTCACGAAGTTCGGCTTGCGCTTCTCGAGAAAGGCGCGGCGGCCCTCGATGTAATCGGCGCTGTCGAAACAGGCCTTCACGCGGGCGGCGCATTCGGCAAGGTCGCGCTTGCTTTCGTCCGTCACGGTCTGGCCGACGATGTATTTCACCGAGGCCACCGTCATCGGCGCGTTGGCCGCGATCATCTCGGCGGTTTCCTGTGCGACGCGGCCGACATCCTCGGCGGGCACGACACGGTTCACAAGGCCCATCATCCGCGCTTCTTCGGCGTCGAAGCGGCGGGCGGTGAAGAAGATCTCCTTGGCGAAGGAGGGGCCGACGATGTTGACGAGGCGGTTGATCCCCTCGAACCCGTAGCCGAGGCCGAGCTTCGCCGCCGGGATGGCGAATTGCGAGTTCTCGCCGCAGATGCGCAAGTCGCACGACAGCGCCAGCGCCACTCCGCCGCCGACGCAGAAGCCGTCGATCTGGGCGATGGTGGGTTTCGGAAACGCCTCGATCAGGTCGTAGACGCGTTTCGTGGTGGCGTTGTAATGGGCAACGGCCTCGGCGCTGGCGCGCTCGCTTTCGAATTTCGACACGTCCGCGCCCGAGACGAAGGCCTTACCGCCCGCGCCCGACAGGATGAGGATGCGCACGCTGTCGTCGGCCTGGAACCGGGTCACGGCGGCCTCGACGGCCTCCCACATCTCGAGCGAGACGGCGTTCCGCTTCTCGGGCTGGTTGAAGATGATGCGGGCGATCTCGCCCGACTGCTCGGTCAGGATCTTGTCGGTCATGGTGCTGTCCCTGTTCGTCAGATGGCGCCGGAGGCTTTCATCGCGGCGATCTCGTCGTCGGAATAGCCGATCTCGGTCAGGATATCGGCGGTGTGCTGGCCCGCCGTGGGGGGCGGGGCGGCGATGCGGCTCGGCGTGCGGCTCATGATGATGGGCTGGCCCACCAGTTCGGTCTCGCCACGCTCCTGGCTGGTGACGGGCTGGGCCAGCCCGAGGTGGCGCACCTGCGGGGTGGCGAAGACCTGTGAGATGTCGTTGATCTCGCCCGCGGGCACGCCCGCCGCGATCAGCGTCTCGATCCAGTGGGCGGTCGGTTTCAGCGCGATGATATCGGCGATCTCGGCGTTCAGCGCGTCGCGGTTCTTGGACCGGTCGGGCGCGGTCTTGTAGCGCTCATCCTCGATCCAGTCGGCGCGGTCGAGCGCGCGGGCGAAGCGTTGCCAGATGACTTCGCCGGCGACGGCGATGTTCATGAAGCCGTCTTCGGTGGCGAAGACGCCGGTGGGAATGGTGGTGGGGTGGTTGTTGCCGGCCTGTCCCGCGACCTCGCCGTTCATCAGCCAGCGCGCGGCCTGGAAATCGAGCATGAAGACCTGCGCCTGAAGAAGCGAGGTCTGGATCCACTGGCCGCGGCCCGAGTTTTGACGCTCGAACAGCGCGATCAGGATGCCCTGGGCGGCGAAAAGGCCCGCGCAGAGATCGGCGATGGGGATGCCCACGCGCATCGGGCCTCGGCCCGGTTCGCCCGTGATCGACATCAGCCCGCCCATGCCTTGCGCGATCTGGTCGAAGCCGGGGCGGTCGGCGAGCGGGCCGTCCTGCCCGAAGCCCGAGATCGAGGCGTAGATCAGCCGCGGGTTGGTCTGGCTGAGCGTGTCGTAATCGATGCCGAGGCGCTTCTTCACGCCGGGGCGGAAATTCTCGACGATGATGTCGGCGCTGTCGGCCAGCCGTTTGAAGGCGGCGAGCCCCTCCTCGGACTTGAGGTCGAGGGTCAGGCTGCGCTTGTTGCGGTGCAGGTTCTGGAAATCCGGGCCGGAGCGTGGGCCGCCGAATTGGGCGGCGTCGACCGGCGCCTCGATCTTGATGACGTCGGCACCCCAGTCGGCCAGCTGCCGCACGCAGGTCGGCCCCGAGCGCACCCGCGTCAGGTCGAGCACCCGCAGCCCGTTGAGCGCGGCGCTGGCGACGGGCAGGGCGCCCCCCTGAGCGGCGGTGTCGGTAACTTGTTCGACTGGCTGCTGAGCAGGCGAAGACATGGTCTCTCCCCGTGGAACACAAGCTGAAACCGATGTATGACATTGTCCGACACATGACAATCAAAATGTTGATTGTTGACAAAATACGAGCTTGGAGGTCAGCTGCGGCCATGACGACAGGGGCAAGATCCATAGGGCGACGCGCGACGCTGGCGGTCGAAGTTCGGGGCGAGATCGAACGGATGATCGTCGACGGCGAACTCGCCGCGGGCGAGAAGCTGAACGAGTTGACGCTGTCCTCGGCGATGGGCGTCAGCCGCGGCACCGTGCGCGAGGCGATCCGCTCGCTGGCCGACAGCGGTCTGATCGACCTGATCGCGAACCGCGGCGCTTTCGTCCACGAGACGACGCTGGCGGAGATTCGCAACCTCTATGATCTGCGGGGGTCGATCTTTGCCATGGCCTGTGCCGCCGCCGCGCGGCGTGTGGGCGAGGGGGCGGAACTAAGGCTGGTGGGGCGGCTCGAGAAAAACCTCGAGCAGATGCGCGAGACCCATGGCAAGGGCGACACGGCGCGGTATTACGCGCTGAACATCGAGTTTCACGACCTGCTGTTGCAGGCCGCGGCGAACCCCAAGGCCAAGACGATGTACGACAACCTCGTCAAGGAGATGCACCTTTTCCGGCGCAAGGGTCTGTCGGTGGCGACGAACATCGCCAAGTCGATAGATGAACATGCCGCGATCACCCGCGCCGTGGCCGCCGCCGACCCCGAAGGGGCGCGCGTGGCCGCGCTGGCGCATATCACCGGCGGGCTTGCCCGCTACATGACCATGGCCGAGGCCGATACGCCGATGGCGGGCTGAGCGGCCCTATCCGACGACAAGGCAGGACGAGACGATGACCAACCCGCTTTACGACGCGCTGTTCGCCCCGCACGAAGGGCAGGGCACGGTGTTCCTGCACCTGGCCGATGGCGGCAGGCTGACCCATGCGGAGTTCCTGTCGAAGGCGCGGCGGACGGCGAATGCGCTGACCGCGATGGGCGTGGCACCGGGCGACCGCGTCGCGGTCCATGTCGAGAAATCGCCCGGGGCGCTGGCGCTTTACGCGGCTTGCGTGATGGCCGGTGTCGTCTTCCTGCCGCTCAACACCGCCTACACCGCGAAGGAGCTGGACTATTTCGTGGGCGACAGCGGCGCGGCGCTTTTCGTCTGCGACCCGGCCGAGGCCGGGGCGATGGCACCGATCGCCGAGGCGGCGGGTGCGAAGCTGCTGACGTTGGGGGCGATGGCGCGGGCACGCTCAGCGATGCCGTGGAGGGGCAGGGGGATGCGTTCGTCCCCGTCGCCCGCGACGAGGATGACCTGGCGGCGCTGCTCTACACTTCGGGCACCACGGGGCGCTCGAAGGGCGCGATGCTGACCCAGAGGAACCTTCTGTCGAATGCCGAGGCGCTGGTCGACTGCTGGCGTTTCACCGACCGCGACGTGCTGCTGCACGCGCTGCCGATCTTTCACAGTCACGGGCTTTTCGTGGCGACGAACGTGATGCTGCTGGCGGGCGGGTCGATGATCTT
>CBFIFZ010000056.1:0-14663 GCA_965661995.1 Roseicyclus sp.
GTCGAGACCGCCACGGAGGAATTCGTGGCCGCCCTCGAGGGGATCTCGGGGATCACGACGACGGTCACGCAGTTCACCGAGCAGATCAATCGCTTCAACACGACGCTCGACACCCTGACACAGGACCTTTCGGTCGTGCTGACCTCGGCCAACGAGACGTTGCAGTCGATCGACCTGCTGGCGGACCAGGCCACGGCGGTGGTGGCCAGCGGCACCGACACGCTGAACATCGCGCAAGGCGCGATTGCCGAGGGGCAGCGCTACATCGCCGAGGACCTGACGGCGGTCACGGCGTCCGTGCAGGAGACGCTTGTCGCCTTGCGCAGCGAGTTGTCGACGATGCGCAGCGACGCGAGCGCGCTGATGGCGACGCTTGGCACCACCGGCGAGACGGCCACCCTGCGCCTGCAGGAGGCCGAGGCGACGCTTGCCCGGATCGACACGCTGCTCGGGTCTCTCGACTCGACCTCTGCAGCGGTCGGCGCGGCGGCCACGCGCATCGACGGGCTGATCGTCGAGCAGGGCACGCCGCTTCTGAGTGAGACGCGCGCCGCCGTCGCCGCCGCGACCGAGGCCATCGCCACGATCAATGCCACCGCCGAAACCGACCTGCCGGCGGTCATGGCCGATGTCAGGGCCGCGGCGGAAACCGCGCGCAGCGTCATCACCACCGTCGGCGCCGATCTCACGGCGGCCACCACGGGGCTTCCGGAGGTCGTGACGCAGGCGGGCGCCACGCTGAGCCAGGTGAACGACACCTTCGCCAATGCCAACGAGACGCTGACGGCCATCAATGCCGCGCTCGAAACCGGGCAGCGCACGCTGGTGGCCGCCGAGAGCGCCTTTGCCGGGGCCGATACGCTCATCAACGAGGAGATGGAGGGGCTGGTGGGCGACCTGCGCGCCACGGTCACCGCCCTGACCGAGGCGGTCGGCACGGTGTCCGAGGACATCCCGCTCATCTCTGCCGACGTGCGGGCGGCAAGCCAGGCCGCCGCCGAGACCTTCTCGGGGCTGCAGGGGCTGGTCGAGGGCTCCGCCCCCGGCATCCAGGCCTTCACGACGACCGCCCTGCCGCTCTACACGCGGCTTGCCACGGAAACGCGGACCCTGATCGGCAACCTGGACCGCCTGACACAGACGATTTCCCGCAATCCGACGCAGTTCCTGCTCAACAGCGACGTTCCCGAATTCAGGAGGTGACACACGTGCCCCCCCTTCCGACCTTCCGCGCCGTCCTGATCGCGGTCTTCCTGCCGATGCTGTCGGGTTGCGGCGCGCTGTCGGCCCTGAGCGACGCGACCGAGCCACTCGATGTCTACGAGGTGCAGCCGCCCGCCGGGATCGAGCCTGCGCGCCGCAGCCTGCCGCGGGACGTGATCGTCGAATTGCCCACCACCAGCGGCGCGCTGGAAACCGATCGGATCATGATCCGGCCCACGCGGCTGGGGGCGGCATACCTGCCGGACGCCCGCTGGGGCGAGCCTGCGCCGGTCATGGTGCAGACGGTCCTGACGCGCACGCTCGATGCGACGGGCGCCTTCCAGTACGTCGGGCGGCGCCCGCTGGGCCCCGGGGGCGATTTCGCGATCGTCACCGAGCTGCTGGCCTTCGAGGCCGAGGCGCTCGACGGGGCCGAAGAGGCCCGCGTCGAGATCCGGATGATCTCGCGCATCGTGCGCGAAGAGGGCGTGCGGGTCATGGCGACGCGCAGCTTCGCTGCAACGCAGACGGCCGCCTCGCTCGACGACGCCGTGCTTGTCGAAGCCTTCGACAGGGCGATGGATACCGTCGCCCGGGAGTTTGCCGCCTGGGTCCTGTCGACGCTTGGAGCGTCCTAGGATCCGCGGCGGACCGCGGACGGGCCCCTGTGCGCCTCGGCGGCTCCGAGCCCGGGGTAACCCCCGCAGAGCAAGTTGAAGCGTAGCGGAACAATGGTTGGGCAAGTCCGGCATGGGGCCAGCTGTAGTGTGGATGGTCACTGAGCTATCGGCCCCAAGGGTCCTTTCCTACCTCGGTGCATGCCACAACCACCCGGTCCCTCGCACAAAACGGGGATACGCCGCGGCGCTTGCTTCCCTACCCTCCAAAAACAACAGCATCAAAGACCTGGTAGCGCTCGGACGCTCCGATCCGTACGTCGATGGTGTCGCCGTAGCGGGTGTATCCGAGATACCCGGTCCCGTCGCTGGCCGTCGGAATGCCACGCTGGAAGTCGATCCGCCTGATAGCGCCGCTCGGCAGTGTGACCCGCAGCGTCGCAGTGCCGCGTCCATGGCGAGACACGGCGAAAGGACAGTCGGACAGTGCAGTGGACGCCCGGTCGGTGCATGGGATACGGCCGGTCGCACTGACCCCCGTTCCCGGAAGAGCCGTGTCACCCGGCAACTGGCTCGCCGCACCGTCCGTCAGGTAGCGGCCGCTCACCCAGCCACGTTGACGGCCCGGCGTAAGCAGTTCCACCTGGCACCAGCGTGTCCCCGCAAGGCTTTCGCAGGACAGGCGCCGGACCGATGTGCCGTTCGAGAGGGATCCGCTGACCGGATAGCTCGTGCCGGGGCCGGTGCGCAGGTTGAGACGCCCGCCCGGCTGCAGCCCTGTCACCTGGACGGTCACGCCGGCGCCGGGGCGCTCGGGAAGCTGGCTTGCAGGGGGTTGGGGAGCGGCGACGCCGGGCTCTCCCAGAAAGCGCGCATTGACCCAGCCGCGCTCGCGCATGTCGGTCAACTGCTGGATCTCGCACCAGCGGGCCGTGCCGACCGAGCGGCAGCCGAGCCGCCTGACCGTCGTTCCGTTCCCCAGCGCTCCGATCACCTGGTAGGAAGTGCCCGGACCCGACCGCACATTCAGCACGTCGTTGGGTGCAACGCCCGTCACCTGCACCAGCTGACCGGTGGGGGGCGGAACAGGGGCTGCGGGCGGCTGTGGTGGCGGCGTCGGCACGAAACCGGGCTGCAGGCGGCCTTCGGCGAAGAACAGGATCATCTGCCGCCCGTTGGGCGTGAAGGTGCAGGTGAAGCTCTCGGCTCGGCTCGGCAGCCATATGCGCCCGTTGACGAGATGGGCGCCCGCGATGCGGACACCTTGGTACCGGACATCTACCGGGGAGCGGTAGTCGCGGAAGTAGGACTGCCCCGTCCGGGTGCAGGCATCGACCATGTCGCTCGCGGATTGGGCGGCGGCACCACCAGCCGAGAAGAAAACGGCCAGGGTGATGATCCCGGCCGCAGCACACGATCTGGCCAGCGCGGAAAGGTCCGCAACGCGTCGCACCCTCAGGCCCTCCGGATCAACCGGAGCAGCAGAAGCAGGATCACCGCGCCGATGACCGCCGCGATGAACGCGCCGATGAAGCCACCGCCGATGGTGATTCCAAGCGCGGGAAAGAGGTAGCTCGCGATGATCGACCCGCCGATGCCGACGAGGACGTTGGTCAGCAGCCCAGAGCCGCCGCCCTTGACCAGAAGGCCGGCCACGTAGCCGACGATGGCACCCACGACGATCGCGATCACGAGGCCGAGAACGAGTCCGACACCCGCACCGATGCTTTCTTCCATGTGCTCTACTCCTTTGTCCGTCTGCTCGTTGCGAGCGTTGTGTCCCGCCGGAAAGGCCGTGTCTAAAGCCTGTCCGTGCCGAACGTGTCACAAGCGGCGAGATCGCCGCTCTGGTAGCCGTTGGCGAACCAGCGCTGGCGCTGTTCGCTTGTTCCGTGCGTGAAGGTGTGCGGCATGGGAACCTGGCCCGCGTTGCGCTGCAACGTGTCGTCGCCGATGCGCCGGGCGGCGTTCATGGCTTCCTCCACGTCGCCGGGTTCGATGGATCCGAACTGCTGCTCCGCGTGGCGGGCCCAGATGCCTGCCAGGCAGTCGGCCTGAAGCTCGATTCGGACCGAGATCGCGTTCGAGTCCGCCTCGCTCACGCGGGCCTGCACGTCATGGGCCTCGGACAGGATGCCAAGTTCGTCCTGCACGTGATGGGCGACCTCGTGCGCGACAACATAGGCCGCGGCGAAGTCGCCGCCTGCGCCGAGTTGGCGACTGAGCGTCACGAAGAAATCCGTGTCGAGATAGATCTGCCTGTCACCCGGGCAGTAGAAGGGCCCCGTCGCACCAGAGGCTCCGCCACAGGCAGATTGCGTCACGCCCTTGTAGAGCACGAGCGTCGTGGGCGTGTAGGGCCGCCCGATCTGCTGGCGGAAAATGGCTGACCAGATTTCCTCGGTGTCGTTCAGCACGACGCTGACGAACTCGCCCGCCTGCTGGTCGGCCTCGGTCAGCTCTGCCGAGGGCTCGGAGGATATCTGCCGCTGGTCCAGAAGCGGGGTAAGGTCCACACCCAAAAAGTAGCCGATTGCGACCACGGCCAGAAGGCCGATGCCGCCGCCGGTCACCACTCCCCGGGATCCTGACCGGCGGCGATCCTCGATGTTGGTGCTTCTTTCACGTCCCTGCCATTTCATGGCGCGATCCTTCGGGTTTCTACAGACATGGCGCCCCCGGCCCGGGGTCAGTCGCCTTGCGGAATCCTCAGAACCTGTCCGGGATAGATCTTGTCCGGGTCAGTCAGCATCGGCTTGTTCGCCTCGAAGATCTCGGGGTAGCGCGACGCCTTGCCGAGATACTTCTGCGCGATGGCCGACAGGTTGTCGCCCGGCTGGACCGTGTGGAAGACGGCCTCTTTCTCGGCCTCGCCGGTGGTGATCTCTTCCTCCACCTTGGCGACACCGGCGACGTTGCCCAGCGCGAGGACGACCTTTTCCTTGGCCTCCTGGCTCTTGGCGCGCCCCTTGATCTTCACCTTGTCGCCTTCGACGGCGATATCGAGCCCCTCGGTGTCGAGGCCGAGGTCTTCTACTTCCTTCTTGAGTGCATCGGCCTCGGGCGCGTCATCGTCGCCCCCGATCCCGATCTTCTTTCCGGCCTTCTTGACGAAATCCCAAACACCCATCCTGAACCTCTTTGGCATTGCTGCGGCACCGTCCGGTGCCCGCGGAGTGTTGACTGAGGACGTTGAAAACGCCCGGCGATCCGATGCGCAGGACCGCGGCGAGATGCCGATACGTCCTGCTGCACGCACCTGGAATGCTAGCTCCCGCCACCACCGGAGTCGTTGCACGGTAGGATCAATGTTGGTGGCCCGAGAGTCTCATGCCGCCGCGGATTCGGCGCACCGGCTTCGAGGTGTGACTCGCTGAACGACCGGAGCCGGGTTCCCGATGATCGCGCTCATGCCATCGCGCATGTTAGTTAAACCGGAACACGCCTCCCCGCTCATCCGAACACGGCATACCCCTCGTTGATGCGCGACAGGACCGCGAACAGGATCAGCCCAAGGATGCCGAGCAATCCTGCTCCGGAGGCCATCAAAAGGACAGTCATGCGGGATAGGTGTCGCGCGAGGTGACCATCGGTGAGGTCAGCCACCGTGACAACGGCCCGCGCAACGCCCGTCGCGTGGTAGGTGATCCCGCCCATCAGGCAGCCAAGGATGAGGAAGAGTGCGGCAACGACCAGGTGGTGCACCAGAAATCCGCTCGGTGCGGGGCGTTCGGCAAGAAAGAAGCTGGCAACGATCAGCACTGCCACAGAGAACGCGAGGGCGGCAGCGACCAACGTGATGGCCGAGAACAGGAAGAAAAGGCGTCGCACTGCAGTCTGTCTTCCCCTGAATGAGGGCGGATCCGGGCGAAATCAGTCCGTCTTGATCGGGGATTGCGCCCGGCGGTCTCCAGTATCGGCGACCGCCGGAGGGTCCTCGCCCGACCTACTCGATCTCGAAGTAGACCTGGAAGGGCACTGTCGACCCGCTGCGGTTGATCACTTCGACGATGTGATCGCCGGATTGCCAGAGCGACCCGCGATAGGAGATGCCGACCGAGATCGGATCGAGAAGCGTCGAGCCGTCCGGGTTCAGGATGCGGTACTGCAGCGACCCGCCCAGGCCGGAGAAACTCACGTCGAGGAACTGACCGTTGCGCGCGCCAAGCTGGTAGCGCACCCGCATGCCCGCCGGCAACTGGGCCGGGAACTGCGTCCAGGTCGCGCCCGACGGGAAGCGGACGCGCTCGGTCGAAACCGAGTTGGTCGGCAGTTGCGTGGCACTTCCGGCATTGCCGGTCTGATACGGGCTGCCGCCGCCGCGCACGAAACTGGGCCAGGATTGCTGTTCGGCGAAGAACTCGACCAGCGTGTCGCCCGCCCGGTTGTAGGAGCAGCTGAAATAGGCGCTGCGGGTCTCGAGGTAGATCGTGCCGTTCACCGCATGAGTGCCGTCGACCCGCTGGCCCTCGTAGGTGGCCTCGGTCCGGGCCTCGAACTGCTGGTAGAACTGCTGGGACGCGAGCCGGCAGTCCTCGATGATGTAGGCCGGGGATTGTGCCATGGCGCCGGAGCCGATGATCCCGGCGGCAAGCGCGATCGCTGCGATGTATCTCACGTGTGTGGTCCTTGCTGGACTGCCGCCCCGGTCACGATAGGCGACGGGCAGAAAATGCGTGTGTAAGTGCTCGAAAACCGAGCGATGACGAGTCGGAGAATACGAAGGCCGGTTCCGGGCGTCGTTAGACGGGACTCGCAAATTCGCTTGTCCACCTGTCTCAGGCGCGCTGTCTTGCGTGGACCCGGCCTAGTTGAACCGCCGGTAGGACCATTGCAGCGCCGCGACGGGACCGGCGACCTTGCCGGACAGATCGGTCGGCTCGGACCGCTCGGCATCCTGAGTGGAGGCCTGCCACCTCCCGAGGACATCGCTCGGTCGCTCTCCGTAATGCTCGCGGAAGCTGCGGCTGAAATGGGCAAGCGACTGGAAACCGCAGCTTTCGGCGATGGCCAGCACGGCGCCGCGCGTCGACGTCGCCTCGGAAAGCGCGCGGTAGGCGCGGTGCAGACGCCGCGACAGGATGAAATTCTGCAACCCGCCATCCTCGGCGAAGTCGCGATAGACCGTGGCCCGCGACGCCCCGAACTTCTCGAGGAGCATGTCGATGCCAAGCTCGGGCTCGACGAGGTTCTGGTCGATGAAGGCCTTCATCGCGGCGACACGGGCCTGCCGGTTGTGATCACTCGCAGCGGGGCCGATGCCGCCCTCTATCACCCCCTGGACAAGGCCCTTGATCGCCAGGGCGACGCAGGCGGCGTCAGCCTGATCGAGGGTCCGAACCTCGTCGAAGACGGCGGCCAGCCCCGAATGCAGGAGCCGCCCGCGCGGCGTGTCGAGCGGAATGCTGAAATGCGCGGGGTGCAGCGCCGGATCGTAATTCACCGCGTGATGGGGCACGCCCAGCGTGACGTGCTCCATCTCCTTGCCAATCTGCCGGTGCGGCCGGTTGTGGTCGATGAAGTGGATGGCGTCCGGTTTCATGCGGGTCTGCGCATCCCCCTGCACGAGCAGGCACTCGCCGCGTTTGTAGATCCGCACCTTGAGAACCGGCGTTGGATTCGCGGCGATCAGGTCGGCGCTGCGGTTGATCGTGTGCGCCTCGCCCTGAAATCTTGCCACCACGAGGTCCTCTAAAAAGGTCACGACCGTGCGCGCCCGTGCGCCTCCACTGGGCGACCCCGTTTTCTCGAACCTGAACGCCCCCTCGTAGACCGCCCGCCGCGTCCGCCACGCCTCGTCGAGCGGCATGGAGTACGTGTCCATGCTGTAGCTCGGGAGCGGAGAATCCGGCGCCCGTCTCGGACTGGGGGCTTTCTCCCTTCCGGTATTCATCGTGTGCAAGACATATACCCAGCAGGTTTCTTTCATTCGATAACATGCCCCATGGACGATGATAACTGTTTTCTCTGTCCGTTTCCCGAACACCGTCGACGGATCGCGTGTCTTGCCCGGAAAGACTTCGCATGTTGGCGCGATGCGTCGCGGTTGCCTTGTTCGGTCTGTGGCTCAGCCTCCGTCCGGCATGGTGAAATCCGGTCTCATGAACTGCAGGGGCTCGACCTCGTCGACGCAGGCCAGGTCGGGAGACGAGTCAGGATCGAGGACGAAATCCCGCATGATCGCGATGGCGCAGCGGTTGAGGTTCATGACCTGCACGTGGAACCCCGCGGGAAAGATGACATGCGTGGCATTCGGCAGGGCGTCCACGACCTCCTGGCTGACGTAATACGGGGTCTGGACATCAAGACCGCCACTCAACACCAGGGTCGGGACATCCGCAGAGGGCAGTTCGTCGGCGCGCGCAGGCAACTGCTCAAGATCCAGCAACCCACACAACTCGACGTAGAGTTCGGCGCTGTTCCGGGCGAACAGCCGTTCGTACAGACCGACACCATCGGTCACGACGTCGTCCACCGATACCGGCGGATCGTCCGTGCAGACCATCGCGGCATGCATCAAGATCGCCATGCCCGCATCCAGCGACACAGGATCGGCCAGCAGTTCCTGCGCGCGCTGCGCCGACATGTCGGCGGCGATCCGGTCGCGCCCCTCGGTGGCATAGGCGTTCAGGAGCGCGGGAAAGGCCATCACGCCGAATTTCCGGGTCTGCAAACCATGCAGAAGGGATGCGAAATCATCCTGTGTCAGCGTCAGATCGATGCTGACATCCGGTTGGTCCGGCACCGTGTACACCGTCTCGATCGGCCCGTCGTCGAACATGGCCAGGGCCGCGTCCAGGAGCGCCGGGATGTCATAGTTCGCGGCGCATTCCGCGTCTTCGGCGCAGAGCCGGGTCAGGTTCTCGATGCCCCATTGCGCGAAGCTCGACCGCTGCGCGCTCCAATCCGTCGAGGTGATGGCAGCAGTCCCGTCGAGGACGACGGCCTCGAGCATGTCGGGATACTCCCGCATGACGTTCTGCCCCAGTTCGGTGCCGTAGGACTCGCCGTAGTACACGATCCTGTCGTAGCCGAGCGCGCGACGCATGTCGTTTACGTCGGCGGCGTTCTCGAGGGTGTTGTAGGCCGCAAGATCGACACCCGCCCCGCGGTGTCGGAAGGCGCATTCCCCGACGCGCTCACGCAGCAGCAAGAGACCGGCCTCGTCGTCCAGATCGCGCTCAACGGCCTCGCGCTGCGCCGTCCAGAGCTCGGGGCAATCGAGGTAGGGCCGTGACCTGAGCGTGCCGCGTTGCTCCATCAGGACGACGTCGCGTGTTTCGAGGACCGGGCCGAGCAATTGGTCCTGGAACAGCAACATGATGCCCGGGTCCCCGGTCAAGGCCTGCCCCGGGCCACCGGCGAGCATGAAAAGCGGCGCGGCATCCGACGGCGTGAGGGCGTTCAGCCGCATGTAAGCCAGGCGTGCGGTGCCGTCGCCCCCCGACCGGCTCTCCGGAACGACCACGAAGCCGCAATCCGCACCACGGGTCCGGGTGACGTCCGCGGGAATCTCGAGGAAGCATGTTTCGATCGGTTCGACGACAGGCAAGTCATCCGCCATGGAGACCGACGCGACAACAGACGCCGCGCAGGACAAAACGATGATTTTCAGGGCGAAGACGGGGAATGTCTGCATCGAACGGGATCCTCGATTTCCTGATGTTCGGGTCGCGATCGAGGCGGGCCCGTCACTCTCTGGGGTTCTGGATTGGCCGGGGTGAGGTCAGGGTCTCGCCGGTCATGATGACGAAGTCGGTGCCCGACTGCCGGTCCGGCGTCGCGGCGAGGTCGGACACGATCAGCACGAGGCCGGGATGCAGCCGCGCGCTCATGGCTCGGGCGAAATCGGACGGGATGCTGAGGCGGTTCAGCACCTGCTCCTCGGGCCAGAGCGGATGGGCGGGATCGGGATGGTGCGTGATGCCCGTCCAACGCAGGCCGCCCTCGCGCGATCCCTGCACGACCAGGACATGCTCCCCCAGGGGCCGGTCGTCGGACAGATCGATCGCGCTTTCCATGATCTTGCGCCCGTCCTCCATCAAGACGATCTTCCGGTCCGCGCCCGTGGCCAGAACGGAGGTGACGGGATAGCTCTGCCCGTCGGTCCAGTCCGCCGGGTGGTGGCTTGCATCGAGCGCCGCCACGGCCTCCTCCATCTCGGTCTCGGCGAAGCCCGAGAGGACGAAGCCGGGATGCACCAGCTCCCACGGGTCGTTGCGCGCGCCCGAGATGATGACGGGCGTGCCGATATGCGTGACCTCGAACAACAGCGCCGAGAACTCCAGCGGCAGGCGCACGCAGCCATGGCTCGCCGGATAGCCCGGCAGGTTCCCGGCATGAAGCGCGATGCCGTCCCAGGTCAGCCGGTTCATGTTGGGCATCGGCGCGTTGTTGTAGGTCGAGGAGCGGTGATCGGCGTCCTTTTGCAGGACGGTGAAGACGCCGGTCGGCGTCGCGTGCCCCTCGCGCCCCGTCGAGCAGGTGGAAACGGCGATGCGGATGCCGTTGCGGTAGACATGAACCCGCTGTTCGGGGATCGAGACGACGACGGCGACTGCACCGTAGGGCTCGCGCTCGGGGTGCCAGGTGAAATCGCCGGGAATCATGTTCTCGAGCTCGAAGACGACCTCTTCCTCCTCGGCGAACAGGCGGGTGGGAAGCATCTTCGACCCGCCGAGCGCGGCAAGGGTCATGAGGATCTGGCGGCGGTCCGGGGTCATCGCAGGTACTCCGATCTTTCTAAAGGGAGGCTCAATTGGAGCCCGCATTCATCAGGCGCTGCATCACCTCCTCGCATTGCGCAACGGAGCCGACCATCTCGCCTGCCTCGGCCATGCCGCCGAGATCGGTCGCGGCGCGCGCCAGCATCTGCTGGACCTGGTCTTCGGTCAACAGGCCTTCTTCGGTCGCCGCCATGACGGTCGAGCAGATCCCGGCGCTGACACCGGTCGCGATGCCGACGCCTGCCCCCGCACCTCCGAGGATGGAACCGCCGATCCCGGCACCGCCGACCAATCCGACGACAAGGCCGCCCAATGCAAAGAGAAATTTCGACAAGATGGTGATCCTTTCAGGATTGAGATGGGTGCCGCAGAAGCGCGCAGAGTGCCGCCACGATGGCGATGTTCAGAAGCGGTGTGAGCAGCGCCGCCGTAGGGCGAATGCCTTCGGGCAGAAGGTCGATCCAGTGGTTCCAGGGCAGGCCCAGCGGCAGGACGAAAACACCCGCAAACGGCGTGGGCTCTTGCCCGAACCAGCCCACTATCCCGACGAGGAACAGCGCCAGCGCGGCCAGGTAGATCAGCGAAAGGCCGATGACGGCGATTCGGCAAAGCCTCGGTCCCATGCGCGCGTTCCTTCTGTCCGGTGTCTGGGGTCACCCGCCATGCTCCGGCATCGCGGGTGACCGATCCACGGGTGCGCACCGTAGGACGAGGTAACCCCCGGCGCGCCTCCATGGTGTCGTCAGAGGTTTCAGCCCTGGAATTCCATGGCGGTGATGTTGCCGGCACCGTCGGCACGACACGTCCAGTTGCGGCCATCGGCGTTGATCAGGAAGACGGCGCTGCCTTCCGAGGAACCGGTCGAATTTGCGACGCTGACCTGGTTCGCGTTGACCATGGACTGGCGCGCAAGCTCGTTCACGCAGGCGCGCTCGACATCGGCTATGGTGGCCCGGCCCGGGGTGACGGAGCCGCCGTCCTCGATGACGCAACCGGCGAGCGTGGCGATCGAAACGGCGCCAAGGGTGAGAGCGAGTGTCTTTTTCATTTCGAGGTCCCTTCAAAGGGGTGGTGCCGCGGCCTTGGGGGGCGCGGAGTGGCAGGCGGCCGGGCCGTTCGACGCGGCCGCCCGATGGGTGTGTCAGCCGCCGACGATCAGGGCTTCGGGGATGACGAAGCGGGCGTCGCCTACCATCACGGTGAAGGTGCCGTTGGCATCCTGCGTGACGGAGAAGGCCGCCTCGCCATCGGCCTGGGACTCGTCGTAGCGCACCGGCGTGTACCCTTCGAAGAAGATCACGCGGCTGCCACCGTCGGGCCAGAACACCGTGACGAAGCCGCTGCCATTGCCCTCGCGGACCACACCGGCCTGGCACATGGCAGTGGCGGCATCGCGGTCGCGGGTGCACTCGATCTCGCCCGTGGCGTTGAACTCGGTGCCCGCCACCAGCGCGTCTCCGGTGTCCTGCATCGGCACCGGTGCCAAAGGCAGGGTCGTGGCCGACACGACGTCCGGATGCGCCTCGAAGAGCGCGGCCGGGACCTCGAAACGGCGGGTGCCGATCTGCAGGCTCCAGATTTCGCCCAGACGCTCGACATCCATCGAGAGTTCGCCGTCGGCCTGGCTCTGGTCGAAGTAGACCGGAACACCGTTCTCGAAGGTGATCGTCCGGCCGCCGAAGCCCGGCTCGGTGATCCGGACGTAGCCGTTGCCGCTGCCCTCGTGGACGGCGCCGTAGCTGCAGGTGACGTTCGGCGCATCGATGCCATCGACGCAGGTCAGACCGCCCGTCGTGTCGTATGCCGGACCGAGGAGCTGCGGCTCAGGCGGTGTTGCGGCCTGCGGCACCGGCATCTCAGGCACGACGGCCGGAAGGTGCGTCGCCAAGCCGGGTGCGGAGGCCTCGCGCAGGAAGTCGCCCGCGACCCAGCCCGTCACGTCGCCCGCGACCGATGTGACGTAGCACCAGCGGCGCCCTTCGCTCATCCGGCAGCCATCGGCATTGCGCAGCGTCGCGCCGTCATGGAACCGGGCGAAGACCGGCGCAGCCGTCGACGGACGGGTGTGCACGCGCAGCGCGCTGCCCGAATTGCCAAGATCGATCTGCCAGAAGTCGGGGCCACCGGCCATGCCATCGGCGAAGTCTTCGGTGACCGGCAGCGGCGCGCCGGTATGGGTGGTGACCTGCGAGGCGGGCACATGCCCGTTGCGCAGGTATTCCGCGGCAACCCAACCCGAGACACCGCCACCGGCCTGCATCACATCGCACCAGGTCCGCCCTTCCGAAACGACACAGCCACCCACGTTGCGCACGTCCGCACCATCGGGAAGACGACCGACCCGGACCGATCCGGAGGAGGGAACGGCATGGACGTTCAGATGCCCGCGCGGATCGCCCAGATGGACATGGAAATACTCGGAGGTGGTCGAGATGTTGGTCGCGATGACCGGACGGGGCGCTGTCTGCGTCGACACATGGCGGGGCGGAGTGACGGGTGCAGCGGAGTGGCGCTGCGACACGGGGGCAAGGAACTCGCGCGCGACGAACCCGGCCAGCCCACCCTCATGAGCCATGACCTCGCACCAGTCGCGGCCGCCATGCTCCGAGCAGCCGCCGATGTCGCGCAGGACCGCGCCGTTGTCGTAGCGCCCGAGGCGCGGCGCATCGATGGCGGGGCTGCTGTGAACGTTCAGATGCCCGCCCGACGCGCGCGTCCGCACCTGGAAGAAGCGCTCTGCCGCGTCGGGATCGTTCGCATCCGTTGCCTGGAGCAGGTCGATCTCGATCGAATAGGGCGCAACCTCGTTGCGGCGTGCCGCGGAGCGCATCATGTAGACGACGACCTCGTAGGTGCCGGTCTCGGGCAGCGTGCCGGAGAATTCGTTGAGATCGAGAACAGGTCCCCCCACCATTTCGCTGTTGGCGAGCGCCTCGTCGCCCGGCCCGCGGCCCGGCGCATAGACGTTGAAATAGGTGGCGGTATTCGGCGTGTGCAGACGGACGGTCAGTGTGTCGCCGGCCACTGCGTTCAGCTCGTAGCGGTCGTACTCGTCTCCGACGATCTCACCGTCGATGGCAGCTCCCGTCCAGCCCGCGAAATCGACATGCGATCGACGCATCTCGGCGATGGCAACGTTGATGCTCCCCAACAGCACGGCAAGTGAAAGGGTCAGAACTTGAAATCGCGCGGCCCATGTCATCGAGCATATCTCCTTTAGGACGACCGACGCCCTCTGGCGCCTTCGGGATGGCGGAGGGACGACAACGGACTTCGGATTTCATAGTGCAACGGCGCGTCAGCGTCGTTGCATCAGGATCGCAAACATAATTGTCTACGTGTCTCAGCCGCGGCCATCGCCCCGCTTCGCGACGAAGATGTTGTCCGGGGCGGTCTGTCGGACCTCCTCCCAGGTGGCGCAGGTGCCGCGCAGGCGCGCAGGCTCGATCCCCTCGAAGAGGAACAGCCGCCCACGGTGAAGGAGAGGGTGTAGGTGGGCGGGTTCATTAGGCCCCCGCCGAGTTGCGAGCGATCCAGAGCAGGGTCCCTTGCATCAAAATCAGCACCCATCGTTCTCCGCCATGACCACACCACCGGCAACTTCAGGCTCGGGGCAAGGAAAATCAACCTCCACTCCTGGCGGGGGCGCCTCCATCATCTCCGTCCTGTCGTTTGTCTGGACTGTCAAAACGCCCGACACATGGCCGCTTTGCGTGCGCGGCGCGTATAGGGGACGACCCGCTCGTCGGGGGTAGGGCTGGTCCGTGTCCAGCCTCCGGTCCGCCACTTTGGACGGCCCGAGCGGGTGAGACAGTGAGACGTGAGGCACGCCCCGGTCCGGACGGGTCCGCGGACGCCGCCGTGCGCTTGGTCCCGGTTCTGCGCTTGGACGCTGGGACACGCATGGACAGCGGAGCCGCGGACGTCATGGACACCGAAACCAAGTGGGACGCTGGGACAGTGGGACAGGCTGGGCGACATGGTGTCAGGCAGGGGCGCGACCTGCGCCCCCTGCCGGGGCCAACGAAACACGCGAAGGAGGCACAGAAAAAGGCACAGAAGGAGGGACGGTCCGCACGCCGAAGACACTATCGATAATTTTAAGTTGGATAAGGCG
>CBFIFZ010000057.1:0-14586 GCA_965661995.1 Roseicyclus sp.
CTTGCGGTCGCGCACGATGGGGGCGAGCAGGTAGGCGCGCGTCCCCTCCTCCATCGCCATGACGCGGTCGACCATGTCCTGCACCTGCTGCGCCTCGATGGGCTGGCCGGTGGCGGGCGAATAGGGCGTGCCCGCGCGGGCGAAAAGAAGGCGCAGGTAGTCGTAGATTTCCGTGACCGTGCCGACCGTCGAGCGCGGGTTCTTCGAGGTCGTCTTCTGCTCGATCGAAATCGCGGGCGACAGGCCGCTGATGTGGTCCACATCGGGCTTTTCCATCATGTCGAGGAACTGTCGCGCATAGGCCGACAGGCTTTCGACATAGCGGCGCTGACCCTCGGCATAGATCGTGTCGAAGGCGAGGGACGACTTGCCGGAGCCCGACAGCCCGGTGATCACGACCAGCTGGTCGCGGGGAATGTCGAGGTCGATGTTCTTGAGGTTGTGCTCGCGTGCGCCGCGGACCTCGATCTGCTTCAGCTCGGGCATGAGCGGCCCCCTGTTAACCATTGGTCAAGACATAGGCGTCGCGGCCCGAGTCTCCAACCGAAAAAACGGAACGAATGTGGAACATGCTGCAAGGGGCGGACCATGTGCGGCAGGTGGTAGTCCGTTTCGGCGCATCGTGGCGCGGCGCGGGTCAGGTAAACCGCCATTGTCCAAGGCGCGGCGGGCGCGCACCCTTCACGGCATTCCAACGACGGGAGGACGGTGCCCATGATTTCCCTGCGGTTCGAGACCTGTTTCCAGTTCGACTTTCCGGAACCCTCCGAGGCGGTCAATCCACCGCTCCTGTCGGCGACCGCGCTGACCATCGGGCGGCATGAAAGCTTCGATGTGCTGTGGTTCCTGACCCAGTCGCAATTCGACGACTACCTCGTCGCCGTCGATCCGCTGACCGGGGCCGAGCGGGGCCGCCTGATCACGCCTCCGGGGCGGCACGTGATCTCGGGGCTGGGCTATGACCTGCGCGGCGACAGGCTTCTGGCCTGCCAGAAGACGACGGGCTGGAACGAGACCTTCCTCATCGATCCGCACACCGGGCACGAACTAGGCATGCTCGACCTTGCGGCCGACAGCCTGTTCGACCAGTTCCAGGGCGGCGAATTGCAGGCAACGGCCACCAACGGGCTGGTCTTCGCGCAGGCGGGGCTGAGCCATTTCACCTCTGCCCCCGGCGGCGTCGGGGTAACCCACCCAAGCCGGATTCAGCTCAGGCTTGCGACCGGCGACCTGATCGGCACGCGGGAGTATCCGGGCCGCGAGATCACCGGGCTGACCAAGGCGCCGCTCTCCTGGGTCTTCACCGATGCGACGGAAGACGAGATCGTCGTCATCGGCCCCTTCGGCAACGAGATCGCCAGCGCGCCGGGCGTCGGCGCCTCGGGCGGGATGCACGCCATCGCCTATGACACGCTGACCGACCATGACGTGACCGCGCAGGTTCCGGCCTTGGACGGGGCGGCCATCGTGCCCGGCTCGGTCAACGACCCCGACGCCCCGTGGTCGCCCGAGCCGTGGCTGGGGCGGCACCGGATCTACATCGCGAATGTGCCCGACCAGGTGATCTACGCGGGCTACCTGACGCCTGATCCCTGATCGGTCGGGCGGCCCTGCACGGCCGCGCGGTAGGCCAGCGCCGTGATGCTGGCGCCGACCACGCCCACGGCGATCGCCATCGGAAGGCTCGCGCCCGCGCCCAGCGCCGCCAGCACCGGCGTGCCCGAGAAGGTGCCGATATTGCCCAGCTGCGCCAGCGCGCCATTGGCAAGCGCGCGGTCCGCGTCGGCCTCGTTCAGCCAGGGCACGGCGGCAAAGCCGCCACCGGCGACGACACCCGAGACCAGCAGGCCCAGCACCGACAGAGGCGCTGCGAACGGCGGCTGCGCAAGCGCCGCGGCGAAAACCGCGGCCATGGCGAGGAACCCGCCCCAGACGAGATGCGTCGGCGCGACGATGCGGGCCAGCGGCCCGGTCGCCAGCGACCCCGCGATCCCCGCCAGCGGCAGGACGGCGGCAAGCCACATCGCCTCGAGCGCGGTCGGCAGGTAGGTGACCAGCGCGAGGAACAGGAAGGCATAGGTGCCGTGGCCCAACGCAGGGGCGAAGAGCCTCGGCGTGCGGTAGAGCGTCAGGTGATCGGCAAGCCGCGGAAGCGGGCGGCGGGCGGCGACCACCCCGCGCGGCAGCATCCGCCAGAGGACCACGCCCATCAGCGCGGCCAGCCCCGCGTGAACGCCGTAGACCGGCGCCGCCCCCTCGCCCACGAGAAGTGCGGCAAGCGCGAAGCCCACGCCGAAGAACGTCGCCCACAGGCCCATGACCATCGCCCGGTCCTTCGGCGCGGAAAGCGCCGCCATCAGCGTCGGGATCGCCACGACCAGCACGAGATGTCCCGCCCCCTCGAGGACGCGGAGCGCCATGAGGAGCGGGAATGCGGGAAGGAGCGCCTGCCCCGCCCCCGCCGCGGCCGAAATCGCAAGCGCCAGCAGGATCGCGCGGCGCGGCCCGATGCTGGCCGTGATGCCACCCGCGTAGACACCGAAGAGAATGCCCATGACCGCCACGCCCGAGACGGCGAAGGCGACCGGCGCGCCGGGGTATGCGACGGCCAGCGCACCCAGCGTGAGCGAGACCTTGGCGAACTGCCCGGCCGCGATCAGACCCGTCGCGTAGAGCGCGGCGATCAGCGCCCAGGGCGTGCGTTCGGGCAGGTGCGGCACCGCCCGGGGCCTGTCGGTCGATGCGGTCATGCAAGCCCCGCGATGGAAAGGTGGGAAGGCATCGGGCGGCTCTCGGCTTTGCGTGGTTGCCCTGCTGCTATGCCGCGCGCACCGTTCGGTCAACCGCGCCCCGTCGACCTGTGGGGGAAATCCTTAGCTTTGGCAAAACGGTGTCGTGCCGTAGCCTTGGCGCATCAAACGATTCTCCCGGAGCCATTTCATGCGCCGCTTCCTGACTGCCCTTTTCGCCCTGATCCTCTTGCCATTCGTGGCCCTCGCCCAGCAGGCGGACCGGCCCAACACGATCCTCGTCCTCGACGCCTCGGGGTCGATGTGGGGTCAGATCGACGGGGTGAACAAGATCGTCATCGCGCGCGAGGTCATCGCCGAGATGCTGGCCGGCATGCCCGACGAGACCTCGCTCGGGCTGACGGTCTACGGCCATCGCGAGCGCGGGTCATGCACCGATATCGAGACGATCGTCGAACCCGCGCCCTTCACGCAGGATCGCATCCTCGAGGCCGTGAACGCCATCAACCCGCGGGGCCGCACGCCCATGGCCGATGCCGTCGTCGCCGCCGCGCAGGCGCTGCGTCATACCGAGAATGCGGCCACCGTGATCCTCGTCTCGGACGGGATCGAGAACTGCAACCCCGACCCCTGCGCCATCGCGCGCGAGTTGGAGGCTGCGGGCGTCGGTTTCACCGCGCATGTGATCGGCTTCGACGTCGCCGCCGAACCCGAGGCCCGCGCGCAGATGCAATGCATCGCCGAGGGCACGGGCGGCATGTTCCTGACCGCCGACAACGCCGCAGAACTGGGTGCCGCGCTGGAAACTGTGGTCGCAGCCCAGCCCACGCCCATGCGCCTTGAGGCGCGGGTGGACGAGACCGACGCGCTCGTCACCCGCCCCGTCAGCTGGCGCATAATCGGCGAGGGCAACACCATCGTCGCCGAAGGGCTTCAGGGCGCATCGGTGGATTTCGCCTTTGACGCCGGGCTCTACACGGTCGAGGCGACGCGGAGCGAGCCCGCGGGCCCGGTGACCTACAGCACCAACGTGATCATCGAGCAGGGGCAGACCGATCTCATCATCCTGCGGATGCCTCAGATCGTCGACCCTTCGCCCGTGACCTTCACCGCGCGTGTGGAGCCCGACATGTCGGTGCCCGCCTCGCCGCTCGACTGGACGCTGTTCGACGCGGCGGGCGCGGTGCTTCTCGGCCCGGTCGAGGCGCCGGGGGGCAACGTGCAGCTTCTGCCGGGCGAGTATCGCCTGTCGGTGCTGCGCCGCAGCCAGGGCACCATGCACGAGGCGCGCTTCACCGTCACGCAAGGCCAGCCGCAGGAGGTGGTGATCCCGCTCCCCGCGCTCATGGTCGGCGTGACCTTCACCGCGCGCCTAGACAGCGCCGAGGGCGAGGTCATCACCGACCCGGTGATCTGGGAGGTGGAACCGGTGATGTCGGACCCCGTCACGACCAACCCGGCAACCGTGCAGCTTGGCCGCGGTGCCTATCGCGTCACCGCCTACTGGACCGCGCAGGAGGTCGAGCAGACCGCCGATTTCGTCATCGTCGATCAGCCGCGCGAGATCGTGGTCGTCTTCGAGGCGCCCCTGCCGCAGGCGACGCTCACCGCGCCCGCGACTGCCGTTGCAGGCTCCACCATCGAGGTGGGCTGGACCGGGCCGGATGCGCGGAACGACTACATCGGCGTCGGGGCCGCGGGGGCCGATGGCAGCGACCGCTGGCAGAACTTCACCTATACCCGTGACGGCAGCCCGGCCGCCCTGGTGATGCCGATGGAGCCGGGGCCGCACCTGATCACCTATTTCCTCGACGATGGCCGGACACCCATCGCAACCGTGCCGATCACCGTGACGCCCGCCGCGGCCAGCCTGACCGCGCCGCCGACCGCCACGGCTGGTTCGACGATCGAAGTGGGTTGGACCGGCCCGGATTACCGCAACGATTACATCGGGATCGGGGCAGCAGATGCCGACGGCAGCGACCGGTGGGAGAACTTCGCCTACACCGAACGCGGAAACCCCGCTGAGCTTCTCGTGCCGACCGAACCGGGGGCCTATGTCATCCGCTACTTCGCCGACCAGGACCGGACACCACTGACCGAGGTCCCGATCACCGTGACCGAGGTTCTGGCCTCGATCACCGCGCCCGACACGGCGACCGCGGGCTCGACCATCGAGGTCGGCTGGACCGGGCCGGACAATCGCAACGATTACATCGGGATCGGGGCCGCAGGGGCAGACGGCAGCGACCGGTGGGAGAACTTCACCTACACCGAGCGCGGCAACCCCGCGCAACTGCTCGTGCCGACCCAGCCCGGCGCCTATGTCATCCGCTACTTCCTCGACCAGGACCGCGTCGCGATTGCCGAGGCGGCGATCACCGTGACCGAGGTCGCCGCCTCGATCACCGCGCCGCCCACGGCGACCGCGGGGTCGACCATCGAGGTCGGCTGGACCGGCCCGGACAACCGCAACGATTACATCGGGATCGGCGCGGCGGGCGCCACCGGCAGCGACCGGTGGGAGAACTTCACCTACACCGAACGCGGCAACCCCGCGCAGCTGGTGATGCCCACGGAACCGGGGGCCTACCTGATCCGCTATTTCCTCGACCAGGACCGGGTGGCCATCGCCGAGGTTCCGATCACCGTGACGGCAGTCGCGGCCTCGATCACGGCGCCGCCGACCGCCGTCGCAGGCTCCACCGTCGAAATCGGTTGGACCGGACCGGACTACCGCAATGACTACATCGGGATCGGTGCGGCCAATGCCACCGGAAGCGACCGGTGGGAGAACTTCACCTACACCGAGCGCGGCAACCCCGCGCAGCTGGTGATGCCCGTCGAACCGGGCGCCTATGTCATCCGCTACTTCCTCGACCAGGATCGCGTCGCCATCGCCGAGGTTCCCATCACGGTGACGGCCGTTTCGGCGACGCTGAGCACCAAGGACCCGATTGCCGCTGCGGGCACCGTGATCGAGGTGGAGTGGACAGGCCCCGATTACCGCAGCGATTACATCGGGATAGGCCCGGCGGGCGCCGACGGCAGCGACCGGTGGGAGCGGTTCGTCTACACCGAGCGCGGGAACCCTGCGGAGCTGCAACTCCCCGAAGCGCCGGGGGCCTACGTGATCCGCTATTTCATGGACCAGGACCGCACGCCGATCGCGGAGCTGCCGATCACCTTGCAGTAACGAAAAAGGGCGGCCCGCCCGGGCCGCCCTGTTCTCTCGCGCCTCGGTGCGCCGTCAGATGTGGATCACCCGGTCGTAGGCGTCGAGCACGCTTTCGTGCATCATTTCGCTCAGCGTCGGGTGCGGGAAGACGGTTTCCATCAGGTCTTCCTCGGTCGTCTCGAGCTTTTGGCCCACGACATAGCCCTGGATCAGCTCGGTCACCTCGGCCCCGATCATATGCGCGCCCAGCAGCTCGCCGGTCTTGGCGTCGAAGACGGTCTTGACCATCCCCTCGGGCTCGCCCAGCGCGATGGCCTTGCCGTTGCCGATGAATGGGAAACGGCCGACCTTGACGGTATAGCCCCGCTCCTTCGCCTTCGCCTCGGTCAGGCCGACGCTCGCCACCTGGGGGTGGCAATAGGTGCAGCCGGCAATCGATTCGGGCTTGATCGGATGGACCTTGTTCTTGCCCGCGATCAGCTCGGCCACCATCACGCCCTCGTGGCTGGCCTTGTGCGCCAGCCAGGGCGCGCCGGCAACATCGCCGATGGCGTAAAGCCCCTCGACCCCGGTGCGGCAATATTCGTCCGTCACCACGTGGGTGCGGTCGATCTTCACGCCCAGCGCTTCGAGGCCGAGATTTTCGACATTGCCGACGATGCCCACGGCCGAGATCACCGTGTCGAATTCGTGCGTCTCGAGTTTGCCGCCAACCTCGATATGGGCGGTCACCTTGTCGGCCGCGCGGTCCAGCTTCTTGACCATCCCCTTCTGGATGATCTTCATCTTCTGCTTCTCGAAGGATTTCTTGGCGAAGGCGCTGATTTCCTCGTCCTCGACCGGCAGGATGCGGTCCATCACCTCGACCACGGTCGTCTCGGCGCCCAGCGTGTTGTAGAAGCTGGCAAACTCGATCCCGATCGCGCCCGAGCCGATCACGAGCAGCTTCTTGGGCATGTGCGGCGGCGTCAGGGCGGCCTTGTAGGTCCAGACGCGCTTGCCGTCAGCCTCCAGCCCAGGCAGTTCGCGCGCCCGCGCGCCGGTCGCAAGGATGATGTTCTTGGCCGTCAGCTCCTCGGTGCCCTTGTCGGTCTTGACGGTGACGCGGCCCTTGGCGGGGATCGTCGCCTCGCCCATCACGACCGTCACCTTGTTCTTCTTCATCAGATGGCCGACGCCCGAGTTCAGCTGTTTCGCCACCCCGCGCGAGCGCTTCACGACGGCATCGAGATCGTAGCCGATCCCCTCGGCCTTGAGGCCGAATTCCTTGGCGCGGTGCATGAGATGGAACACCTCGGAGGAACGCAGCATCGCCTTCGTCGGGATGCAGCCCCAGTTGAGGCAGATGCCACCCATGTGCTCGCGTTCCACGATGGCCACCTTCAGGCCCAGCTGGCTGGCGCGGATCGCGGCGACATAGCCGCCGGGGCCCGCACCGATCACGATGACGTCGAAATTCTGCGCTGCCACGGGCTTTTCTCCTCCGGAATGCGTTTGTTCAACGTTAAACCAATTCCCCGCACCGGGACAATTGGCGTTGGGTCGCAGGCGGGTTTGCGTGTGGTGCAGGGCTCGGCGCGACGCTGGGCGCGTTTTTCTGCAGCAAAACGGCCCGAAAAACTGCAGTTTTTCGCCCGCTCAAGCGGCGTCCATCTCGCGCAGGATCTCACCGTAGCCGCCGCCTGCCAGGAAAGCCTCTTCCCCGGGGGTGGAGACCCGGCCCAGCGCCGCGTTGCGATAGGGAAAGCGGCCGTAGCGGCGGATGACCTCGCGGTGGACGCGCGCATGGAGCAGGTTGTTCGTGCCCTCCATCCGCGCCTTCATCAGCCGGACGGAGCGGTCCTGATCGGTCAGGTGCTCGGAATGCATGAAGGGCATGTAGAAGAACTGCCGCAGGTCGCCGGTGATCTTCAGGTCCCAGCCCCGCGAGAGCGCAAGGCTTGCGATGCGCAGCGCGCGGGCGTCGGTCGCAAAGGCAAGCGGGCTGGCGCGGAACATGTTGCGCGGGAACTGGTCGAGCAGCACGATCAGCGCAAGCGCCCCGCGCGGGCCGCGCGCCCAGTGGTCACAGTCGCCGACCGCGGCGCTGTCCCAGAGCGTGCCGAACCGGTCGCGGATGGTGCGGTCGAAACTCTCGTCCTGCGTGTACCAGGCGTCAGGGCCGGCCTCCTCCCAGAAGGTCAGGACCTCGCCCGCCCGGTTCGGCGTTTCCTTCAGCATCATCGGCGCGCCCTCCTGTTCGCGTCAGCCCCCGGTGCCGGTCGCGGCCTCCTCGCCGCGGTCCTCGCTCGCCTCGGCCAGTTCCTCGGTGGCCTCCACATACAACTCCTGTGCGGTCTCGACCGCAACAGGAGATGCGGCACCCGGCAGGAGATTGGCGTAGGAAACCGCCTCGTAATTCTCCTCCTCCGCATAGGCCGAGGGGCGGCGCGTCATGCGCCAGAGACCGTAGAGCGCGGTCAGGAAGAGGCCCATGGCCATCATCAGCCAGTAGCCGCCCGGCCCCATCGAGGACATGGCCAGACCCGCAAGCGGCGGACCCGCGATCGCGCCCAGACCGTTGAGGAAGATCAGCCCGCCCGAAGCCGCCGGCATCTCTTCGACCGAGAGATAGTCGTTGGTGTAGGCGATGATCAGTGCGTAAAGCGGCTGCGACAGGCCGCCCACCACCGCCGAAACGGTCAGCAGGACCCAGTAGGTCTGCGCGAAGGCGAAGCCCGCCAGACCGACGATGCCCGCCAGACCGGCGCAGCCGACGATCAGCACGCGGCGGTCCATGCGATCCGAGAACCACCCGATCGGGTACTGCATCACGATCGACCCGATGAAGATCGCTGAGATGAACAGCGAGATCTGGCCCAGGCTCAACCCCACCTCGGTGGCATAGACCGAGGCCATGCCGAACTGCATGGCGAAGACCGCGCCCATCAAGAGCATGCCGATCACCCCGAAGGGCGAGGCGCGGTAGAGCTGCATCAGGCTCATGGGCCGCGTCGCGTCGAAGGCGGGTGCGGGCTGCACCGACAAAAGGATCGGCGCGAAGCTGACCGAGACGAGGATCGAGGGGATGATGAACAGAAGGTAGCCCGACGGGTCCCCTGCAGACAGGATGCCCTGCCCCGCCACCAGCCCGAACATCTGCACCAGCACATAGGCCGAGAGCGACTGCCCCCGCGTCTGGTTCGTTGAGGCGTCGTTGAGCCAGCTTTCGGCGGTGACATAGACCCCCGACAGGCTGAAGCCCAGGATCACGCGCAGCGCCATCCAGGCATAGGGATCGGTCAGCACCGGGTAGGAGATCAGCGTCGCCGAGATCAGCGAGCCCAGCGCCGCGAAGACACGCACATGCCCCACCTTGGCGATGAAGACCGGCGCGAAGCGCGAGCCGCCGAGGAAGCCCACGAAATAGGCCGAGGCGATGAGCGACAGCTCGAAGGTCGAGAACCCCTCGATCGCGCCACGCACACCCATCAGCGAGCCCTGCAGACCGTTGCCGATCTGCAAAAGGAACATGCCCAGCAAAAGCGCCCAGGAGGCACGGATGACGTTGATCATGGCGAGGGCCGTCCTTTGTCTCTCGTGTCAGTCTCGGGGGGCGGTCCTGTCCCGGTCTGTCACATCCGCGACGGAATCAGCAAGGAGGCGTCGCCGTAGGAAAAGAACCTGTAGCCCTCGCCGATGGCATGGGCGTAGATCTCGCGCACGCGCTCCTGCCCCATCAGCGCCGAGACCAGCATCATCAGCGTGGATTTCGGCAGGTGGAAATTGGTCATCAGCGCATCCGTCACCTTCCACGCGTAGCCGGGATAGATGAAGATATCGGTGTCACCCTCGAAGGGCCGCATCATGCCATCGGGGGCGGCCGCCGTCTCGATCAGGCGCAGCGCGGTGGTGCCCACGGGAATGATCCGACCGCCCGCAGCGCGGGTGGCGTTGATCTCGCCCGCGGCCTTCTCGCGGACCTCGCCCCATTCGGCGTGCATCCGGTGGGTGGTCACGTCATCGACCGTGACCGGCAGAAAGGTGCCCGCGCCGACATGCAGAGTGACGAAGGTAAACTCGATCCCCGCCTCGGTCAGCGCCGCGATCAGCGGCTCGTCGAAATGCAAGGAGGCGGTGGGGGCGGCGACCGCGCCCGCGCGCTTGGCCCAGACGGTCTGGTAATCCTCGCGGTCGCGCTCATCGGGTGCGCGCTTGCCCGCGATATAGGGCGGCAGCGGCATCGCGCCCGCCGCCTCGAGCGCGGCGTCGAAATCGCCGCCCGCAAGGTTGAAGCGCAGGCGCAGCCCACCCCCGAGCGCCGCGACCTCGGCCGAGAGCTCGTCCGAGAAGACCACGGTTTCGCCAAGGCCCAGCTTGCGCAGCGGCTTGGCCAGCGCCGACCATGTGCCATCGGCCTGCGGCTCCATCAGCGTGACCTCGATCTTCGCGGTCACCACGCCCTGCGCGCTGCCCTTCGTGCGGTGGCCGGTCAGCCGCGCGGGGATCACGCGGGTGTCGTTGAGGATCAGCCGGTCGCCCGGGCGCAGGACCCGCGGCAGGTCGAAGACATGCGCATCGCGCGTGACGGGGCCATCCGCGACCAGCAGGCGCGCGGAGGAGCGCGGGCGCGCGGGCCGGGTGGCGATCAGCCCCTCGGGCAGGTCGAAGTCGAAATCGTCGAGTTTCATTGGCTCTCGGGCAGGGTCGGTGGCGGGCGGCGAAATATCTCGCGGAACACGCCCGGCGTCAGAATCGACAGCGGGTTGACCGTGACCTGCGGGTTTTCGGCCGGTCCCGTCAAGCGGTAGGCGAAGCCGAACAGCCCCTCGCGCCGCGGTGAGAAGATCGCGCCGAAGAGGCCGTTCACCGCGTTCAGCGGCGAGATCACGCCGGCCATGTCCAGCACTTGCGCGCCGAGGATATAGCGGCCGTCCATCGACAGGCCGAGTGCCGCACCGACCGCCACGCCCTCGCTCACGATCACTTCCGTCGGCGTCAGGCGGAAGCGTGCCTCGACATCGCCGAGGTTGATGCCCTCGCCGCCAAGCTGGTCGAGCAGCCCGACGACCGACACGAGGTTCAGCAGTTCGGCCATGGCAGGGGCATCGCGAAGGCGGGGACCGTCGATCGTGAGCGTGCCGTCATAGGTTCCCTCGGCCCCGGTCGCGCGCAGGATCAGCTCCATCTCGCCGCCATAGGCGGTGCGGAAGACACCCGCCGCGCGCAGCACGGCGCCGCCGTCCTCGGCCCGGATGCGGATGGCGGGACCGGCCTCGGTCGCGACCAGCGTACCCATGACCGGGGTCTCGCCGTTGACCTGTCCGCGGAATTGGCCCGACAGCCCGCCCTCGGTCGTCAGCTCGGCGACGAGCCTGGTCAGCGCGATGCCCTGCGTCACCTGCAGCCGGTCGAGCGCCACCGAAACCGGGCCGCCGCCGCCCTGCCCCTGCCCCTGACCCTGACCCTGCGGCGCGCCGCGCAGATCGACCACGCCGCCCGAGATGCGCAACTCGGGCGCCCGGCCCTCGCCACGAAAGACGAGGGCGCCGGTGACGTCGAGCCATTCGCCCACGCTGAGCCGCGCCACGTCCAGCCGGTCGAGCCCGCCATCATCGCGCAGGCTGGCGCGCCCCACCATCGAGAGCGCGCCGGCCTCGAGGCGCAGTTCGGTCAGTTCGGGCGCGCTGCCAAGCCGGACCTCCGCATCGAGACGCCCCGTCGCGGCCGCGGAAAGCCCCCATCCCAGCTGCGGCACCGACAGGCTCGCCCCTGCAAGATCGGATGAGAGAGACAGCAGCGGCGCCGCGCCATCGGTCAGCGCCAGCGAGAGCGCCATCTCGGTCTCGCCCCCCATCATCCACGGCGGCAGGGCCACGCCGAGGGTCGCAAGACGCTCGCGGGTGACGCGGGCACGCGCATCGATCCGCGACGCGCCCGTCGCGCCGGGCCCGAGCGCCCTGCTGAAGCTTCCCGAAAAGGGCACCCCGTCGAGCCTGGCCTGCCCCGTCACCCTGATCGCATCGGGCTCCACCTCGAGGCCGAGCGTATCGGCGGCGAGGGTCCGGCCGGGGATCAGGCCGTCCGAGATGTAGTCGGAAACGGTTCCGGTGACGCGGAAGCTCGTGCCCTCCATCCCCTCCTGCCGCATCAGGCGCGTGTCGATGACAGCACCCAGGGCGGCGCTGCCGCGCCCGAGCCGCTCTGCCGTCATCGCCCCGCCCTCGAAGAGCCGCACGGGCGGCTCCCGGAGCAGGCGCAGCACGTCGGGCAAATCCCCCGCGACGGCCAGGTCGATCCGCGCCGCCGGGCCTGGGTTCCGCGTGTCTGGCACCGTCATCACCGAGCCGCCGAGCGCCACCGCGCCGCTACCCGGCGCGGCGATCCGGCCTTCGTCTATCCGCAGGATCAGGCGCGGGCCGACCAGGCTGAGATACCCGGCGGCCTCCGTGATCGGCGGCAGGCTTTGCAGCGCGCGCAGCGCGACCCCGTCGAAATCGAGGCTCAGCGCATGTTCCGGCACCTCGCCCGCCGCGCGGCGCAGCGCGAAATCGACGCCACTCAGGTGCCCTTCGATCACGTTCTCGGTCAGCCAGCGCCGGGTGTTCGACAGGGCCGCCTCGGGCCAATAGTCGAGGACCGTGCGGGTATCGGCCTCGGGCAGATGCGCGTCGATGGAGAGGTCCAGCCCCTCGGCCCGCGCCCCGATGCGCCCCCGCGCCCGAAGCTCGAGGCCTTCGTCATGGATCACGGCCTGTCCGATCTCGATCACCGGCTCGGGACCAAGCGTCAGCCGCAGGTCGAGCACCGCGCCGTCCAGCGCAAGCGGGGCCGGAAAAAGACCGGCGGGCGCGACGGCGATGTCGGACATGCGGAACTGCGCCGTGAAACGATCGCCGCCGTCGGACACGTCGGCATGGCCCTCGGCCGCGAAGACCAGTTCGGGCGCGACCAGGTCGAAGCGGTCGAACCCGATGCGCCCCGTCGCCGCGTCGTAGCGCAACTCGGCCGAGATGGCGTCGAAGCTGAGCGGTGTTCCCTGGGCCGCCAGTGCGACGCGCCCTGCCCCGATGTCCAGCTGAACGCGCAGGTCACCCAGCGACCCGTCCTGCAGGAGCGCGCCGCCGATGAACCCCGAGATCGGCGCACGCATCAGGTCCACCCAGGCCAGCGCCGGTCCGATGGTGGCGACATCGCGCGCCGCCAGCCCCTCGAAGGCGACGCCGAGATTGGTGATCCCGCTGGCCGCATCCCGCGTCATCGCGATGTCGAGGGTCGCGTCGCGACTGCCCTCCAGCGCGCCGCCCACCGACAGGCTCAGAACCCCATCCTTGCGGTCCAGCTCGAAGCGCGCCGCGCTCACGCGCATGACCTGCTCGGTCATCTCGTCGGCCATCGAAAGCTCGAGCCCGGTGCCCGCGATCATCTCGAGCTCGGCGAATTCCGGCGCGGCCAGCATGGCGTCGAAGCGCGCCAGCGTGTCGGCGAGGCTGACCTCGCTGGCCATGTCGCCCGCGGTCAGCGCCAGGTCGATCCGCCCCTCGGCATCCCGCGCCAGCCTGAGGCCCGCCCCCGCGAGATCGACGCGCACCGGGTGCACCTGCCCGCGCAGGAGAGACGCGGTCGAGACCCCGACCCTCAGCGCGGGAAGCGCCGCGCGCAGGCCCCCGTCCGGGTTGGTCATCCGCACGTCCTGCAGGATCAGGTCGAGACCGCCCGCCCCGTCGGGCGGTCGCACGAGGTCGATCCGGTCGATGGTGATGGTGTTGGCGGCCATGGCCGCATCGATCCGCGCCTCGACCCGCCCCGAGACCGCCTCGGGCAGCGTTACCGGCCCCGTTCCCAGCCGCAGCCAGAACCAAGCCGCCAGCAGAATGGGCAGCAAGACGACAAGCGCCACCGCGGCCACCAGCGGCCAGCGTCTGCGCGGCCGCCCGGTGGCGCCGCCGGTGTCTTCGGTCTCGCTGCTCATCGGTCGCGCCGGTCGCGCCATCCCCTGCCTGCACCCATGGTCTTTATCTTCGCCGCAAAGCGCCTAGCTTGCAATTCGTCTGCCGGGCAGCTGACCCGGCCCCAACCTGCAAGACAAGAGGCCCAGATGACCGAGATCGGCGCACCCGCCCCGGATTTCACCCTGCCCCGCGACGGCGGCGGCGAGATCAGCCTGTCCGCACAACAGCCCAAGGCGGTGGTGCTCTACTTCTACCCCAAGGACGACACCTCGGGCTGCACCAAGCAGGCGCAAGGTTTCACCGAGATGGCCGATGAATTCGCCGCCGCGGGCGCCGTGGTGATCGGCGTGTCGAAAGACAGCGTGGCCAAACACGACAAGTTCATCGCCAAGCACGGGCTGGGCGTCATCCTCGCCTCGGACGAGGAGAGCGATGTCTGCGAGCGCTATGGCGTGTGGGCCGAAAAATCCATGTACGGCAAGACATACATGGGCATCGAGCGCTCCACTTTCCTGATCGACGGCACGGGCGTGCTGCGCGCGGAATGGCGCAAGGTGAAGGTGCCCGGCCATGTCGAGGCCGTGCTCGAGGCGGTCAAGGCGCTCTGATCCGGCGACGCGGCGGCGCGCTTGACCCTGCGGGCGGCGCGCTGCACATGGCGGCCATGACCGAGATGATGCCCCTGGCCCAGATGGCCGAGGCCGTGCTGCGCACCGCCGATGCCCGC
>CBFIFZ010000058.1:0-14061 GCA_965661995.1 Roseicyclus sp.
CGCGAGCCGCCCGCCTCGGCCGCCTCGGCCAGCGCGGCGGCGAGCCCCGCATCGGCCAACGCCCCCAGCGACAAGGTCACCACGTCGATCCCCGCCACCAGCGCCTCCGGCCCGTGCGCCGACAACCCCGAATGCCCCGCACAATCCACCAGGTGCGTGACCCCCGCGGGTAAGCCCGCGACCGAGCGGGCGACCGGCACATCCGCGACAGCCGCGCTTCGCACGATCACCGCCACGGGCCCCAGCCCGTCGCGGCGCAACCCCTCGATCACCCAGCGCGCGATGGCGCCCGCCCCGATCACTGCCACCTGCATCCCCTAGCCCTTCCGGTCTTGCCATTTCCGATCCGGGCCACACTATCAGCCACGGGTGAAAAGACGACAGGGGCGCGAGATGAACAAGCCAGCCAGCCAGATGATCGGTGCCGCCATTCCCCGGCGCGAGGACCCCGCCCTCCTCAAGGGGCAGGGGAGATACACCGCCGATATCGCGCTGACCGAACCGCTCCACATCGCCTTCCTCCGCAGCCCCGTGGCCGCGGGACGCATCGCCGAAATCGACATATCCGAGGCCCTCGCCGCCCCCGGCGTCCATGCCGTCATCACCGGCGCGGACCTGCCGCCCACGGCCTCGCCCGACGTTCTGCCCGTGCTCGAGATCGAGGGCACGCTGCCCTACCCGATGCTCGCGCGCGAGCGCGTCACCTGCGTCGGCGAACCCGTCGCCGCCGTCTTCGCGGACAGCCCGGCACGCGCCGCGGACGCCGTCGACCTGATCGCCCTCGACATCGAGGATGAGGACCTGCCCGAACCGCGCCGCATCGCGCATCGCCGCTGGCAATCGGGCAATGCACGGCAGGCTTTCGCGCAGGCCGCCCATGTCGTCGAGGTCGAGACGATCCACCCCCGCGTCGCCCCCTCGCCGATGGAGCCGCGCGGCGTGGCGATCCGCTATGACGCGGAAACCGATGGCGTGACCATTTTCCAGTCGACCCAGACGCCCCACCGCACAAAGACCGACCTGATGCGCGTGTTGCAGTTGGACCCCGACCGCATCCGCATCATCGCCCCCGATGTCGGCGGCGGCTTCGGGATGAAGGGCTTCGCCTATCCCGAAGAGCTGTTCGCGACATGGGCCGCGCTGCACCTCAAGCGCGACGTGCGCTGGATCGCCACCCGCTCGGAGGAGTTCCTGTCGGCCGCCCATGGCCGCGGCCTGACCTCGCGCGGGCGACTGGCGCTGGATGCCGAGGGGCGTTTCCTTGCGCTGGAGGCGCGGATCGACGCGCCCGTCGGCGGCTGGATCGCGGGCACCGGCCTGATGCCCGCCTTCAACGCAGGCCGCATCCTGCCCTCGGGCTACATCATCCCCGCGCTCGACATCGAGGCCGAGGTTCACAGCCATCCCACCCCGCCCGTCGCCATCTACCGCGGTGCGGGCCGACCCGAGGCGAACGTGATCCTCGAGCGCCTGATCGACGAGGCCGCCGCGGTGACGGGCCGCGACCCCATCGCGCTGCGCAAGGCCAACCTCGTCCCGGCCTCGGCGATGCCGCATGACACCGCGACCGGCAACCACCTCGATTCCGGTGACTACGCCGCGGCGCTCGACGCCTTCACTGTCGCCGCCGACCTCGACGGATTGCGCGCAAGGCGCGATGCGATCCGCGCGAGCGGTGGCATCGCGGGGCTGGGGGTGGCGTTCTACGTCGACCCCTCCGCGGCGGGCTGGGAATACGCGCGCGTCACGCTCAACGCCGACGGCACCGCCCATATCGCCACGGGCGCCACGCAGCAGGGGCATGGCCGCCTGACGGCGTTTTCCCAGATCGCCGCCGATGCGCTGGGGCTTCCGATGGAGGCCGTCACGCTGGATGCGGGCGACACCGGCACCGTCGCCGAGGGCGTGGGCGCCGTGGGCAGCCGCGCGACCGCCATCGGCGGCAGCGCCCTGATGGAGGCCTGCGCCAAGGCCAAGGCGATGGTGGAGGGGGGCGCCCCCCTGCCGGTGACCGCCGAAAGCAAGTACGAGGTCGCAGGCCAGGCTTGGGCCTTCGGCGCCTACGGGGCATTGGTCGAGATCGACGCCGAGACGGGCACCCCCCGCCTGCTGAGGGCGCATGCCCATGACGACACCGGCGTCATGGTGAACCCGGTTCAGGTCGAGGGCCAGATCCGCGGCGGCTTTGCCCAAGCGGTGGGCGAGACGATGCTCGAGGCCATCGCGCTGGACGCGGACGGCCAGCTTCTGACGGGCAGTTTCATGGACTACGCCATGCCGCGCGCCGATGACCTGCCACCGCTCGCGCTGTCGCATTCCGAAACGCCCAGCCCGATGAACCCGCTCGGCGCCAAGGGCGTGGGCGAGGCTGCGACGACAGGCGCGCCCGCGGCGCTGATCAACGCCATCACCGATGCGTTCCGGCCCACCGGCAAGGCGCCGCCGCAGATGCCGTTCAGCCCGTCCCGCATCTGGGACGCGCTGAACGCCTGACCTGAAGCGCCCGCTTCAGAAGTCGAAGATATCGTCGAGGAAGGACCCGCGGCGCTTCTTCTTCTCGTAGCCGCGATCATGGCGTCGGTCGTCATCGTAGCCGCGCTCTGGCGCAGGGGCGGCGCGCATCGGCTGCGGTGCGGGGGCGGAGCGTTCGATGATCTTGTCCAGCTCCCCCCGGTCGAGCCAGACCCCCCGGCATTGCGGGCAATAGTCGATCTCGACCCCCTGCCGGTCGGCCATGACAAGGGTTGTTCCGTCTACGGGGCATTGCATGGATGAGGCTCCTTTCCTGATCTCACCCCGACAGGTAGGCGTGCCGGAGAACGGCGCAACCGGCGATAGGAAAGACCTATTCCGGCGTCTGCGTCAGGGCTTCGATCTCGTCTGCGATGCGCACCGACCATTCGCCGATGATCGGGATGAACTCGATCTGGCTCAGCATCCAGATGATGAGCGACAAGAGCACCGTCGCCCCGATCACCGTGCCGAGACCCACCGCCATGCCGCTTGCGAAACGGAACAGAAGCACACGCGGCACGGACTGGTAGAGCAGGAACATCCGGTGTTCCCGCAGATGCGTCATCTCCTGCCTCAGCGCGCGCACCTCTTCCTCGAGCGTGCCCGCTGGCTTCGCCTCGGCCTTCTCCGGCTCACGCGCCATAATGCGCGACGACGTCGTAGAGCACCGGCTCGAAGGACCGGCAGAGCGCCGCGATCCGGCGATTGCGGGTGCGCATCTCGTCCGAGCGCAGCATCGCCTGGAAATCCTCGCGCCGCTGCCATTGCGAGTAATTGGCGATCCGCGTCTGCGCGTCGTTCACATGCAGACCCGCCCCGATGAAACCGGGCTGGCGCGAAATGAACGCGGCATAGGCCTCCTGCAACTCGTCGAGCAGATCGGCGCATTGGCCGGGCGTGGTCTCGAAGGTGGTAATGACGGTCTGGGCCGTGCTGTCTGCGGTGATGGCTGGCATGTCGGCATCCTCCTGGGCGCAAGCCTAGCAAGCCTGCCCCCCGTCGGCCACTGGTCAGGAAAGATAGCCGCGCATCGCCTGGTAGATCACCGCCGTCGCCGCATTGGCGAGGTTCAGTGAACGGATATGGTCCGACCGCATCGGCAGGCGAAATGTGCGGTCCTCCATCCCGTCCAGGATCTCGGGCTGCAGCCCCTTCGTCTCACGCCCGAAGACGAGATAGGCGTCGGGCGGGTAGGCGGGATCGTAGACCGTGCCGCCCGCCCCGTCATCCTCGAAGAAGAAGAGCTGATCACGACGCGGCGCACGGTCGGCAAGGAAGGCGCTCCAGTCGTCGTATTCCGACAGGCGCACGTGCTTCCAGTAATCGAGGCCCGCGCGCCGCACGGATTTCTCGGAGATGTCGAACCCGTAAGGCCGGATCAGGATCAACTCGAGGTCCAGCGCCACGCAGGTCCGCCCGATGGTGCCGGTGTTGCCGGGGATTTCGGGCGTGACCAGGACGATCTTCATCTCCGCCCGCGGCGGATCAGACATTCGGTTTCCCCTCGAGGCCCAGCAGGCTGCGCATGCCGGTCCAGAAGGCGGGCAGCCGCGGCGCGCGGTTCAACTCGGCCAGCACCTCGTCGCGCAGGGCAGGCTTCAGTTCGGCGGCCGCGAAACCTCGCGCCCAGTCGAGTATCGCGGGCCCATCCTCGGGGCGCAGCCGCACCGCGCTGCCGATCAGGCCGACGATGGTGCCCGCGGGCGAATACCATTCGTCCTGTATCCCCCTGATGCGCTCGGGCATGACGGTGCCCATGCCCCGCACCAGCCCGCTTTCCGAAAACCGAAGCAACAGGCGCCCCATCTCCTCGCGCGAGTAGCCGATCAGCGGCGGGAAGGTGTCGAAGAAGATCGGCCCGTCCTCGTCGAATGCGAAGTTGCGGATCGAGGGATGGTAGCCGATACGCTCGGGTCGCTGCGCGACGCGCGCCCAGAAGGCGGAGATGCTGGACGCCGCGGCCTCGAGGATGGACAGCGCGTCGGGCAGCGCCGCCGCCTCGATCTGCGGCCGCATCATCAGGCGCTCGTCCAGGGCCTCCTGCACGATCACGGGCTGCAGGTAGCCCGCCTCGTTCAACAGCATGAATCGCGTCTCCGGAAGGCGCACCCCGGCCCAGCGCAGCACCTCTGCATAGGCGTCATGGCGGCGGCCCAGCTGTTCCAGCACCTCGGGGTCGCGCCCGCCGCGGTAGGTCTTGATCACCCGATCGGACAGTGGCCCGGACGCGGGCCGAAACGGCGCGCAGAAATAGCCCAGCCGGCTGACCGGCTCACCCCGTGCGCGTAGCGCCTCGCGCACCTGTCCGGCCAACTCGCTCATCGGTGCTTGCCCACGCTCCAGCCCGTGGCCTCGGCGAGGCGTTGCTCACCCTTCGAGATCGGCAGATCCTCCAGCGCCGAGCCCATCGAATCGTTCCAGCGGTTGAGGTAGCCGAACAGCGCCACCACCCCCATGATCTCGACGATCTGGCCCTCGTCCCAATGGGCGCGCAGCCGCTCGCCCACCTCGGGCGTCACCGCGTTCGGCACCTGGGTCGCGGCATGCGCAAAGGCCAGCGCGGCCTTCTCGGCCTCGGTGAAATGGGCACTCTCTTCGAAGTCGAAGACGTCGGCAAGCCGCTCCTCGGTTGCGTTGAACCGTTCCGAGGCGAGGATCATGTGCGCCTGGCAATAGAGACAGCCCGAGGCGAAGCTCGAGACATAGCCGATCAGCCGCTTGAACTCGGGCGTCACGCCCGCGCCGTAATCGGTCATCACCGCGACGTTGAGGTCGGTGAAGGCGCGCGCGATCGGGGCGCGATGCGCCATGGTGCGGACCGAGTTGGGGATCACCCCCAACGGTCCCTTGAAGAACTGCACGTGCTCGCGCAGGTCCGGCTCCATCTCGGCTTCGCCGAGAGGCGGAACAAGGGCCATGACATCTCCCCCCGTGGTCGTGGCGGATGAACAGGCTGCCCCGCAGCCCTGCCATGTGCAAGGCGGCGCGGGTCTTTGTTGACCCTGTCCATCGAAGAATGCGGCGAGGCGTTGCCAACCCGCCACGATTGGCCGGGCCCGGCGAGCGGTGCCCCCCTGTCGCGGTTCTTCTGGCACAGTTCCCGAACCGCCGCTAGGCTCGCGCCCATGACCGAGGAGAAGACCGATCCGATCCGCCCCACGGATGACGAGGCCCGCGCGCTGGCCCGTCGCCTGATCTCCGAGGCGCGCTTCGCCGCGCTCGCCGTCATCGACCCCGGGACGGGCGCGCCCATGGTCACGCGCATCGCGCTGGTCCCCGGCCCCGACGGCGCGCCGCTGACGCTGATCTCGACGCTGTCCTCGCACACGGCGGCGCTGGCCACCGATCCTGCCTGCTCGCTCCTGATCGGAGAGCCCGGCCCCAAGGGTGACCCGCTGACCCACCCCCGCCTGACGCTGCAGGCCCGCGCCGAGCCCGCCGACAAGGCCGCCCTGCGCGACCACTACCTTTCGCTCTATCCCAAGGCGACACTCTACTACGACTTCGGCGATTTCGGCCTGACCCGCTTCACCCCCGTCGCGGGGCTTCTGAACGGTGGGTTCGGCAAGGCCTACCGCCTGTCGCCTGCGGACCTGCTGCCGTGAACGGCGCGGTCGACCCGGGCCTCGTCGGCATCTGGATCGTGCTGGGCGAGCCCCGCACCTACGAGGTCGACACGGGCGGCGGTTACCATGTCGCCGACCCCGAAAGCCCGGTCAGCTTCGAGGCGGGCGGCGCGGTGATGCTCTGGGAGGGCGAGGCGCATGACCGCCTGTCCGGCAGTGGCGCGACGCCCGAGGGGCGCTGGCGCGGGCGCGACACCGGGGCGGAATGGGACTTCGCCGCCGATGGCGCCTACACGGTCACCCTCGACGGTGCGACCGACCGGGGCATCTGGGCCCTGCGGCAGGAGGGCGCCGCGCTCTGGACGCGGGAGGAGGTGGCGACCCTGACCACGACAGGGGCCGAGGTGACCTATGCCCTTCGCGAGGGCGGGACCGTCACCTATGGCTACACCGTGGGCAACGGGGTCTGGACCCTGCACGACCCGAAGACATGGGTCGAGCTTGCCCGCTTCGTCGACCCCGCGTCGCTGCCCGCCGCGCCCTGAGCCCTACCAGTGCAGCGTGCCCGCTGCGCCCTTGATCCGCCCTGTCAGGTTCGGTGTGACCCAGCCACCGTAGAAATCGCCGGGCTGCGGAACGACCTTGATATCCCCCACCCAGGCCGCATCGACCGAGGTCGCGTAAAAGGCGAAATGATCCCGGATCGCCTCGAACCGCGCAGTTGGCGCGGGGTAGCTCCAGGCCGCGTTGCGCGACCGCCGCCCGTTCAGCACGAGATCGAAATAGGCCGCCTGCCCCTTCCACTCACAAAAGGTCTCGCGCGGGGATGGGACCAAGGCCGAGGACAGCACCGCCTCGGGCGGGAGGTAGTAGGTCGGGGCATGGTGCGTCTCGAGCACGCGCCAGGCAGTGCCCGGTTCGGTCTCGGCGATGGGCACGCCCGCGAAGACGACCTTGAGAACAGCCTCCACCCGTTCCAGCCGCGGCGGGCGGGGGTAGTCCTGGACGTTCTCGACGGGCAACAGGGTCATCGGCGGGCCTTCCTTGCGGCGCAGGTAGCGCGCCCGCGGCCCAAGGAAAAGCCCGCCCCCGAAACCGGGGGCGGGTCGGAGCGTCGCATGCGCGACGGCAGTCAGACGTCGAAGCGCGCGGTGATCTGCGCGGTGCCGCGCACCGGCTGCTGCCATTTCATCTGCAGCGTGCGCCCCCCCGCACCCTGCCCCGGCTCGGCATAGGGCGTGAGGTAGACGGTGACGTTGGACGCACTTTTTAGCGGCCCCTCCGACAGGAACGACACCCCCGCCCGCACCTCGGACCCGAAGGGGGCGACATCGGTCAGGTCGACGTTCCAGGTGCTGCTCGCCGACCCCTCGACATGGCGCACGGTCACCGGGTTCTCGGTCCGCTTGACGATGCCGTGATAGGTGTTCCCGGTGAAAAGCAGATCCGCCGTCCGGCCCAGGTTCAACGTGCCGAAGGTGGTATCCACCCCCTCGACCGCGTCGAGCTGCTGCCCCCCCGTCTTCTTGAACAGGTTGTCGGTCACTGTCAGCCCGTTGATGAAATGCCCCGAGCCATAGGGCTTGATCAGGATGAAGTTCATCCAGGGCGCGCTGCCCGTGGCGAAGAAGATGTTCCCGTCAAGGCTGAGCCCGTGGAACGACAGCCCGCCGGTGAAGTCCGGCTCCGGGTCACGTTCGTTGCCCCACTCGATGTAGCAATTGTCGACGTAATTCCCCTCGAAGGTCGTCTTGGCGTTGTTGTCGCACAGCACCAGCCCCGCCGTCCGCGGCCCGTCCGTCACACCGTCACCCTGGAAGAAGTGGTTGCCCGACAAGATGTTGCCGGTGCCCGCGATCACGCCGAAATGGCGGAACTTCACGCAACGGTTGTCGCGCACCTTGATGTCGGAGCAGTTGGAGTTGAAGGCGATGGAGGTCCGCAGCGGCGCATCGGTCGCCTGTTCGTTGGACAGGAACTGGCAGCGGTCGATCTGCATGCCCTGGCACCCCTCACCGGCCGAGGTGATGCCGCGGTCCTTCGGCCCGGTGAAGAAACAGTCCTGGATCTGGAACACCAGCCCGTCCAGCGGCATGTTGAGGCCGGAACAGGCACCCGCGCAGAGAAACTCGATATCCGAGATGATGAAGCGCTGCAGGTTCTGCCAGCCGATGAAATCGAGCAGGTACTGGAACCGGGTAAAGGTGTAGCCCTGCGTGACTGGCGCCCCGTGCAGCGCGCCCGACAGCGTCACGCGCCCGCCCGCCACGTCCTTGGCGGTGACGTAGATCTCGCGCCCCACACCCTGCGGTGCGGTGACGAGCGCGCCGAGGGGAATGCTCGCCACGTTCGACAGGCCCGTGATCCGCCGCGGGTCCGAGGAGGACCAACTGCCCGAGCGCGTGTGCACTTCGTCGTTCCACGCGGTCGAGGGCGCGGCCGCCAGCTGGCCGTTCCGCAGCACGCGCCGGTTGGCATAGGTGTTGCGGTTGCCCACCACCGCCTGCACGTCGATCGGCGCCTCCAGCAGCACCCGCCGCCCGCACAGGTCGAACCCTTCGTGGTCGGACTGGTTGAACAGCTGCTGGATACCCTTCTTGAGGCCGATCACTTCGTCGCCGAAGGCCTCGGAATAGCCCTTGAGGTCGAAATTCTGGTTCAGCGCCAGGCGTGCACCGTCGGGCATGACCAGCCGCCCCTCGAAACGCACGGGGTTGTTCAGGGTCAGGCTGGAGGCGATGAAGTAATCGCCCGCGGGCACCATCACCTCGCGCCCCGCCGCCGCGGCATCGGCCGCGACGAAAGCCGCGCGGTCGTCGGTGACGCCGTCACCCGCCGCGCCGAAATCCTTGACGTCGACCCAGTCCATGATCTTGCGCAGGAAGGCGCTGGTGACATCCTCGACCGCGATGCTCTCGATCCGCACCTGCCCGCCATTGGGCCCGGTCAGGTCGAGGCCCATGTGCCCATAGGCCGCTTCCGGCCCCCATGGCATGTCGACGCCGCCGCGCGTGCCCGTGCCGATGATCGCCGAAACCGTCACCACCTCGCCATAGGCCGTGAGCGCCGTCTCGGCGCCCGTCTGCACGACGCTGCCGATGTTCTGGCCTGCGGCATTGGCCGCGAAGGCGGCGATGCGCGCCGTCGGCAGGTTGCCCGAAAGCGCCTTCACCCGCGCCGAGACCCGCAGGTAGAGGCCCGGCACGATCGGCGTCTGACCCATGTAGCGCAGGCGCGTCGTGCCCTCGGTCTTCAGGATCTCGAGGCAACCGCCGAAATCCGCATCCGCGGCCACCAGCGCGGCATTTGCCGCCGTGGCCCATGTGTCGCTGCCCGGCGTGCCGTCCTGCCGCGACCAGACGCCGAGCCCGTCCGTAAACGGCGGTGGCATCAGCACCAGACCGTCGGTGATCACCTGGTTCATGTCGTACCCCTTTCCACGCGGGACGCCGCCCGCCGCGCTCATGTCCTCGGGCCGGAAAAGGGCAACCGAGGCGTCCCTTGAACGGCCACCTCGGTTGTTGAAGCGATGTCTGAAGAAACACCCCGGCCGCAGTGCCACCGAAGATCGGAAAGCGTTCTACGCCACGGGGGTTAACACCGGGTTAAAGCGCGCGGCCTCAAACGCCGAGGTCCGGTGCGCGCAGCACCTGCACCCCGTTGATCCGCCAACCGCTCTCGGTCTCGACCATGGCATAGCCGAGGTAATGGGCGCGGCCTTGCGCGTCGATCACCTGCACCCGCTGCACCAGCAGCCCGCCCAGGCTTTGCAGGTCGATGAAATCGACCTCGCCGGGGTTCCAGACCATCGGGTAGCCCTGCTCGACCATGCGGGCGAAGTTCTCCTCGGTGCGGAACAGGCCCTGGATGTTGGGGCTGGCAAAGGTCCAGGCCTCGGCCACGTCGCCCGCGCGGAACGCGTCGAACTGGCCTTGTATCGTGGCCTCTATGTCGGGGTTGGGGGCCACCACCTCCTGCGCCGCGAGGGGCGCGGCAAGGGCGAGAAAGAAGGCGGCAATCAGGCTGCGCAGCATCGGTCCGGTCTCCCTGTCTGTGGGTCACAACTGACAGACACGTAGCGCGGAGCCGCCGGGTTTCACGCCCCGTCGAGATCGAGAAACCGAAAGGCGCGGCGCAACTCCTCGACCGCGCGGCCACGGTACCAGCGACCATGGGCGATCAGGATACGCTCGGGCCCCCACCCGATCATGCGCCTGACCGAGGCCGCAAGCGCCTCCTTGTCATAGGTCAGCCGCAGGTCGCGCGGCATCGACCCGTCGGGGTGCTGGTTGCCCGCGACCTTCGTGACGATCCGCAGGTGCCAGGGCAGCTTGCCCGCCTCGAAATTCTCGATCAGGTCGGTCAGGATCAGTGTGCGGCTGTCCTTGTGAAAGAACACCGCCTCGCGGTGCAGGCGCGAGCCCGCGACGATCATCTGCTCCATGTCGGTCGCCCAGTCAGCGGGCGCCGCATCGCCCAGCAGGTGATCCGCGCGCAGCCGCACCCCCTGCCCCTCCGCACGCGCCACGACACCGGGGGCAACCCAGGTGGCGGCACCGGGCAGGGCGTCGGCCCAGTCCTGCAGATGGGCGTAATGGATCCAGTTCGGCGCGACGAGGTGCCGGATCGGGCCAAGCTCCTGCAATTCCTGCAGAAGATCGCCGGAAAAAGCGATGGGCGAATGCAGCCACAACGCACCCGAGGCGAGCCGGACAACCGTCATCCGGGTCGGGAACGGCATCCGGTAAAAGTCGATCTCGGGCCCATCGACGATCCAGACCTCGCGCGCGACGGGCTTCAGCGTGAACAGCGGCGGATATGTCCCACCCGCCGCCATCGCGTCACGCGGCCAGGTCGCCCGCCAGGCCCTGAGCGATCAGGGCCTTGGTCTCCTCGATCCCGTAAAGCGCGATGAACCCGCCGAAGCGCGGGCCCTGGCTGGCACCCAAGAGCACCTCGTAAAGGCCCGAGAACCAACTGCGCAGAGGGTCGAACCCATGCGTCTTGCCGATGGCGAAGACGATCGACTGCAAGAACTCGTCGTCGTGCCAGTCGACCGCGGGCAGATCGGCCTCGACCCCCTCCTGAGCGTTTTTCCGCGCGATCACGTCGAGCGCCTTGTCCGCATCGCCGAGGCACTCGGACAGCTCGCGCATCGCGGCGGCCTCCTGCTCGGTGGCCTCGCGGAACTGGCGCGTCGGCTTCACGAAATCGTTGTAGTAGCGAATGGCGAACCCGGCCGCCTGGTCGAGGTCGGGATTGCCCTCGGGCGAGGCCTCGGGCGCGTAGCGCTGGATGAAGCCCCAGAGCTTATCCTTCTCCTCGGCACCGGACACGCTGGCGAGATTGAGAAGCATCGCGAAGGGCACCACCATCGTGCTCTCGGGCACGGCGCCGTTGTGGATGTGGTAGACGGGGTTCGCCAGTTGCTGCTCGACCGTTTGTTCCGGGTAGGCGCGCAGCTGCTGGTGGTATTCGTCCACCGCCTTGGGGATCACGTCGAAATAGAGCCGCTTGGCGGTCTTCGGCTTGCCGAACATGAAGTAGCTCAGCGACTCGGTCGAGGCATAGCTCAGCCATTCGTCGATCGAGATGCCGTTGCCCGACGACTTCGATATCTTCTGTCCGTTCTCGTCGAGGAACAGCTCGTAGGTGAAATGATGCGGCGCTGGCTGGCCCAGGATCTCGCAGATCGCATCGTAGATCGGCGTGTTGGTCGAGTGATCCTTGCCGTACATCTCGAAGTCGACGCCCAGCGCGGCCCAGCGCGCGCCGAAATCGGGCTTCCACTGCAGCTTCACGTTGCCGCCCGTCACGGGCAGCGTCCATTCGCGGCCATCTTCGTCGTCGAAGGTGATCGTGTGATCGGTCGCGTTCACCTCTTTCATCGGCACATACAGGACGCGCCCCGTCTCGGGATGGATCGGCAGGAAGATCGAATAGGTCTGCTGCCGCTCCTCGCGGAGCGATTTCAGCATCACCTTCATGATCGCGTCATAGCGCTCGCAGGCGCGTTTCAGCACCTCGTCGAACTGGCCCGAGCGGTAGAACTCGGTGGCCGAGTAGAACTCGTATTCGAACCCGAAGGTGTCGAGGAACCGCCGCAGCATCGCGTTGTTGTGGTCGCCGAAGCTGTCATGCGTGCCGAACGGGTCGGGCACACTGGTCAGCGGCTTTTGCAGGTGCTCGCGCAACTCGTCCTGGTTGGGCACGTTGCCCGGCACCTTGCGCATCCCGTCGAGATCGTCGGAGAAACAGATCAGCCGCGTGGGGATATCCGAGATCACCTCGAAGGCGCGGCGGATCATCGTCGTGCGCAGAACTTCGCCGAAGGTCCCGATATGCGGCAGGCCCGATGGGCCATAACCCGTCTCGAACAGGACATACCCCTTCTCCGGCGGCGCTTTCTCGTAGCGTTTCAACACCGCCCGCGCCTCTTCGAAAGGCCAGGCCCTGGAGGTCATCGCGGCATCGCGGAGGGTGGTCATCGCTGTCGGTCCCGTCTCGGAGGCGGGCCCGATTGCCCGCGCGCCCTCGCCCTATTGTGCGGGCGCGGCAAGGTCAATAAATACCCCGCAACCGAGCAAGGAGCACGCCCATGTCCGAGATCAGCCCCCAGGATGCCCTCGTCGCCGTGATGGTGGCCGTCTCCGTCTCGGACGAGGCGATCCGCACCGCGGAACTGGTGAAGATCGAGCAGATCGTGAACCACCTGCCCGTCTTCGCCGACTATGACGCCGACCGCATGCGGCAGGTCGCCAACACGGTCTTCGATCTCTTCGAGGAGGAAGACGGGCTCGACGCGCTGTTCGGCCTCGTGACCGAGGCGCTTCCCGAGAAGCTCTTCGAGACAGCCTATGCAATCAGCTGCGACGTGGCCGCGGCGGATGGCACGCTGGCCCAGCCCGAGCTGCGGTTCCTCGAAGAGTTGCGCCACACTCTCGACATCGACCGGCTGCATGCCGCCGCCATCGAGCGTGGCGCGCGGGCGCGGCACATGACGCTCTGAACCCGCGCCACGGCGTTTCGAAACGCCATCTCCCCTGGCCCCGACCGGCGCGCGGTCAAGCCGCGGCCTCGTCGTCCTCCGCGCGCTCGGCCTCGGCCTGCTCGGCGGCCCAGACGCCCGCGGCCTCCACCGCGACGACCGAAGATGTCGGCAGGACGCCGAGGTAGCTGTCCGTCTCGTCGCTGGGCGCCGCGATCGGGCGCTGCGTCATCCGGTAGAGCGCATAGAGCGCCATCGACGCAAAGGTCGCCGCCAGCACCAGCCAGAAGGCATAGGGGCCGAACGCCTCCATCGCCCAGCCGGTCACCAGCGGCCCGAGGATCGCGCCCAGCCCGAAGGTGAACACCAGCCCGCCCGACGCGGCGGCCATGTCCTCGGCCGGCAGGAAGTCGTTGGTATAGGCCAGAAGCAGCGCATAAAGCGGCGTGGTCATGCCGCCCGCCAGCAGCGCCGAGGCCATCAGCGGCCAGAGCCCCAAGCCGTCGACCCAAGGCACGCCGCTTCCCGCCAGCCATCCGAGGCCGCAGGCCGCCGCCCCCATCACCGCCGTGCCGAAGATGACCTGGCGCCGGTCCAGCCGGTCCGACAGCCAGCCGATCGGGTACTGGAACACCAGCGCGCCCGCGAAGAGCATCGCCACGAAAAGCGCGATCTCGGAGGCCGAGAGCGCGATCTCGCTGCCGAAGACGGCACCCATCCCCGATTGCGTCGCGTAGACGCTGCCAAGGAGGAAGATGCCCACCGTCCCCAGCGGCGAGCTGCGAAACAGCGCAAGCAGGGACATCGGGCGCGCCACTTCGACCGCCGGGGCGGGTGTCACCGACAAAAGGATCGGCGCGAAGGAGATCGAGACGAGGATCGACGCCCCGATGAAGAGCGCCGAATTGGCGGCATCGCCCAGCGTCAGAAGCGCCTGCGCCCCGATGATGCCGAGGGTCTGCGCGATCATGTAGGCCGACAGGACCTTGCCAC
>CBFIFZ010000059.1:0-14026 GCA_965661995.1 Roseicyclus sp.
CGGCGCGCTGCGCGCGGTGCCCAAGGGCGACCTGGAAGCGGCGGATGCCTATGGCCTCTCGGGCTGGGGCAAGTTCCGGCGCATCACCTTCCCCACCACCATGCGGCTCGCCTGGCCCGCCTACACCAACGAGGCGATCTTCCTCTTCCACGCCACGGCGCTGGTGTTCTTCTCGAGCTTCCCGGCCTTCCAGCAGAAGGGCGATGCGCTCTATTACGCGAACTACTTCGCCGACCGCACCTTCAACCCCTTCGTCCCCTACCCGATCGTGGCCGTCTATTTCGTCCTCCTGACGCTGGTCATCATCGGGGTCTTCGGCGCCATCAACACGCGCCTCAACCGCCACCTTCCCGCCGAGCGGCGGCAAAGGCTGCGCATTCGCCCGCAAGTGATCCGATGAACAGCGACTACCTCCTCGAGCATGCGGAAGTGAAATCCATCCGCGTCGCCGCCGCCGACCTCAACGGCCAGCCGCGCGGAAAACGCATCGCCCGGCGCTACGCCGACAAGGCCATCGAAGAGGGCACGCGCTTTCCCTTCTCGGTGCTGAACCTCGACATCTGGGGCGAGGATATCGACGACAGCCCGCTGGTCTTCGAGGCGGGCGACCCCGACGGCGTGCTGCGCCCCACCGAGCGCGGCTTCGTGCCGATGCCCTGGCTCGACACGCCGACGGCGCTTCTGCCGATCTGGATGTTCCACGACGACGGCCGCCCCTTCGCGGGCGACCCCCGCCATGCGCTCGCCCGCGTGGTGGACCGCTACAAGGCCCGCGGGCTGACGCCCGTGGTGGCGACCGAGATGGAGTTCTACCTGATCGACGACCGCGGCCGCGAGCTGCGCGTGCCCCCCAGCCCCCGCTCGGGCAAGCGGCGGCAACAGGCCGAGATCCTCGCCATGCGCCAGCTCGATGCGTGGGACAATTTCTTCACCACGCTCTACGACGCCTGCGAGGCGATGGACATTCCCGCCGACACCACCATCTCCGAGGCCGGGCCGGGCCAGTTCGAGATCAACCTGATGCACGCGCCCGACGCGATGAAGGCCGCGGATGACGCGTGGTTCTTCAAGCTGCTCGTCAACGGGCTGGCGCGCAAGCACGGCTTCGCCGCGAGCTTCATGGCGAAACCCTACCCGGAGTATTCCGGCAACGGGCTGCACACGCATTTCTCGATCCTCGACGAGGACGGGCGCAACATCTTCGACGATGGCACCGCGCGCGGGTCGCAGGCGCTGCGCCACGCCGTGGCGGGCTGCCTGCAGGCGATGCCGGGCTCGATGCTGATCCTTGCCCCCCATGCCTCGAGCTACGACCGCTTCGTGCCGGGCGCGCATGCGCCCACCGGCATCGCCTGGGCCTACGAGAACCGCACCACCGCGCTGCGCATCCCCTCGGGCAGCAGCGCCGCGCGCCGGATCGAGCATCGCGTGGCGGGGGGCGACATCAACCCCTACCTGCTGATCGCCGCCATCCTGGGCGCCGCGCTGAACGGGATCGAGGACGCCGCCGAGCCGCCGCCGCCGGTGACCGGCAACGCCTATGGGCAGGAGCTCGCGCAGCTGCCGCGCGACTGGCAGGGCGCGATCGACGCCTTCGCGGACAGCGCAGAGATCGCGCGCATCTTCCCGCCCGAGCTGATCGCCAACATGCTCGCGACCAAGCGGCAGGAGTTGCACTACATGGCCGAGCTTTCGCCCGAGGAGCAGACCGAGCTTTACCTCGACACGGTCTGAACCCGCGCCCACAGGATCTTGCAAGATCCTGTGCCAGACCCTTGCAAGGGTCTGGTCACGCCCTTGCAAGGGCGTGCGCAAACCTCTTGCAAGAGGTTTGCCCCCCTTGCCCCGCTCGGCCCGCGGGCATAGCTTGGCGGCATCCGTTCACACGAGCACCTCATGCATATCGGCATCCTGCAGACCGGCCACATCCCCGACGTCGTCGCGGAGCGGGACGGCACCTATTCCGAGCTGTTCGCGCAGCTCTTCGCGCATCGCGACCTCACCTTCACCACCTGGTCGGTGGTCGACATGGAGTTCCCCGCGGGCCCCGAGGCCGCCGAGGGCTGGCTCATCACCGGCTCGCGCCACGGCGCCTACGAGGGTCACCCGTGGATCCCGCCGCTCGAAGAGCTGATCCGCGCGATCCGCGACGCGGGCAAGCCGCTCGTGGGCATCTGCTTCGGCCACCAGATCATCGCCCAGGCGCTCGGCGGGCGGGTGGTGAAATTCCCCGGCGGCTGGGCCGTGGGGCGCAAGACCTACACGATCGGCGGGCGCGAGGTGGCGCTGAACGCCTGGCACCAGGACCAGGTGGTCGAGCTGCCGCCGGGCGCGCAGGTGCTGGGTGGCAACGATTTCACCGCCAACGCGGCGATGGCCGTGGGTGAGCATATCCTGACCGTCCAGCCACACCCCGAGTTCCCGGCCTCGGTCGTCGAGATGCTGGCCGAGCACCGCGCGGCCACCGTTCCCGCACCGCTGGTCGAGGCCGCGAAGGCGAGCCTCTCGGAGCCCACCGAGAACCGGCTGATCGCCGACTGGCTGGCCGACGTGCTGGAGGGCGCGCCCGCGACCCGCATCCCCTTTGCACAGGCGGCCCGCGCATGAGCTCCGAGTCCGTCGCCAAACTGCTCGAGCAGCTCCCCGAGGTCGCCCGCGCCTACCTGGAAGGCCGCGCCATCGACGAGGTCGAGTGCATCGTCGCCGACCTGGCCGGCATCGCCCGCGGCAAGGCCATGCCGGGCGGCAAGTTCGCCCGCCAAAGCCATTTCTACCTGCCCAACTCGATCTTCTTCCAGACCATCACCGGCGACTGGGCCGATGAGGTCGCCGACGGGTTCACCGAACCCGACATGATCCTGACGCCGGATTTCACCACCGCCACGCCCGCCCCCTGGACGGCGGACACCACGCTGCAGGTGATCCACGACATCGACGACCAGAAGGGCAACCCGGTGCCCTACGCGCCGCGCAACGTGCTGAAGCGGGTGGTGAGCCTCTACAACGCGCGCGGGCTGCAACCGATCGTCGCCCCCGAGATGGAGTTCTACCTCGTCGCCCCCAACACCGACCCCGCCCGCGAGATCGAGCCGCCGATGGGCCGGTCGGGCCGTCGCGCCGCCGCGCGGCAGGCCTATTCGATGTCGGCGGTGGATGAATACGGGCCCGTCATCGACGACATCTACGACTACGCCGAGGCCATGGGCCTCGAGATCGACGGCATCCTGCAGGAGGGCGGCGCGGGCCAGATCGAGCTGAACCTGCGCCACGGCGACCCGGTGCGGCTGGCCGACGAGATGTTCTTCTTCAAGCGGATGATCCGCGAGGCGGCGCTGCGCCACGATTGCTACGCGACCTTCATGGCCAAGCCCATCGAGGGCGAGCCGGGAAGTGCCATGCACATCCACCACTCGGTGATCGACCTCGCCACGGGGCAGAACATCTTTTCCACGCCCGACGGGGCCGAGACGCCGGTCTTCCTGCATTTCATCGGGGGGATGCAGCGCAACCTTCCGGCGGTGATCCCGCTGCTGGCGCCCTACGTGAACAGCTACCGCCGCTACGTCCCCGACTTCGCGGCACCCATCAACCTCGAATGGGGGCGCGACAACCGCACCACGGGCCTGCGTGTGCCCGTGTCCGAGCCCGCCGCGCGGCGGATCGAGAACCGGCTGCCGGGGATGGACTGCAACCCCTATCTCGGCATCGCCGCCTCGCTGGCCTGCGGGCTGGTCGGGCTGATCGAGCAAACCGACCCCTCCGATCCCTACACCGGCGATGCCTACCAGCTGGAAAGCGGCGTGCCGCGGGGCTTGGGCGATGCGCTGGGGCTGCTGCGCGCGAACGCGACGATCCAGCAGGTGTTGGGCGAGGAGTTCTGCCGCGTCTATTCCGCCGTCAAGGAGCTGGAATACAACGAGTTTCTGCAGGTGATTTCCCCGTGGGAGCGGGAGCATCTCCTGCTCAACGTGTGATGGGCCGTGTGGCCATGATCCTTTTCGTGGTTCTGGGCGTGACGCTTCTCGCCCTGTTCGCCGCCTGGTTGGCACCGGCCCTTCTTGCCGAACAGGCAACGGGGGGGCTGGCCGGGTGAACCCGCTCTACCGCAATGACGGGCGCGGAGACCACGCGCCCAGCTGGTACGCCGCCAGCCTGCCGCCCGAGCGCGAGCGGCCCTCGCTGACGGGTCACATCGAGGCCGATGTCGCCGTGATCGGCGCGGGCTTCACCGGGCTTTGGGCCGCGCTGACGCTGGCGCGCGCGGGCCGCCGGGTGGTGGTGCTGGACGCGCACCGGGTGGGCTTCGGCGCCTCGGGGCGGAACGGCGGGCAGTTGAACCTCGGGTTCAACCAGTCGCAGCGTCAGCTCGAGGCGCAGCTGGGCGAGACGCGCGCCGCCGCACTCTGGGACATGGCCGAGGCCGCCCGCGCGCAGGTGCGCGACTTCTGTGCCGCGCATGCGCCCGAGGCGAGCTATCGCCCCGGCGCGGCCTATGGCATCTACGACCGGACCGACCTTGCCACGCTCAGGGCCGAGGGCGAGCATCTCGAGCGGCGGTATGGTTACCGGACCGAGGTTCTGGGCCAGCGCGGCTTTGCCGAGCTGGTGAAATCGCCGCTCTACCGCGGCGGCATGATGGACCCCGGCGGCGGGCATGTGCAGCCGCTCGCCTACGTGCGCGCGCTGGCCCGCGCGGCGGAGGCGGCGGGCGCAGTGATCCACGAGACCAGCGAGGTGACGGCGATCACGCCGCGGCCGCGTCTCGTGCTGAGCACGCCGCGGGGGCAGGTCACGACGGGGCATGCCATCGTCGCGGGCAACGGCTACCTGCCCGATATCCTGCCGCAGGTGAACGCGCGGGTGATGCCGATCAACAGTTTCATCGCCGCGACCGAGCCCCTGCCCGACCGCTGGCAGGACGTGCTGGCCGAGGATATCTGCGTCTCGGATTCGAAATTCGTGGTGAACTACTACCGTTTCTCCGCCGACCGGCGGTTCCTGTTCGGCGGGCGGGAAAGCTATGGCCTCGGCTTCCCGCGCGACATTCGCGCGCCACTGGTCGCCCGGATGGAGCGGCTGTTTCCGCAGCTGAAGGGCGTGGGCGTCACCCATGTCTGGGGCGGCGCATTGGGCATCACCATGAGCCGCCTGCCCCATGTCGCGCGCATCGCGCCGAACATCCTGTCGGGCGCGGGGTTTTCCGGGCATGGCGTGGCGCTGTCCGGCATGGCAGGGCGCGTCATGGCCGAGGCGGTCATGGGGCAGGAAGACGGTCTGACCCATTTCGAGGCGCTGCCCGTCCCGCGCTTTCCGGGCGGCACCGCGCTTCGAGCACCGATCCTGACACTGGCGATGACCTGGTACGCGATGCGCGACCGCTTGGGCGTCTGAGCCGGGCTTCCACGACATTTTGACGACACCGACGCTGGGCGCTGGATTCCGCCTGCGTAACAGTATAAGATTTCCGAAAGGGAAGTTTTCGAAAAGGTGAAACCATGGCCTTGGCACCCAATGTCTACGACGCCGAGCCGATCCCCGAGGGCGCCCGCGCCGAGATCGACCGCCTGCTGCAATCGGGCGACCTGTTCCGCTACACCGCGCCTGCGGATGCGCCCGTGGCGCTGCTCGAGCGTGAATTCGCGGACATGATGGGCGTGAAATACGCGCTCGCCGTCTCCTCCTGCTCGGCGGCGATCTTCCTGTCGCTCGAGGCGCTTGGCCTTCAGGCCGGCGCGCGGGTGCTGATCCCGGCCTTCACCTTTGCCGCCGTGCCCTCGGCTGTCGTCCACGCCCGGCTCCAGCCGGTACTGGTCGAGGTGGGCGAGAATTACCGCATCGACATGGCCGATTTCGCGGCCAAGCTGGATGACAGCATCGAGGCCGTCATCATCAGCCACATGCGCGGCCATACCAGCGACATGGACGCGATCATGGCGCTCTGCAACGCCCGCGGCATCCCGGTGATCGAGGATGCGGCCCATTCGCTCGGCACGCTCTGGCATGGGCAGAAGATCGGCACGATCGGCAAGATCGGCTGTTTTTCGTTCCAATCCTACAAGATGATCAACGCGGGCGAGGGTGGCATCCTGATCACCGATGATGCGGACCTTGTCGCGCGCTGCGTGATCATGTCGGGCGCCTATGAGCACAACTGGAAGAAGCACAAGGGCCCCGAGGGTCAGAACGACCCCGAGCTGGAGCTGGCCTTTGCGCGCTGGCAGAACCGTCTGCCGCTTTACAACATGCGGCTGCAGAACCTGTCGGCCGCGGTCATCCGCCCGCAGCTGCCCGAGCTGGAACGCCGGGTGCGCGACGGGCTCAAGAACCACGATTACGTGGCCGATCTGCTGAACGGCTCGCCCTGGCTCGACGTGCCGCCGCCGCTGGCCCCCGAAACGCGGGCGCCGGATTCGATCCAGTTCAACCTTGTCGGTTTCGACACGGATGCCGAGGCAAAGGCCTTTGCCGAGGCAGCCGAGGCGCGCGGCGTGAAGGTGCAGATCTTCGGCCTGTCCACCGACAACGCGCGGGCCTTCTGGAACTGGCAGTTCATCCCCGGCGACCGGCAGGAACTGCCGCAGACGCGGGAGATGCTGATGCGTGCCTGCGACGTGCGCTTGCCGGTGCGTCTGACGCGGGCAGAGCTGGATTTCATCGCCGATGCGCTGACGGCAGCCGCCGAGGATGTGAAGGGCGCGGCGTTGGCCTACGGGACCTGACGGGCGCGCCCGTCTTTTCGCCTGCGAAACACCTGGATCCCCGGCGCGCTGACGCCGGGGATCGTCGTTTTGACGGGGGCGATTGCGGGCGCCTTCGGGCCGGTCTAGCGTGGCGCCATCCTTTCCGCTGGAGACCGCCATGAAAGACCACGCGCCCAATTCCTGGGAAGCCCGCGCCGAGGCGCATTCCCTCTATGGTTTCACCGATCTGCCCTCGATCCGCGAGCGCGGCACGGTGGTCGTGACCCATGGCGAAGGGCCCTATATCATCGACACCAACGGCAAGCGGTATCTCGATGCGAACTCGGGCCTGTGGAACATGGTGGCGGGCTTCGATCACAAGGGGCTGGCCGAGGCCGCCAAGGCGCAATACGACCGCTTCCCCGGCTATCACGCCTTCTTCGGGCGGATGTCGGACCAGACCGTCGCGCTATCCGAGCGGCTGGTCGAGGTCTCGCCCTTCGAGCGGGGCAAGGTGTTCTACACCAACTCGGGCTCCGAGGCGAATGACACCATGGTCAAGATGCTGTGGTTCCTGGCCCAGGCCGAGGAGCAGCCGCAGCGGCGCAAGATCCTGACGCGGTGGAACGGCTATCACGGGGTGACGGCGGTGTCGGCCTCGATGACGGGCAAGCCCTACAACTCGGTCTTCGGCCTGCCGCTGCCGGGGTTCATCCACCTGACCTGCCCGCATTACTGGCGCTACGGGGAGGCGGGCGAGAGCGAGGCCGCGTTCACCGCGCGGCTGGCCGCGGAACTGGAAGAGGTCATCGCGCGCGAAGGCGCGGACACGATTGCGGGCTTCTTCGCCGAGCCGGTGATGGGCGCGGGCGGGGTCATTCCGCCCTCGGAGGGGTATTTCCAGGCGATCCAGCCGATCCTGAAGAAGCACGGCATCCCGTTGATTTCCGACGAGGTGATCTGCGGGTTCGGGCGGACCGGGAATACCTGGGGCTGCGAGACCTACCGTTTCGTGCCGGATGCGATCATTTCCTCCAAGGCGCTGACGGCGGGGTATTTCCCGATGGGGGCGGTGATCCTTGGCCCCGAGATGACGGACCGGCTGCAGGCCGCGATCGACCCGATCGAGGAGTTCCCGCACGGGTTCACGGCGAGCGGCCACCCGGTCGGCTGCGCGGTGGCGCTGAAGGCCATCGACGTGGTGCTGGAAGAGGGCCTTCTGGAAATGGTGCGCGACGGCGCGGGCCGGATGGAGGCGGGGCTGCGCCGCATCGCCGAGCATCCCAACATCGGCGAGCTGCGCGGCGTGGGCTACATGTGGGCGCTGGAGGCCGTGAAGGATCGCGAGGGCAAGGTGCCCTTCGACGGGTCGCTGTCGGTGTCGGAGCGGATCGCGAACACCTGCACCGATCACGGGCTGATCTGTCGCCCGCTCGGGCAGTCGGTGGTGCTCTGCCCGCCCTTCACGATCACGGACGGGCAGATGGACGAGATGTTCGACAAGCTCGACGCGGCGCTGAAACAGGTGTTCGCCGAGGTCGCCTGAGGGCGCGCCGGTGGAGAGGGCGGGATCGTTGGGGGCCCTGCCCCCCGTCGCGTTCCGCGACACCCCCCGGGATACTTGAGAAACGGAGAAGGAGGGGTGCGTTAACCTTGATACGGGGTTAACGGGCGGCTGTCTCCGCGCAATAGGCGGCGGCGGCGGTGACGCGGTCGGTCATGTAGAAATGATCGGGGTTGGCCGGGCGCGCCTCGGCCTGCAGGGTGGCGGCGGCCGCGGCGATGCGGGCCGCGGTTGCGGCATCGGGCGCGATGACGCAAGACGAGAAATCGGCCATCGCGGCGCGGTAGACGGCCTCGGACGGATCGGAGGGCGGCGGCGCGCGGCGCTCTGCCCCGAAGAGGGCGCAGCCGGCAAGCAGCGGAAGGGCGGCGAACAGAACGGCACTGGTACGGAACAAGGGGCGCGCGCTTTCGGTCTTACATCTTGCTGAGCTTGGACTGGAGATCGGCGAGCTGGCGCTTGATGTCGTCCAGTTCCTCGGTCGCCGATTTCTCGCCCTCGGCGCTGTCGGGCGCGGGGCCGGGGCCGGACCACTGGCCCGAGATGCCGCCCGTCATCGCCTTCAGGAAGACCTCCTGCTGGGCGCGCATGGCCTCGAAGCCGGGCATCTTCGCCATCGGGTTCATCGCGGTCATGTTCTCCATCATCTTCGACTGGCCCTGTTTCAGCATGTCGAAGGACATGGCGAGGAAATCGGGCACGACGGAGCCCGCCTGCGTGCTGTAGCTGCGCACGAGGTCGGTCAGGACGGCGATGGGAAGCACGCTCTCGCCGCGGCTTTCATGTTCGGCGATGATCTGCAGGAGGTACTGGCGCGTCAGGTCGTCGCCGGATTTCAGGTCGACGATCTTGACGTCCCGCCCGGTGCGAATGAAGCCCGCGATATCCTCGAGCGTGACGTAATCGGAGGTTTCGGTGTTGTAGAGCCTGCGGCTCGCATACCGCTTGATCAGAAGCGGTTCGCCCTCGGTCGTCATGCCTTCACTCCCTTCCCGCAGTGCAGCATGCGCCAGCCTACCCCTATGGGCGGGAATTGCAAATTCAATGTGCAGGGGCAGAAAAGCGTGAAGGGCGAGCCGGGAGGAGGCTCGCCCTTCTGGTATTCATGCCGGTGGGGAGGACACCGGCACGAAATCCGTACCGTGAGGCGCTGCGATTACTTCGCGGCGGCCTTCTTGGCTGCGGTGGTCACCTCGGCGGTGGCCTTCTTGACGGCGGCGGTCGCCTCTTCGGTGGCTTCCTTGCCGGCGGCCATCATCAGCTCGACGGTTTCCATCTGAACCTTCTTCGCGATCTCGGCGAAGGCGGCCATGTTCTCGGCGGCCATCTCGGCCTGGGCCGATGCGAAATCGGTCATCGCCTTGGTGTAGTCGGTCGGCTCGGACTTGACCGAAGCGACGTCGCCCATCTTGGCGATGGTGTCCTTGGTCCACTTGGCCGAGAGGTCGGTCGACTTCTCAGCGGCGTCGAGGGCAACCTTCGACATCTTCTCGCCCATTGCGGCGGAAGTCTTGAACGCGTCGTTCATGGCGGACATGTCCATCGGGAACGAGCCCATCATGTCGGACATCATCTTGGTGAAATCGGTGGTTTTGGCTGCGGCCATTGGTCTTCTCCGGGGTTTGCGCCCCACGACCGGGGCTTTCTGCATATGCAACATATATGCATGCTGCAGTGCAGAATGTCAACGCTTTTTCTGCACTGCAGCATAATCCGGAGAATGCATTCAGGATCAGCCGTTTACGCTTTCCGCAACGTAAGTTCCGGGTGCTGCGCAGAGCACCGGATAGGCGTTCGACCCCGGCTCGCGGGCCGGAATCATCGCGCCCGACCGCTTGGAAAGCCATTCGTCCCAATGCGGCCACCACGACCCTTCGTGGTAGGTCGCACCCTCTTTCCAGGCGGCGGGCGTGCCGATCACCTCGGGGCCGCGCCAATGGCCGTACTTCTTCTTGGAGGGCGGATTGACGATGCCCGCGATATGACCCGACTCCGACAGGATGAAGGTCTTGTCCTTCGATCCCATCTGCACCATCCCGCGGAAACTGTCCTTCCAGGCGGCGATATGGTCGGTCTCGCAGGCGATGGCGCAAATGGGCAGCTTCACGTCCGAGACATGCAGCCGCTCGCCCATCAGCTCGAACCCGTCCTCGGCGAAGCCATTGGCCTGGCAGAGGCCGCGCAGGTACTGGACCGTCATCTTGCCCGGCAGGTTGGTCGAGTCGCCGTTCCAGTAGAGCAGGTCGAAGGCCGGCGGCGCCTCGCCCATCATGTAGCTGCGCACGGCGGGGCCATAGACCAGGTCCTTGGCGCGCAGATAGCTGAAGGTCTTGGACATGTAATAGCTGTCGAGATAGCCCTCTGCGTCCACCTGCCGCTCGATCGCGTCGACGAAATCATCGTCGAGGAAGGGCGTGAATTCGCCCTGGTCGGTGAAATCGGTGAGCGTGGTGAAGAAGGTCGCCGATTTCACGCGGCTCTGGCCGCGCTTGGCCTTGAGCGCCAGCGTCAGCGCCAGCGTGGTTCCCGCGACGCAATAGCCCACGGCGTTCACCTGTTTCTCGCCGGTGACCTCGCAGGCGATGTCGATCGCCTTGAGATACCCTTCTTCGATATAGGTCTCGAAGCCGGTCTCGGAGTAGGTGGCGTCGGGGTTCTTCCAGCTGACGACGAAAAGCGTGTAGCCCTGGTCGACGATCCACTGGATCAGCGAGTTCTGCGGCTTGAGGTCGAGGATGTAGTACTTGTTGATCCAGGGCGGGAAGACGATCAGCGGGGTCTTGTGCACCGTTTCGGTGGTGGGAGCGTACTGGATCAGCTCCATCATCTCGTTGCGGTAGACGACCGAGCCCTTGGCGGTCGCCAGGTTCTCTCCCACGGTGAAGGCGCTCGGGTCGGCCAGAACCGGAAGGATCTCGCCATGGCGCGCCTCGAGGTCGCGCACGAGGTTCTCGAGCCCCTTCACGAGGCTTTCGCCCTCGGTCTCGACGGCCTTTTCCAGCGCGTCGGGGTTCGTCGCGAGGTAGTTGGTGGGCGAGAACAAGTCGATCATCTGGCTCGCGAAGAACTCGATCCGTCTTCTGTCGCGCGGGGTCAGCCCATCGAGATCGGCCACGGCCTTCTGCATCGCCTCGGCCGAGATCAGGTACTGGTTCTTGACGAAGTTGAAATAGGGATGCGTTTTCCAGAGCGGGTTGGAAAAGCGCTTGTCGCCGGGGATGTCCTCGGCGTCTTCCAGTGCCAGGTGGCCCTGGGCCAGTTCCTTCTGCACCTCCATGTACTGGGTCAGCGCCTGGCCCCAGTACTGGGCCTGGCGCTCCATCATCTTGGCAGGGTTGGTCAACGCCTCCTGCCACATGGCCATTCCGGCCTTCATCATCAGGTCCTGGCCGGGCCCCTCGAGGCCCGCGTCGCCGGGCTTGCGCGCGCTCAACGCCGCCACGAGGCGCTTGGACAGATCCTCGATCTTCGCAAGGTTCTCGTTCAGCCGCTCGAGGTTCTCACCCACTGCGCTCTCCTCCGTGTCGTCGCGTGCCACCTTGATTTTACCTCGCAACTCGTCCAACAACACCGTAGCTGCGCCAAGGTGAGGGGGCAAAGCGACGAATTGATCCGGGGGCGTGCTGTTGCCCCGGATCGTCAGGCAGGAGACGCCGATGCGCTATATGCTCACCTATGACTTGATGGAATCCATGCGTGTGACCAACCAGTGGATGGGGTCGACCGCGCGGGCCATGTGTTCTTATCCACAGTTGGGCCTCTTCGCGAATCCCATGATCCAGATGACCCGCGCCTGGGGCGAGGTCACCGAGCGCAGCTTTGCGCGGATGGCCGCGAAGCCCGACTGGGGCATCTACTCGATTCCGGCCGATGACGGCCGCGACCATATCGTCTCGGTCGAGACGGTGGTGCCGCGGCCTTTCGGCGACCTGATCCGCTTCAAGGTGCAGGGCCGTGCGCCCACGGGGCGCAAGGTGCTGCTGGTGGCGCCCATGTCGGGGCATTACGCGACTCTCCTGCGCTCGACGGTGCTGAGCCTGCTGCCCGATTGTGACGTCTACATCACCGATTGGCACAACGCCCGCGACATTCCGGTCAGCGAGGGCAAGTTCGACATCGAGGATTACACCCTCTACCTCGTCGATTTCCTCAAGGCGATGGGCCCCGACAGCCATGTCATCGCCGTCTGTCAGCCCGCGCCGCTGGCGCTGGCCGCGACCGCCTACCTGGCCGAGGAAGAGCCCGACGCGCAGCCGCGCACGCTGACGCTGATCGGCGGGCCGATCGACCCCGACGCCGCGGCCACCGACGTGACCGATTTCGGCAACCGCGTCACCATGGGCCAGCTCGAGAAATTCGTGCTGCAGCGCGTGGGCTTCAAATACGCGGGCGCGGGCCGGATGGTCTATCCCGGCCTGCAGCAGCTGTCGTCCTTCATGGCGATGAACGCCGAGAAACACGCCAAGGCCTTCATGGACCAGGTGGTGCGCGTCGCCAAGGGCGAGGCCAGCGACCACGACAAGCACAACAAGTTCTACGACGAGTACCTCGCCGTGATGGACATGACGGCGGAGTTCTACCTCTCGACCGTCGAGCGCATCTTCAAGGGGCTCGAGATCGCGCAGAACCGCTTCACGGTGGACGGCAAGCAGGTGGATATCGGCAAGATCACCACCGTCGCGGTCAAGACCGTCGAGGGCGGCAAGGACGACATCTCGGCCCCCGGGCAATGCGTCGCGGCGCTGGATCTCTGCACCGGGCTTCCGGCGGAGAAAAAGGCCAGCTACCTCGAGCCGAACGCCGGGCATTACGGCATCTTCGCCGGCAAGTCCTGGCGCGAGAACATCCGGCCGCTGGTGCTGGATTTCATCGACGCCAATTGCGGCGTGCCCAAGACGCCGGTGCGCGCCGTCAGCTGACCGGTCGTGGCCGAGGCGCGTTTCTCCTGCCGCTGCGGCGCGCTCACCGGGCGCCTTGTCGGGATCGACCCGCGCGAAGGCACGCATGTCGTCTGCCATTGCGCCGATTGCGCACGCGCCGACCGCGCCTTTGGCGGGACGGGCGACCGGGCGCGCGGCGCGGAGCTGTGGCAGACAACACCCGACCGCGTGGTGATCGAGACCGGGGCCGGGCATCTGCGGCTGACACGGCTCAGCCCGAGAGGCCTGAACCGATGGGTCGCGGGGTGCTGCGGGACACCGATGTTCAACACGCTCAAGGGGCCGGGGATGCCCTTCGTCGGCGTGCTGGTCGCGCGTCTCGACAGCGCCGCCGCGCTGGGGCCGGTGATCGCCCCTGGCTTCATGGAAGGCTCCGGCGGCAAGAGCCGCCACAAGGGCGGGCTCACCGTCGGCGCGCGCATCGCGAAGCGGGCGCTACGGGCGCGGCTGTCGGGCGCCTGGCGGGCGACGCCGTTTTTCGATCCTGACAGCGGCGCGCCGGTGGCCGAGCCGGAGATCCTGCCGCGGGACGCCGGGCGGGTTTGATTGCATCAATCAATCTTTTATCGGCTGATCACGGGCGAAATCAGCCGGTTTCGATGCATATATCCGATCTATCCCCCGGTTGATCCACAGGCCCGAAAACGACCTACCCGGCCGTCCATCCGCCGTCGATCAACAGCGCCGTACCCGTCACCATCGCCGCCGCATCGGAGGCAAGGAAGACGACCGCGCCCATGATGTCCTCGACCTCGGCCACGCGGGGCAGCTTGATCTTGGACATGATCCAGGCGCGCTTCTCGGGGTCGGCGAAGGTCGGTTTGCTGAGCTCGGTCATCACG
>CBFIFZ010000060.1:0-13957 GCA_965661995.1 Roseicyclus sp.
CTACCCCGGCCGCGCCGATCACCCCGACCACGCTCGCGCGCAGGCGCTTCTGGGCGGGCGCGATGGCAACATGCTGAGCTTCGCGATCCACGGTGACGAGGCGGCAGCAAACCGCATGGTGCAGGCGATGCCCGAGATGGCCTTTGCCCCGACGCTGGGGGATGTCGGCACGACGCTGAGCCACCCGGCCTCCTCCTCGCATCGCGGGTTGACGCCCGAGGGGCGCGCAGCGCTGGGGATCAGCGACGGGTTTTTCCGCGTCTCGGTCGGGATCGAGGACGTGGCGATCCTGATGGCGGATTTCGAGGCGGGACTGGCCGCGGTCTGAGCGATCAGAGCGAGTGCAGCGGCGTCGAGCCGTCCAGCACGATCACGTCGAAGTTCAGGGTGGGGGATTGCGCCTCCACCTCGCGCCGGATCAGGTTCGCACTCGGCAGCCTGTCGACCAGGGCAAGGTAGCGCCCGCGGTAGCCGCATTGCGTCAGAAGCCGCGCAAGGTCGAGCGCGTCAAAGGCGGGTGTCAGAAGCGGCGACAGCACGAGGGCAGGGGCCTTGTCTCCGGTCAGCAACTCCTCGGGCAGATGTTCGAACGGCACGCTGCGGATGTAGGAGCCGGGGGAGACCACGTGGCGCGGAAGCGCCAACACGACGTCAGAGGCCAGCGCGACGGCAAGCACGCGCTGCGCAGACGAGTCGATCTGGCTGGCCCCGTCACTCGTCATGAGACGGCGCCGGTCTCTTCCGTCCATTCTCGGCACCATTCGCGGGCAGCGTGTTGAAATCGATGTAACTTCCAGCGGCAGGCAATTCCCGGACCGGCAGGCTGCCCGACCGCCGATCCATGTTGATACTACACGGAAATCTGTTTCTTAGCAAAGGCAACCTTTGCATTTCCATGAAATTCATCGCGCTTGTCACGTGGTTCGAATTGCGGCTATGGCAAGCCCGAGGCGGCCCGGATTTCGCGAGGCCTGCCCGAGGCGGAGGGCCGCAAGCGTGAGCGATACGCAGCTTGACGAGTTCATGGCAGCGGTGCCCGAGCCGATGCTGCACCTGTCCTCGGCGGGGCAGGTTGCCCTCGCCAATCCGGCGGCGCGTGCGCTGTTCGGCGACTGGATCGAGGGGCGCAGCTGCGCCACGGTACTGCGCCAGCCGGGGCTTCTGGGCCGGATCGAGTCGGTGCAGGCGGGAGGCCCGGCGGGCGAGGCGCGCATGCAGGTGACCGACCAGACCGGCGAGACCCAGTTTCGGGTCCTGATCACGCCGGTCGGCGGGCCGGGGCCGCGCGGGCAGCGCGCGCTTCTGCTGCATTTCACCGACATCACCCATCTGCGCGAGGCCGAGGAGATGCGGCGCGACTTCGTCGCGAATGTCAGCCACGAGTTGCGCACGCCGCTGACCGCGGTCCTGGGTTTCATCGAGACGCTGCGCGGACCGGCGCGCGATGACGTCGCCGCGCGCGACCGGTTCCTCGGCATCATGGAGGCCGAGGCGCGACGGATGAACCGGCTGGTGTCGGACCTGTTGTCGCTCAGCCGGGTCGAATCGCAGGAACGGCAGAGGCCCTCGACCGATGTCGACCTGCGCGCGGTGCTGGAGGGGGTCATCGCCGCCCTGAAGCCGACCGCCGAAGAGCAGGACAGCGCCCTGACGCTGGAGACGCAAGCGGGCGACCCGGCGCTTCTGCTGGGCGAAGCCGGCGAGATGTTCCGCATGAAGGGCGACCGCGACCAGCTGATGCAGGTGTTCCTGAACCTGACGGAGAACGCGATGAAATACGGAGGGGCCGGGCGGCCCGTCACGCTGCGCCTTGGTTGGCAGGAAGGGACGGGCAGCCTCAAGGGTCCTGTGCTGCGGGTCGACGTCGTCGACCGGGGCGATGGAATCGATCCGTTACATATTCCGCGCCTGACCGAGCGATTCTACCGCGTCGATACCCATCGCAGCCGTGCGATGGGGGGCACGGGGCTGGGGCTGGCCATCGTGAAGCATATCGTGAACCGCCACCGCGGGCGGCTGAGGATCGAATCGCATCCGGGCCAAGGCTCTGTTTTCTCGGTGCTTCTCCCGCGGGAGTGATCGGGCCGGCGGGTCTGGCGCGCGGTCTGCGCCGCCCCGCGGCGAGCTGTCATGAAACCGTTACAAACCTGTCACAAAAGCTTGGCCGAGGGCCTTTAGGCGGCTTGTCGAGGGCGCGCCGTGCGGCGTGTCCGGCATGTCTTGAAACACACCAGGAGAGCCATTCATGTCGCTCGCAAAACTTTCCGTCTCCGTGCTGGCCGTTGCTGCCGTCTCTGCCACGGCTGCCGTCGCACAGAGCCGCGACAACGTTCAGGTCGCAGGGTCCTCGACCGTGCTGCCCTACGCCTCGATCGTCGCCGAAGCCTTCGGCGAGAACTTCGACTTCCCGACCCCCGTCGTCGAATCGGGCGGTTCGTCGACCGGTCTGCGCCGCTTCTGCGAAGGCGTCGGCGAGAACACCATCGACATCGCAAACTCCTCGCGTTCGATCCGCGAGAGCGAGATCGCAACCTGCGCCGAGAACGGCGTGACCGACATCATCGAAGTGCGCTTCGGCTATGACGGCATCGTCTTCGCCTCCGACATCAACGGCCCGGCCTTCGAGTTCACCCAGTCCGACTGGTACCTCGCGCTGGCCGCGAACCTGCCCGTCGACGGCGCGATGGTTCCGAACCCGAACACCAGCTGGGACCAGGTCCGCGCCGACCTGCCCGCACAGGACATCGCCGCCTACATCCCCGGCACCCGTCACGGCACGCGCGAAGTGTTCGACGAGAACGTGATCCTGCAGGGTTGCGAAGACTCGGGCGCCATGGCCGCCATGATGGAAATGGGCATGGATGAAGATGCCACCGAAGAGGCGTGCATGGAAATCCGCGCCGACGGCGTGTCGACCGACATCGACGGCGACTACACCGAGACGCTGGCGCGCATCACCGCCAACCCCGAGGGCATCGGCGTGTTCGGCCTGGCGTTCTACGAGAACAACACCGACCGTCTGCAGGTTGCGACCATGGCCGGCGTCGAGCCGACCGTCGCCAACATCGCCTCGGGCACCTACCCGGTGTCGCGTCCGCTGTTCTTCTACATCAAGGCAGCGCACATCGGCGTTATCCCCGGCCTGAAGGAATACGCGTCCTTCTTCGTCTCCGACGACATCGCAGGCCCCTTCGGCCCGCTGGCTGCCTATGGCCTCGTCGCCGACCCGGAGCTGGCCGAGGTTCAGGCCACCGTCGAGAACGAAGTGACCATGGGCGGCATGTGATCGCCTGACCGACAGGGCAGGGGGCGCGGTACAGGCGCCCCCTGCACTCCAATCCCCGGGCCGCGCCCGGGCCAAAGTTTCACGGGACCCCCTTCATGCCACTTCTCTGGATCATCGTGATCGTCCTCCTGCTGGGCACCGCGGGCTTCGTCCTGGGTCGCCAGCGTGCCGTGGCGAGTGCCGGAGGGGATGCCCGCGTCCTCCATTCGCTGCCGAATTACTACGGCACCAACGTGATGATCCTCGCGATCGTGCCCGCGCTGATGGTCATGGCGGTCTGGATGGTGATCCAGCCCATGGTGATCGAAAGCCGCGTGACCGGCATGATCTCGGAGGCCGCCATCGAGGCAGCGGGCAACCGCAGCCTCGTCATGTCGGACGTGCGGCGGGTGGCCGACGGTCTCGACACCGCCATCGCCGCCGGTGCGCTGACCGCGGACGAGGTGCGCGGCCTTCGCACCGAACTGACGGATATCCGGGGGCGGCTTGGCGAAGTGGGAGTCGCGCTTGGCGGCGAGGTCTCGGCCGAGGTTCTGACCGCAGCGCAGGCCTATCGCGCGCTGAACCGGACCGGCAACCTGTTCATGACGGGCGCGGTGCTGCTGCTTGCGGCCCTCGGGCTTGCCTATGGCTACATCCGCACCAACCGCGAGTTTCGCGCCCGCAACGCGGTGGAGGCGTCGATCCTGGCCATCCTGATGCTGGCCTCGACCATCGCGATCCTGACCACGGTCGGCATCGTCTTCTCGATGCTCTTCGAGACCTTCAACTTCTTCGAGCTCTACCCCTGGCGCGAGTTCTTCTTCGGCCTCGAGTGGCGCCCGTCCTTCGAGGGCGGATCGGATCTCGGCCTCATCCCGCTTTTGTGGGGTACGCTTTACGTCTCGTTCATTGCGCTGCTTGTTGCCGTGCCCATCGGCCTGTTCGCGGCGATCTACATGGCGGAATACGCGGGCAAGCGGATGCGCTCGGTCGCCAAGCCGCTGATCGAGATCCTCGCGGGCATCCCGACCATCGTCTACGGCCTGTTCGCGCTGATCACGGTCGGCCCGCTTCTGCGGGACTATTTCGCCGCGCCGCTCGGCCTCGGGTCGTCGTCGTCGTCGGTGATGACGGCGGGGGTGGTCATGGGCATCATGCTGATCCCCTTCGTCTCGTCGCTGTCGGATGACATCATCAACGCGGTGCCGCAGTCGTTGCGCGACGGCTCCTACGGGTTGGGCGCGACGCAGTCGGAAACCGTGCGCCAGGTGATTCTGCCCGCGGCCCTGCCGGGCATCGTGGGCGCGATCCTGCTGGCGGCCTCCCGCGCGATCGGCGAGACGATGATCGTGGTTCTGGGGGCAGGGGCGGCGGCCGCGCTGTCGCTCAACCCGTTCGAGGCGATGACGACCGTCACCGTCAAGATCGTGGGCCAGCTGACCGGCGACACCGATTTCTCGAGCCCCGAGGCGCTGGTCGCCTTTGCGCTTGGTCTGACGCTCTTCGTCATCACGCTCGGGCTGAACGTCCTCGCCCTTTATATCGTGCGCAAATACCGGGAGCAGTACGAATGACCGACGCGACCGCAGGCAGCGCGCCCAAGGCGCCCGCGCGTTCCCTTTACACCGAGGACGCCCGCACCAAGCGCCGGAACCGCGCCGAGGCGCGCTTCCGGGCCTATGGGTTGGCGGCCGTGGTGATCGGCATCCTGGCGCTGGTGATGCTGCTGATCTCGATCCTGTCGAGCGGCCTGTCGTCCTTCCGCCAGACCTACGTGACCTTTCCGGTGGAACTGGCCGAGGCGCGGCTCGACCCGCAGGGCAACCGCAACCCCGAGGAGATGGCCGCGGTCACCACCTTCGGTTACCTGCCGGTGATGGCGATGGCCTTCATCGAGCATGTCGAGACGATGGGCATCGAGCATGATCTGAGCCCGCAGGAAATGGCCGCGATGATCTCAGGCGAGGCGCCTGCACAGCTGCGTGCCATGGTGCTGGCGAACCCTGCGTTGGTGGGCCAGACGGTGACGATCGAGCTTTTGGTGAACGGCCGGATCGACGGATATTTCAAGGGCCGCGTCACGATGGACAGCGCCGAGCGCGACAACAACGTCACGCCCGGCCAGCTGGTGCTGGCACAGGCGCTGGCGGATGCCGGCGCGATGGAGACGCGGTTCAACTGGAATTTCATCACCGCCCCCGACGCCTCCGGCCAGCGCCCCGAGGCCGCGGGGCTTGGCGTGGCGATCATCGGGTCGTTCTACATGATGCTGGTGGTGCTGGCGCTGGCGCTGCCCATCGGGGTCGCGGCCTCGATCTACCTCGAGGAATTCGCACCGAAGAACCGGCTGACGGACATCATCGAAGTGAACATCTCGAACTTGGCCGCCGTGCCCTCGATCGTCTTCGGCATCCTCGGCCTTGCGATCTTCATCAACTTCGCGGGCTTGCCGCAATCGGCGCCCATCGTTGGCGGCCTTGTCCTGACGCTGATGACGCTGCCCACGATCATCATCGCGACGCGAGCCTCCCTGCGCGCCGTGCCGCCCTCGATCCGCGAGGCGGCCCTCGGCGTCGGCGCCTCGAAGATGCAATCGGTCTTTCACCACGTGCTTCCGCTGGCCGCGCCCGGCATCCTGACCGGCACGATCATCGGCCTGGCGCAGGCGCTTGGCGAGACCGCGCCGCTGCTGCTGATCGGCATGGTGGCCTTTGTCCGCGAATACCCCGATGCACCGCTCGACGGCCTGTTCGACCCGGCCTCGGCGCTGCCGGTGCAGGTTTACCAGTGGACTCAGCGCTCGGACCCTGCCTTTGTGGAACGCGCCTCGGGGGCGATCATCGTCCTGCTCGTGTTCCTGATTTTCATGAATGCGCTGGCGATCCTTCTGCGCCGCCGCTTCGAGCGTCGCTGGTAGGCCGCGATGGAGGACATCAACATGAACGATATGCGCGTAACGGAGCGGACCGTGACCGACAAAAAGATCAAGATGAAGGCCCGCAAGGTTCAGGTCTTCTATGGCGACAACCATGCGATCAAGGACGTGGATGTCGATATCGAGGACAAGACCGTCACGGCTTTCATCGGCCCCTCGGGCTGCGGCAAGTCCACCTTCCTGCGCTGCCTGAACCGGATGAACGACACGATCGACGTCTGCCGCGTCGAGGGGGATATCGACCTCGAGGGAGAGGATATCTACGACCCCAAGGTCGATCCGGTGCAGCTGCGCGCCAAGGTCGGCATGGTGTTCCAGAAGCCGAACCCTTTCCCCAAGTCGATCTACGACAACGTCGCCTATGGCCCCCGCATCCACGGGCTTGCCCGCGGCAAGGCCGAGCTTGACGAGATCGTCGAGAAGAGCCTGCGCCGCGCCGCGATCTGGGACGAGGTCAAGGACCGCCTGCAAGCGCCGGGCACCGGCCTGTCGGGCGGGCAACAGCAGCGCCTGTGCATCGCCCGCGCCGTCGCCACGGGCCCCGAGGTGCTTTTGATGGACGAGCCCTGTTCCGCGCTCGACCCCATCGCGACCGCGCAGGTCGAGGAGCTGATCGACGAGCTGCGCGAGCGGTTCTCGGTCGTGATCGTGACCCACTCGATGCAGCAGGCCGCCCGCGTCAGCCAGAAGACGGCCTTTTTCCACCTCGGGAACCTCGTCGAGTTCGGCGAAACCTCGAAGATTTTCACCAACCCCGACGATCCCCGCACCGAAAGCTACATCACGGGCCGGATCGGTTGAGGCAAGAGAGCAGGGCAGGGGAGTAGACCATGCCGAATTCGGAACATATCGTCGCGAGCTTCGACCGCGATCTCGAAGGCATCCAGGCGCAGATCATGCGCATGGGCGGCCTTGTCGAGGAGGCGATCGCCAAGGCCACCGAGGCGCTCGAGGCGCGCGACCTGGAGCTCGCCCGCGCGGTGCGCGAGGGCGACAAGGCCATCGACGCGCTTGACGAACAGGTCAACGACGAGGCCGCCCGCGTGATCGCGCAGCGCCAGCCCATCGCCAGCGACCTGCGCACGGTGCTGACCGTCTTCCGCATCTCGACCAACCTCGAGCGGATCGGCGACTACGCCAAGAACATCGCCAAGCGCACCGAGACGATCATCGACCAGCCCCCCGTGAACGGCACCGGCGCCTCGCTGCGCCGCATGGCGCGGCAGGTGGAGCTGATGCTCAAGGACGCGCTCGATGCCTATATCCAGCGCGATGCGGGGCTTGCGCAGGACGTGCGCAACCGCGACCTCGACGTGGACCAGATGTATTCCGCGCTCTTCCGCGAATACCTGACCTTCATGATGGAGGATCCGCGCAACATCACCACCTGCATGCACCTGCATTTCATGGCGAAGAACATCGAGCGCATGGGCGACCACGTGACCTCGATCGCCGAGCAGGTGATCTACCTCGTGACGGGGGACATGCCCGATGATGATCGGCCCAAGGAGGACAAGACGCCTCATGACGCGGGCGTGAAGGGGTAGGGCGGGGACATGGCGGGCGAACCCACGGTTCTGGTCGTCGAGGATGAGCCGGCGCAGCGCGAGGTGCTGGCCTACAACATCCAGGCCGAAGGTTACCTCGTGATGACGGCCGAGGCCGGCGACGAGGCGTTGGACATCGTGCGCGAGACGCCGCCCGATGTGATCGTGCTGGACTGGATGCTGCCGCATGTCTCGGGGATCGAGGTCTGCCGCCAGCTGAAGATGGGCGGCGAGACGGCGCGCATCCCGATCATCATGCTCTCGGCCCGGTCCGAAGAGGTGGACAAGATCCGCGGCCTCGAGACCGGTGCCGACGACTACGTGACCAAGCCCTATTCCGTGGCCGAGCTGCTGGCGCGTCTGCGCACGCAGTTGCGCCGCGTGCGCCCCGCCACGGTGGGCGAGCGGCTGGATTACGAGGATATCATCATCGACCTCGCCGAGCACCGCGTCTATCGCGGCGGCGAGGAGCTGCGCCTCGGCCCGACCGAGTTCCGCCTGCTCACCGCCTTCATGGAGCGCCCGGGCCGGGTCTGGAGCCGCGAGCAGTTGCTCGACCGTGTCTGGGGGCGTGACATCTATGTCGACAGCCGCACCGTCGACGTGCACGTGGGCCGGTTGCGCAAGGCGCTGAAGGCGGGCGACCACGGCGACCCGATCCGCACCGTGCGCGGCGCGGGTTACGCGCTGGGGTAATCCAGCCGGTAGACCCGCGCGGCGGTGTCGCGAAAGACGCGGGGCAGGGCGTCGGCCCCGGCGAAGAACAGGGCGCGCGCCGTCTCACGCAGGACCGCGTCATAGGGTTTCGCCAGTTTTTCAACGGGATAGTTCGATCCGAACATGATCCGGTGCGGGCCGAAGACGGACATGAGGTGGTCGACCATCGGTGCGATGCTCTCGGCGGTCCAATCGGCATCGAACATGCCCCAGCCGCTCAACTTGACCGAAACCTGCCGCAGTTTGGCCAGTTCGGCCACGCCCGCGCGCCATGTGGCATCCGCGCCGTTCCGTGGGCTGCCCGCGTGATCGAGGATCACCGGCATCTGCGGATGAGCCGAAAGGACCTCGGCCGCCTCGTGCATCTGTTCGGGGTAGCATTGCAGATCGAAGCGCAACCCGGCCTCGGCCACCTGGGCGAGGCCCGCGCGCCAAGCGCCCTCCGACAAAAGCGGGCGCGGCGCGAAGCTGAGGCCCGGTTGGTCGGGCAGGTGGCTGACGATCTGGCGCACGCCCGCGAAACCGGGTGTCTCGGCGTGACGCGCGAGTGTCTTGGCGAGATCGGGCGCGGACAGGTCCGCGAGACCCACGATGGCGACGGGATGCGCGCCTGCGGTTTCGGCGACGAAGCGCGTCTCGGCCACCGGGTCGGGCAGGGCGCCGTCGGTCTGCACATGGACCGAGGCCAGCGGACGCAGCGGCGTCTCGCCCAGGAATTCGTCCCAGAGGTAATCGCGCTGGATCGGCGTGGGATCACCAAAGGGTTTCGGCGCGCCGATGTCGCGCAGCCAGGCGTATCCGATCTCGTCACCGCGGCTGTCTGGCGCCCAGACGTGGTGATGCGCGTCGATGAAGCCGAAGGGGAGGATTTCCCGGAGGTCGCTGGCCGACATGCATTATTCCCATAATCATGATTATGTTAAATTACGACAAGCCATGATGGGGCTCCGCTGCCTTGGTTTGGTGCCCTTGAACGGCCACGGGCGCAAGCCGAAGCGCATAGGTTTGCGCATGTTTTGCATGAGGTTCGCACGACAATACCTTGATATAACACGACGAACCCGGTCCCAGCGCTCTGCATGCGCCGTGCTGCGCCTGCTAGTGCCCTGAAATCATGGCAACATTCCCTCTTCCGCAGACAAAGCGAACGCGCCATAGTTGACCAAAGGGATAGCAGTATGAAAATTCTGGTCTTGAACGGCCCCAACCTCAACCTGCTCGGAACGCGCGAGCCGGAGGTCTACGGCCATCACACGCTCGCCGATATCGAGGCGGCGTGCATCGCGCATGGCAAGACGCTGGGCGTCACGGTCAGCTGCGCGCAATCCAATGGCGAAGGTGCGCTGGTCGATCACCTTCATGCCGCGCGTGGCACGATGGACGGCGTCGTGCTGAACGCCGGCGCCTACACGCACACGTCCATCGCGCTGCGCGACGCGATCTCGGCCACGCGGTTGCCGGTCGTCGAACTGCACCTCTCCAACACCCATGCGCGCGAGGCGTTCCGCCATGTCTCGATGATCGCGCCGGTCTGTATCGGCGTGATCCAGGGATTCGGCGCGGCGGGTTACCCGCTGGCACTGACCGCTCTGCACGGGCATCTCTACGGAGCCCACGCATGAATCTGCTCGAGCCCTACCTGAAGATGTCGACCGTCGAAGACCTGTGGAGCCATCACACCAGCGTGATGGCCGATTACGGCTTCGACCGGCTGTTCTATGCCTTCAACGCCTTTCGCGGTGCCGGCCTTTACGACAACCCCGAGGATGCGCTTCTCCTGACGAACATGCCCACGGATTACGTGGATGCCTATGTCACCGGCGGCATGTTCCGCGACGGTGTCATGATGCGGTGGGCGGTGCAGAACACCGGTGCCGCTTCCTGGGCACAGGTCTATGCGCAGATGCAGGATCAGCCCCTGACCGAGGGCGAAAGGGCAATGCGTGCATTGAATGAACGTCACGCCATAACTGCAGGATATACAATCAGTTTTCCCATGGCGATCAAGAACGCCAATGCCGGGATCGGCATGGCCGTTCCCAAGGAGCGGACCCAGGAAGATGCCGACGCGATCTGGGCCGAGCATGGCTCGACCATCGAGATCATCAACCATGTCGCGCATCTGTGCATCCTGCAGCTTCCCGCCACGGGCCAACGCACCCTCCTCACCCCGCGGCAGGCCGAGGTTCTGGAGCTGGTCGCCGACGGCAAGACGATGCAGGACATCGCCCTGATCCTCGAGCGCAACGTCGCGACGGTGGAAAAGCACCTGCGCGGGGCGCGCGACGCGCTCGGCGTCGAGACCACGGCGCAGGCCGTGCGCAAGGCTTCGATCCTGAACCAGATCTTCCGGATCGAGGAGCATGGCCGCAACGCCGCGGGCGAACCTCCGCACATGGCCGGAACGGTCGCGCGCCGCAGCTGACCGTGCCACCGGGCGCCTCCGGGTAAGGATTCCCACCGTTTCGGATTTGGTGTCCTCACGTCACTGTGCAGGTGTTCCGTGAGTGATGGCAATTAGCCAGGAACGTTTTGGGGGGTGTTGCGAATTGGCGCATCGATGCAGTCCCCAAGGCCGGGAAACCGGGCCCGATGCGTGCCGGTGCGCGATTTCGCGTCGGCGCGTGTCGTGGTTTGGGCGGGCGCGCTATCCCCATGTCCCTTGCGCCTGGCCCTGTTCCGCGGCGCCGTCAGTCTGACTGGCGGCGCCGCACCCTTTCTCGAGGCTGCCCCGGGATCGGGGCCCGTTTCTCGCTGTGCAGCCGCCGGTATCGCCCGGGCGGGCTCAATCCGAAGCGCAACGCCCCCGGGGAAACGAAAAAGGGGCAGAGGATGCCCCCTGCCCCGTTTCACGTTCGGTCGAGACTGCGTTCAGCCCTGTGCGGCCTTGGCCACTTCCTCGGCGAAGTTCTCTTCCTTCTTCTCGATGCCTTCGCCGACTTCCAGCCGGACGAAGCCGGTGATCTCGGCGCCCGCTTCCTTGGCGGCGGCGCCGACCGTCAGGTCGGGGTTGATCACGAAAGCCTGGTTGACCAGCGTGATCTCCGAGAGGAACTTCTTCATCCGGCCATCGATCATCTTCTCGATGACCGCGTCGGGCTTGCCGCTTTCACGCGCGATGTCGATCTGGACCTGACGCTCCTTCTCGACCATCTCGGGGTCGACGGCGGCCTCGTCCAGCGCGGCGGGGTTCACGGCGGCGACATGCATCGCGACCTGCTTTGCAAAGCCCTCGTCACCGCCCTTGAGCGCGACCAGAACGCCGATCTTGCCCATGCCGTCGGCGGCGGCGTTGTGGATGTAGGAGGCAACGGTGTCGCCCTCGATGGCGGCCATGCGGCGCACGCCCATGTTCTCGCCGATGGTGGCGATCTTGTCGGTCAGCGTGTCCGCAACCGACTTGCCGCCGAGATCGGCCGCCAGCAGCGCCTCGAGGTCACCCGCGCCGAGCGCGGCCTGGGCGATGCCTGCGACCATGCCCTGGAATTCGGCGTTCTTGGCGACGAAGTCGGTTTCCGAGTTCACCTCGACCGCCACGCCCTTGCCACCAGCGACGGCGACGGCGACGAGGCCCTCGGCCGCGGTGCGGCCCGACTTCTTGGCGGCCTTGGCCAGGCCCTTGGTGCGCAGCCAGTCGACGGCGGCTTCGAAGTCGCCGTTGTTTTCGGTCAGCGCCTTCTTGGCGTCCATCATGCCTGCGCCGGTTGCATCGCGCAGTTCCTTCACCTGTGCAGCGGTGATTGCCATGTGCGTCTCTCCTGAATCATCCGATTGGCGCGCGGGTGATGCCCCGCGCGCATGTCATTTGCGTGACGACGGGCTTCAGCCCTCGGCGCTTGCCTCGGCGGGGGCTTCCGCTTCGGCTTCGGCGGCGAGCGCCTCTTCGACGCCGCCCTGCTCGAGCGCGCCGATATCGACGCCCGCGGTCTCGAGCTGCGCGCTCATGCCGTCCAGCGCGGCGCGGCTGATCAGGTCGCAGTAGAGCGCGATGGCGCGGGCCGCGTCGTCATTGCCGGGGATGATGTAATCCACACCCTCGGGCGAGCAGTTGGTGTCGACCACCGCCACGACCGGGATGCCCAGCTTCTTGGCTTCCAGGATGGCGAGGTCTTCCTTGTTGACGTCGATCACGAAGATCAGGTCGGGAAGGCCGCCCATCTCGCGGATGCCGCCCAGCGAAGCCTGCAGCTTCTGCTGGTCGCGCTCCATGCCGAGGCGTTCCTTCTTGGTCAGGCCCTCGAGGCCCTGCGAGAACTGCTCGTCGATCTGCTTGAGGCGGCTGATCGAGTTCGACACGGTCTTCCAGTTGGTGAGCGTGCCGCCCAGCCAACGGTGGTTCATGTAGTACTGCGCGCAGCGCTCGGCGGCGTCCGCGATGGGCTTTTGCGCCTGGCGCTTGGTGCCGACGAAGAGGATGCGGCCACCCTTGGCCACCGTCTCGCGCACGACGTTCAGCGCCTGGTCGAGAAGCTCGACGGTCTGCGTCAGGTCGAGGATGTGAATGCCGTTGCGGTCGCCGTAGATGTACGGAGCCATCCGCGGGTTCCAGCGCTGGGTCTGGTGGCCGAAGTGGACGCCAGCTTCGAGAAGCTGACGCATCGAGAAATCAGGGAGCGCCATCCAAGTGTTCCTTTCCGGTTTGCGCCTCGGCGAAGGTTCAGGGTGACGCGCCGCGAGGGCGCTGACCCAACCGGTGGACGCTGCGGGGATGTCTCCCCCGAAGGCCCGCCTCCGCCTGTGAAGTGAGCGCGATTTAGGGGGTTTCGGGGGGGATGGCAACCCCCTGCCCCACCTGGCGCGTCCCTGGCCGAGGCTGCGCCGAAAACGGGGGCTCTGCGCCCGCCCTGCAGGCTCCCCCGGAGTTGCATTGGCCAAGATGAAGGATGGACCGGATCGGGCCTTGGCGCTATGCGGCTGGCATGACGCGGACACCGGACATTCTGTGCATCGGCTCGGTCCTTTGGGACATCATCGGGCGCACCGATCTTTCGATGGCGCTCGGCAATGACAAGCCGGGGCGCATCACGCGCCTGCCCGGCGGCGTGGCGCTCAACATCGCGATGACGCTGGGGCGTTTCGGGCTGAAACCGGGGCTTCTGTCGGTCGTGGGCGAGGATGCGGCGGGGCGCGAGCTGGTCGCGGCCTGCGAGGCGATGGGCCTCGACTGCACGTCGCTGCTGGTGGACCCGGTCCTTCCCACCGACCAGTACATGGCGGTGGAGGCGCAGGGCGCGCTGGTGGCGGCCCTGGCCGATGCCCATTCGCTGGAGGCTGCGGGCGACCGCATTCTTGCGCCGCTGGCGGACGGTCGGCTGGGCCGGGCCGAGGCACCCTGGGCCGGGCCGGTCGCGCTCGACGGGAACCTGACCGAGGCGCTTCTGGCCGACATCGCGGAAAGCCCGCTTTTCGCGCTGGCCGACCTTCGCATCGCGCCCGCCTCGCCGGGCAAGGCGGAACGGCTGCGCCCGCTGTTGCGGCACCCGCGCGCGA
>CBFIFZ010000061.1:0-13923 GCA_965661995.1 Roseicyclus sp.
GTGAAGCGTCCGGCCGAGCCGGCTGCGGCGGGCGCGCTTCTCGCCCAGCTGGACCAAAGAGAGAGTGGGGTTTCGCCGCCTTCGGCGGCGACCCGTGCGTGGGGGCTGTCTGCCCCCTCGCGCTCCCCCGACCATATTTGCGGGATGAAGATGACGGGGCCCTTGATGGAACGGACGACGCTGATCGTGTTGGCCCACCCGGAGCGTCGGTCCTTTTGCGGGGCCTGGGCCGAGGCCACTGCCGCGGCGGCGGGGGCCTCGGGCGACCGGGTGCTTTGGTCCGATCTCTACGCGCATGGGTTTCACCCTGCCGAGGGGCCGGACAGGTATGCCGATCCGCCAAGGCACTTCGACCCGCTGAAGGCGCAGGAAGACGCAAGCGCGCACCGCACGCTTCCGGGCGACGTGCTGGCCGAGGTCGACAAGATCCGCGCCGCCGACCGGATCGTGTTCCACTTCCCGCTCTGGTGGTTCGCGCCGCCCGCGATGCTCAAGGGCTGGTGCGACCGCTGCCTCGTTCACGGCCTCCTGCACGACGTGGACCACCGCTTCGACGCGGGGCGACTTCGCGGCAAGAGGGCGCTCTTCTGCGTGACCACGGGTGCACGCGCCGGGGAATCCGGGCCGGACGGGAAGGAGGGCGAGACGCGCCTCCTCCTCTGGCCGCTCGCCTACACGCTGCGCTATTGCGGGATGGACGTGGCCGAGCCGCTGCTCGCGCACGGCGTCCACGGCTATCATGAGGGCGCGCGCAAGGCCGAGCTCGAGGCGCGGCTGGCAGACGTTCTGGCGGCGCAGGCAGGGGTGCTCGCGGGGCTGGAGACGCGCCCGCTCCTCCCGTTCAACGCCGATGCCGACTTCGACAGCGAAGGGCGGCTGAAGCGCGATGCGCCCAGCCACTGGCCCTTCATCCGGCATACGGACTGAAGGCCCGTCGCCCGAAACGGGCGCTCAAGGCCCGGTCGCCCGGAACGGGCGCTCAAGGCCGCACTCCCGGAACAGGCGCCTAGAGCCCCGTCGCCTCGTCGAGACCCAGCAGGATATTGAGGTTCTGCACCGCCGCCCCCGACGCCCCCTTGCCGAGGTTGTCCAGCACCGCGATCAGCACGGTCGCGCCGGTCTCGGGGTCGCCGTCGACGGTCAGCTGCATCAGGTTGGTCCCGTTCAGGCGCTGCGGGTTGATCCGGTCGCCCAGCTCATCCCGCTCGACCACCTGCACGAAGTGCTGTCCCGCGTAATGGGCCCGCAACGCCGAAAGCGCCGCGGCGGGGCCGCCGGGGGCGAGGTGCAGGGGAACCTGCACGATCATGCCCTGCGCGTACTGCCCCACCTGAGGCACGAAGATCGGCTTGCGGGTCAGGCCCGCGCGCGTGACGATCTCGGGCAGGTGCTTGTGATGCTGGCCGGTCGCATAGACGAAACCGCCGGTGATGGCGCCGCTTTCGAACTCGGCGATCATCGACTTGCCGCCGCCGGTGTAACCCGACACGGCATTGATCGTGACCGGATCGTCGGGCGCGATGATCCCCGCCTCCAGCATCGGCTTCAGAAGCGCGATTGCGCCCGTCGAATAGCAGCCCGGGTTCGAGACGTATTTCGCCCCCGCGATCCGCTCCCGCGCGCCCGAGTCCAGCTCGGCGAAGCCGAACTCCCAGTTCGGATCGGTCCGATGCGCGGTCGAGGCGTCGATCACCCGGCATGGCTGGCTGGCGAGCTCCGGCGCGATCTCGTGCACCGCCGCATCGGGCAGGCACAGGATGGCGACATCGGCCTCGGCAAAGGCTCCGAGCCGGGCAAGCCGGGACTTCCGCTGCTCCTCGGGCAGGGAGATCAGCGTGATGTCATCGCGCGCGTCGAGGCGCGCGCGGATCTGCAGACCCGTCGTTCCAACCTCGCCGTCGATGAACACCTTTGCGGACATCAGCCCCACTCCTTGTCATGAAGCCCGCGCGATAGCCTATCCATGCGTTTCGCGCAACGACAGCCTTCAGTCCCGGTTGTCGTCGAGGTGGCGCCTCAGGGTGGCGAGATCCGGCTGGAGCCGGGCCAGAACCTCGCGGATCTCGGGCGTCAGGAGCACCTCGAACCGTTCGGTCACGCGCTCGATGGCCGCATCGCGGAAACGGCGTCCGGCCTCGGTCAGGAACACCAGCTTGCCGCGCCCGTCATCGGGATTGGCGCGCACCTCGATCAGGCCGCGCCCTTCGAGGACCTTCAGGGAATGGGTCATCGTATTCTTCGTGACCTGCATGGCCGAGGCGATGCGGACAGGCGTCTTGCCGTCTCCGAGACGAACAAGATGGTTGAGGATCGAGAAATGCGACGGGTGCACGCCATCTGGCAGGCACGCCGCCAGAAGCGCCGTGGCAAGCTGGTTCACGATGCCGATTTCGTTGAAGGCGGCGAAGACCAGCATCCGGTCCTCGTCGCCGATCTTGCCTGGATCGTTCACGCGCCCACCAGTTTCGCCTCCAGCGGCCAGCGGGGGCTGACCGGAACGGTTGGACCGTAGCCGATCCGCGCGAGCATTTGAACCGTTCCGCCACCCGGGGCCAACCGGTCATGCACATCGGCATGGATGGCGGCCATCTCGGGGAATTCCTGCAACGCCTGGCTGAGTGGCTGGAAACCAAGGCCGAGGGCCGTCGCGGCGAGATTGGCGCGAAGCCAGTCGCCGCCCGCGCGGATCTGGTCGGCGCGGGTGTTCGTGGCGCTGACCATCCAGACATGGCCCATCGCCGTCTGCACATTGGCCAAGACGGCATCGAGACCCTGCCGGAAGGCGGGCGAGGCGGGGTCGCCCGCAGCCTCCCGCGTGAACAGGCCGACCGCGTGCATGCTGTCGAACAGCGCACCCGAAAAGTCGATGCCATCGGGATTGGCCAGCACCTCGGCCTTGCCGATGCGGAACAGGTCGACGCTTTCCCGGAAGGTATGCGGCGTCTCGATCTCGATGCGCAGCGCCTCGGCGGTCAGGTCGCGCCACACCTCGACTTCGGTCGCGTTGACGGTACCGCCAAGGCGGTTGCCATGCCGGGCGCTTTGCACGATCGAGGCAAGCGCATCTGGCGGCACGGCGCGGGACGTGTCGAAGGGTTCCTTGAGCGAGCGGCGGGCGGGGACATGCGGCCAGAGCGGATCGGCCGTTGCGGCGGGGTCGGCGCGGAACCGGGCACGGGCCACCGGCCGCGTGTCGAGGCCCGCCTCGTCCTCGCCCTCGGGGAACAGGGCGATATCGACGCTGAAACCGTTGGCATTGGCCGCCATCTCCATCAGTTCGAGGAAACAGCCAAGTCCGATGGTCAGTTGCCGGTCGAACGGGTCGGTATGGGGCAGTTGCCGGTCGGTGTCGAAGTACAGCACGACCGTGTCGTCGCCCTCCAACGCCACGCGCCATGGCTGCCGATTGTGAGGGTTCGGGGCCAGAATGGCGTGGCTGAGTGCATTCAGGCGTGGGTCGGCATAGCGCGGCGCGCCCGCCTCGGCCCAGGGCGCCAGGGCCGCCACGGGGGTGCGGGTCGCGGCGAACAGTCCGGCGGCACCGGCGGCAAGGACAACGCCACCGCCGGCGATCCTCAGGAAGTTTCTACGGTTCATGATGGGGTCTCCTTGGTTCGATGTCGTATCATTTATAGTTCGATATCGAACCTGTCAAGGCATCTTCCGATTTCCAACGGCTTCGGATAGAGCCACGACATGGAAAACCAGACCCCAACCCGCGCCGGTTTCGTCGCCCTGATCGGAGAGCCCAACGCGGGCAAGTCGACGCTGCTCAACCGCATGGTCGGCGCGAAGGTCTCGATCGTCACCCACAAGGTGCAGACCACCCGCGCCCGCATCCGCGGTGTGGCGCTCGAGGGCGACAGCCAGATCGTCTTCGTCGACACGCCGGGCCTCTTCCGCCCGCGGCGCAGGCTCGACCGTGCGATGGTGGCCGCGGCCTGGGGCGGGGCCGCGGATGCCGATGTCGTCGTCCTGCTGATCGAGGCGCATCGCGGCAAGACCGAAGGGGTCGACGCGATTCTCGAGGCCTTGGGGGAACGGGCGCAGGGCCGCCGCGTGGCGCTCGCCATCAACAAGATCGACCGGGTCGAAGCCAAGGCGCTGCTGGCCCTGACCGAGAAGATGAACGCGGCCTACCCCTTCGAGGAGACCTTCATGATCTCCGCCGAGAAGGGCTACGGCGTGGACGACCTGCGCAAATGGCTGGCCGAGGCGATGCCCGAGGGGCCGTGGCTTTACCCCGAGGACCAGATCGCCGACCTGCCGATGCGGATGATCGCCGCCGAGATGACGCGCGAGAAGCTGACCCTCCGCCTGCACCAGGAACTGCCCTACCAACTGACGGTCGAGACCGAGAATTGGGAAGAGCGCAAGGATGGCTCGGCCCGGATCGACCAGGTGGTCTATGTCGCCCGCGACGGGCACAAGGGCATCCTGCTGGGCAAGGGCGGCGAGACGATCAAGGCGGTGTCGAAGGCCGCCCGCGAGGAGCTGGAGGAGTTCCTCGGCCGCAAGGTGCACCTCTTCCTGCAGGTCAAGGTGCGCCCCAACTGGCTGGACGAGGCCGAGCGCTATTCCGAGATGGGCCTCGATTTCCGCGACGGGAACTGAGCCGTGGCGCGGCTGACCGCCGATTTCTGGGTGCAGGCCTATCTCACGCGGCTGCGGCTGGCCGATATCCCCGCCTTCGTCGTCGCCCGCGGCGATGCGACGGCGGGCGCCGTGCTGGTCAAGTGCAACACGCTCGACGGCTCCGCCACGCTGCACCAGCGCCGGATCGACCTGATGTCGGGCGAAAGCGCGTGGATGGAACTGGCGCGCGGCCCTGAAGCGGACGTGGACACCGCCATCGGCAAGCAGCGCGGTTTCGACCCGGACCTCTGGGTGATCGAGGTCGAGGACCGCGCCGGGCGGCACCTTCTGGACGAGCCGGGGCTGGCCTGAAAGGGCCTAGCGGTCGGCGTAGCGCCCGATCGAGATCATCACGACACCGCCCAGAAGGAACACCACTGTCAACCCCGCAAGGTTCACGGCCACGGCCTCGCGGCTGAGCGTCGTCAGGTCCACGAAGGGATAGGGGTAAACCCCGTCCCGCGCACCGCGCGCCAGAACATAGGCCGCGTAGATCACCGGCCAGAGAATGAACATCGGCAGGTCGGCATAGTCCAGCCGCCGCTTCGGCGCATAGACCAGCCACCAGAGCAGGATGGCCGCGGGCCCGACCGTGTGCAGCCCGTGATCGGCCCACCAGCCAAGCCCTGTGAACTCGACCAGGTGCGACAGCAGCACGTGGTAGACGCCCCCGACCATCACCATGGCAAGCGTGAGCGCAGCCAGCCACGCCGCCGGCAAACCGTCTCGGATCGGGCGCGAGATCACGGCGAAGGTGATGGCCACCATCAGGTTCGTCAGGATCGTGAAAAACCGCGCCATGTCCCAAGCGGTTGTGGTCATGGGCTCGGCGCGTTCGCCATTCAGATGCAGGAATTGCGCCACGACCGACACCATCGCCAGAAGGGCGATCAACAGGGCCCATCGGCGGGCAGGTCTCGACAACGCCGGGAACATGGCGCGGAGCCTGCCACGGGGTCGCCAGATGGACAAGCGACAGGCGCGGCGCTTATCTGGCGGGCATGGACTGGCGCGCGGAAGGCATCCTGTTGGGCGTGAGGCGGCATGGCGAACATGCCGCGATCCTCGACCTGTTCACAGCCCAGCATGGCCGCCACATGGGCGTTGTCAGGGGCGGCGCCTCCCGCAAGATGGCGCCGCTCCTGCAACCGGGCGCGCAGCTCGATGCGACATGGCGCGCGCGGCTCGACGCGCATCTGGGCAGCTACACGGTCGAGCTTGTCCGCGGTCGCGCCGCCGATGCGATGGGCGACCGGCTGGCACTTGCCGGGCTGAACGCGGTCTGCGCGCTTCTTTCCTTCGCCCTGCCGGAACGCCACGCCTATCCCGCGCTCCATGCCCGGAGCCTCGCCCTGCTCGACGGGCTGGGCGCGGAACGCTGGGCCGAGGCCTATCTCGGCTGGGAACTCGCGCTTCTGGAGGAGACGGGCTTCGGCCTCGACCTGTCGGTCTGCGCGGCCACGGGCGTCACGCAGGACCTCGCCTATGTCTCGCCGCGCACTGGGCGGGCGGTGTCGCGCGCGGGCGCAGGCGACTGGGCCGACCGCCTTCTCCCCCTGCCCGGCGTGTTGCGCGGCGTGTCCGAGGATGACCCGAATGCCGTCGTTCTAGGCCTTCGCACGACGGGGCATTTCCTGTCCGAGCATCTGGCCCCCTCTCTGGGCGAGAAGCCCCTGCCGCCTGCCCGCCAACGCCTCGTCGACCTCGTCGCGGCGCGGGCGGCTCAGGCGCGGCCCTGATCCACAAGCCAGCGGGCGCTGTCCACCATGCTCTCCCGCGGATCGCGGAACACTATCCCGAGCAGATCGCGCGCGGGGCTCGTGTCGAAGTCCCGCCGGATGCCCAGGGTCGGCGCGACGGACCGCACGGCCGGATCGAAAAGACCGATCAGACGGATCAACACGTCCGGCGCTTGGGGCTTGGCGATGCGCCGGTCGGGAAAGGCCGCGGCGAGCGCCCGGGCCATATCGGTGAACCAAAGGAACCCGCCGGTGCCGATCAGGCGCTGACCGACCGTCTCGGGCCGGTCGAGGGCGCGCAGGTGCATTTCGGCGATGTCGCCCACGTCGACACAGGCAAAGCCGATGCGCGGCAGCATCGGGTCGCGCCCCTTGAGCAGCCGCTCGACCACGGCGAGCGAGGTGCCGGTATCGCCGTCGAGCGGTGCACCGAGGACGAAACCGGGGTTGATCGTGGTCAGCTCGATCCCCTGCGCCTCGGTCTTGACCATGTCCCAGGCGGCGCGCTCGGCCAGCGTCTTCGACGCCGAATAGGCTGTGATGGCCTTGGCCCCGGCATCCGACCAGTCGCGCGCATCGTAAAGGCTGCGCCCCGGCGGCAGCGGCCCCTCGCCCACCGCGGCGATGGAGGAGGTCAGGATCACGCGGCCCACGCCCGCGTCCCGCGCCGCGGCGATGGCCCGGCGCGACCCTTCGACCGCCGGGCGGATCAGCGCCTGCGCATCCTTCGGCTGAACCATCGGAAAGGGCGAGGCGGTGTGCAGGATCGCATCCGCACCGCTGGCGGCCTCGACCCAGCCCTCGTCGCGGGTCAGGTCCAGCTCGACCGTGCTCAGCCGGTCGACCGCGTCGGGGGCATGGACCGTCATGGCGGCGCGCAACGCCTCGGCCTTGGCGGGCGAGCGCACCGAGCCGCAGACGTGGTGGCCCGCCTTCAGCAGGCGCTGCACGATGTGCTTGGCGATGTAACCGGACGCGCCGGTGACGAGGATCATGGCCACTCTTGGGGGCTCCTTCGCTGTCGTCTTCGGGTTGGCCGCCCGGGGGCCGGGGTCACCCGGACAATGGGTAGCTTGCAAGCGGTTCGTGCACCGCGCCGCGCGGAGTCAACGTGGAGTGATAGAGCGTCACTGCCCGTGCCGTGAACCCCGGCACATCGGGCAGTGGCCCGAGCATCGCGGCCAGCCGGTCACGCGCCGGCCCCGCGGGCCTGCGGTTCGCCCGCATCAGCGTGACATGCGGCCGGAAGCGCCGCCGCGGCAGGTCGAGGCCCGCCGACCGGCAGAGCGCGGCCACCCGGTCATGCAGCGCCTGCAGCGCGTCTGTCCGCTCCACGGCGGCGAAGACCAGCCCGCGCTCCATCTCGGTGAAACTGTCGAGCGCGGAGAAGCGGATATCGACGGGGCCTGCCCGCATCGCTTCGAGCATGCCGTGCAGATCCTCCAGATCCGCCTCTGGCGCATCGTCGAGAAAGGCCAGCGTCAGGTGCAGGTTCTCCTCCGGGACGGGCTTACCGAAGGGGATCGCCGATTGCAGTCGCACCAGCGCCTCGGCCGTCTCTTCGGGGATCGGGATGGCGAGGAAAGCGCGCATCAGGTGTCGCACTCCGGGCAGGCGCAGAGCAGGGGATTGGACAGCGGATCGTGCCGGTCGCGTGACGTCATGCACAAGACATAGCCGCCAGCGACCGTTCCGTCACTGGCGGCTCATGAAGATCGGTACGACCGGATCAGCCCAGCAGACGACGGGCGATGACCTGCGCCTGGATCTCGGCGGCACCCTCGAAGATGTTGAGGATGCGTGCGTCGCAGAGGATGCGGCTGATCTTGTATTCCAGCGCGAAGCCGTTGCCGCCATGGATCTGCAGCGCGTTGTCCGCGCAGGCCCAGGCCACGCGCGCGCCGAGAAGCTTGGCCATCCCCGCCTCGAGGTCGCAGCGGCGGTCGTTGTCCTTTTCCCGGGCGGAGAAATAGGTCAGCTGCCGCGCGACCATGATCTCGACCGCCATCATGGCCAGCTTGTTGGCCACGCGGGGAAACGCGATCAGGGCCTTGCCGAACTGCTTGCGGTCCTCGGCATATTGCATCCCCTCGTCGAGGGCTGCCTGCGCCACGCCGATGGCGCGGGCGGCGGTCTGGATGCGGGCGCTCTCGAAGGTCTGCATCAGCTGCTTGAAGCCCTGCCCTTCCTCGCCGCCCAGAAGGTTCTCGCCCTTCACGGTGAAATCGTCGAAGTTGACGGTGTATTCCTTCATCCCGCGGTAGCCCAGCACCTCGATCTCGCCGCCCGAAATGCCCTCGTCCGGGAAGGGGTTGGCGTCATCGCCCGGCGTCTTCTCGGCCAGGAACATCGACAGGCCGCGATAATCGGTCGTGTCGGGGATGGTGCGGGCCAGAACCGTCATCACATGGGTGCGCGAGGCGTGGGTGATCCAGGTCTTGTTGCCGTTCAGCACCCAGTCGCCCGCCTCGTTCTTCACCGCACGCGTGCGCAGGCTGCCAAGGTCCGAACCGGTGTTCGGCTCGGTGAAGACCGCGGTCGGCAGGATCTCGCCCGAGGCAAGGCCCGGAAGCCACTTCGCCTTTTGCTCGTCGGTGCCGCCGGCAAGGATCAGCTCGGCCGCGATCTCGGAGCGGGTGCCAAGGGAACCCACGCCGATATAGCCGCGGCTCAACTCCTCGGAGACGACGCACATCGACGCCTTGGACAGGCCGAAACCGCCATGTTCCTCGGGGATGGTCAGGCCGAAGACACCCATCTCGGCCAGTTCCTCGATGACCTCCATCGGGATCAGCTCATCCTTCAGGTGCCATTCGTGGGCGTAGGGCGCGACCTTGTCCAACGCGTAGCGGCGGAACTGCTCGCGGATCATCTCGAGCTCGTCGTCGAGGCCGGTGGCCCCCACGGTGATCTCGGCCCGGCGTTCCTGCATCAGCTCGACCAGCCGCATCCGCGCGGCCTGCGTGTTGCCCGACTGGGTCAGGGTCATCACCTCGGGCGTCATCAGCCCGCGCTGATCTTCCTGCGTCAGGCCCATGTCCTGCGGCCGAACGATCTCGGCCTGGTTCATCTGGATGCCGCCGTAGAGCTGCCAGAGGTATTCGCCGAAGGCGATCTGGAGGATCAGCTGCTCGACCTCGCCGAACTTGCCCTCGCTCTGCAGACGAACGGCCCATGCCTGCATCTGGCGCAACGATTCGACATAGGTCGCCATCCACGCCAGCCCGTGCGCCGCGGTCTGGTTCGCCTCGACCGCGCCGCCCGAGATGCGGCCATCGACCGTGACCTCGGCGGCAAGCCGGGTGCGCGCCGTGCGCAGCAGCGCCTCGGCGGGCGCGACGGCGGCTGCGGTCAGGTCCAGCAGACCGGGCAGGATCGTCTGGCTTTCGGGGATCGGCTGTCCGTCACGGGGCATGGTCGGTCTCCTTCGAGTTGGCACGTGGGCAATCTTCGGGGGCGCCCTTGGGGCTTCCCCGCGGACTTAGGGCGTTTGCAGGTGCAGCGCAACAAAAATACCTGTTTTGTCGCAGTGGCGCACGAAAGTGTCGCGTCGTTTTTGCGGTGCAGCGGTTCCGCCGCTGCAGTAAATAGCACGTCGACGGGAGACGGTCATGTTTCAGGACACTATGCAACTCATGCCCTTGTGGGGCTTTGTCGCGGCCTGCGCAGTCACTCTGGTGGCGGGATTCGTGAAGGGCTCGATCGGCTTCGCGATGCCGCTGATCATGATCTCGGGCCTGTCGCTGTTTCTCGACCCGCTTGTCGCGGTGGCGGGCATCATCCTGCCCATCGTGATGTCGAACCTGTTGCAGGTCTTGCGCTACCCGTGGTCGCAGGCGGGCGAGGTCGTAAGGGAATTCTGGCGCTACATCCTGATCATCTGCGTGATGATCCTGATCTCCGCCCAGTTCGTCACCATGATCCCGACGCAGACCTTCTATCTCGTGCTCGGCATCCCGGTCGTGATTCTGTCACTCGTCCAGCTGATCGGCGTCCGGTTCCGCATCGCGCCCGCGTGGCGCAAGGCTTCGGAATGGATCGTCGGCCTCGTGTCGGGCACCATCGGAGGGCTGACGGGAACATGGGGCCCGCCCACGGTTCTCTACCTCATCGCGCTGGAAACGCCCAAGGCCAAGCAGATGCTGGTGCAGGGCGTGGTCTACGGCCTCGGCTCGGTCAGCCTGCTGGCGGGGCACCTGCAATCGGGGGTTCTGAATGCCGTGACGGCGCCCTGGTCCGCGGCGCTGCTGATCCCGGCCTTCCTCGGCATGCAGGTGGGGTTCTGGATGTCGGACCGACTGAACCCCGAGATGTTCCGCAAGCTGACCCTGATCGTGCTTGTGGTGGCAGGTGCGAACCTGGTGCGGCGCGGGCTGATGGGCTGATCTGCCCCGCTCAGGACAGGAACGCCCCCGCGCAGCCCTGCGCAAGGTCGGGCAGAAGCGCGGGCGGCACCACCTCGAAGCTGACGCGAAAGACGATCTCGCCCTCGTGCTCGGCCTCGAAGGTCCAGGGGCCGGTCACAAGCTCGGTCTCCAGTTCGAAGCTGAAACCGACAAGTCCCGGCCCCTCGCCGTCGATGCCGGTCACCCAGCGTTCCACCTCGACGCCGCTGTCGGGATAGGGCGGGTGCGTGATCGTCACGACGAGCGGGTCGAGAACCAGCCCCTCCCGCGCCTCGACAAGGACACCGAAGCCGATGCCGAGCTGGGCAGGCACCAGCGTGGTGATCCGGCGCATCTCGGGCAGACCAGGCACGATATTGACGACGCCGGCGGCGGTATCCGGCGCCTCTTCGAGGTCGATGGGCGCCTCGGCGCAATAGACGCCGTGAACGAAACTCTCGATCAGGTCCGAGGCATAGGGATTGGGCAGGTCCTGCGCGGACAAAGCCGAGGCCCAGAGCATTGCGCCAAGGACCGCCACCGTTCCGAAACTCGCCTGCATCATCTGCGGATCCCGTTCACCTGCATCGCCCTGCGCCAACCGGTCGGTCAGGCGCAGGGTGCAGCGTATCACGAAATCGCGGCGGCCTTCACGTCGTCGTCGATGTAGGGGACGTATTGCGCGAAGTTGTCGGCGAACATCTGCACAAGCTTCTGCGCCTGCCGATCATAGGCCGCGTGGTCGTTCCACGTGCGGCGCGGATCGAGCAGGATGTCGGCCACGCCGCGGCAGGTCATCGGAACCTCGAACCCGAAATTCGCGTCGCGCCGGAACTCGCCCTTGTTCAGCGTGCCGTCCAGCGCCGCGGTCAGGAGCGACCGGGTGGCGCGGATCGGCATGCGCGACCCCTCTCCATAGGCGCCGCCGGTCCAGCCGGTGTTCACCAGCCAGCAGGTTGCGCCATGCGTGCCGATCTTCTCCTGCAGGAGCTTTCCATAGACCTCGGGACGGCGCGGCATGAAGGGCGCACCGAAACAGGTCGAGAAGGTCGGCTCGGGCTCGGTCACGCCGCGCTCGGTCCCTGCCACCTTCGAGGTGAAGCCCGACAGGAAGTGGTACATCGCCTGCGCCGGCGTAAGCCGCGCGATGGGGGGCAGCACCCCGAAGGCGTCGCAGGTCAGCATCACGATGTTCTTGGGATGCCCGGCAAGGCCCGTGGAGGAGGCGTTGGAAATCTGCTCCAGGGGATAAGCACAGCGCATGTTCGCGGTCAGACTGTCGTCGTCGAAATCGAGCTCCAGCGTCTCGGGGTCATAGACCATGTTCTCGATCACGGTGCCGAAGCTGCGCGTGGTGGCGAATATCTCGGGCTCGGCTTCCTCGCGCAGGTTGATCGTCTTGGCGTAGCAGCCACCCTCGAAGTTGAAGGTGCCCTTGTCCGACCAGCCATGTTCGTCATCGCCGATCAGCGTACGGCCGGGATCGGCCGAGAGCGTGGTCTTGCCGGTGCCCGACAGGCCGAAGAAGACCGCGGCATCCTCGGGGTTGCCGGTGGCGTGGTTGGCCGAGCAATGCATGGCCATCACGCCCTTGCCGGGCAGGATGTAGTTCAGCAGCGTGAAGACCGATTTCTTGTTTTCGCCCGCGTATTCCGTGTTTGCGATCAGGATCATCTTGCGCTCGAAATTCAGCGCGATGACCGTGTCGCTGCGGCAGCCGTGGCGCGCGGGATCGGCCTTGAAGCTGGGGCAGTTGATGATGGTGAATTCCGGCACGAAACCGGCCAGCTCCTCGGCCGCGGGACGGCGCAGCAGGTGGCGGATGAAGAGGTTGTGCCAGGCCAGCTCCGACACCACGCGCACGTCCAGCCGATGCTCGGGGTCCGCGCCGCCGTAAAGGTCCTGCACGAAGTATTCGCCGCCCTTCATGTGCTCCAGCATGTCGGCATGCAGGCGGTCGAAGGCCTCGGGCTCCATGGGGGCGTTGTTGTCCCACCAGATCTGGTCTTCCACGGCGGGCGTTCGAACCACGAACTTGTCCTTGGGCGAGCGGCCGGTGAACTTGCCGGTCGACACCAGAAGCGTCCCGCCAAGCCCCAGCCGACCCTCACCGCGCTTCACCGCGGCCTCGATCAGCGCAGGCTCGAGCAGGTTGTAATGCACCGCCCCGAGGCCCGTCATGCCCTGGGTTTCCAACGTCTGCGCCGGATTCACGCGTGGGGTGGTCATGTGTCGTCGCTCCTGGACCGGTGTTGCAGGTGATGGCCGAGGCCAACCCCGTGTGGGGCGCCTATACCATGACGGTTTTAAGGCTGAACAGGACGCTTTCGCACAGTTAGCGCAACCATCCGGAAATTTTCTTTCGTGCGAAACCCGGTGAGCCGCCGGGTGCCCATCGAGAAGGCTGTGGCAGTTTCACCACTGATTAACGCCTCCGAACCTAATTTGCGGGTCAATGAAGAGTCGATTCGGACATTAGAGATTGATTCTCAGGCCCCAAGTCGGGAGAATGTGGAAAAAACAAGGCAATTGAGCAGTAACAAGGATCATAACATGCCGAGGATCGCACTTGTCGATGACGACAGGAATATTCTGACGTCCGTATCGATGACTCTCGAGGCAGAGGGCTTCGATGTCGAAACCTACAATGATGGTCAGTCCGCGCTGGATGCCTTCAACCGCCGCCTGCCCGACCTGGGCGTGTTCGACATCAAGATGCCGCGCATGGACGGCATGGACCTGCTGCAGCGGCTGCGCCAGAAAAGCCGGATGCCCGTGATCTTCCTCACATCCAAGGATGACGAGATCGACGAGTTGATGGGCCTGCGCATGGGCGCCGACGACTACGTGAAAAAGCCCTTCTCCCAGCGTCTGCTGGTCGAGCGCATCCGCTCGATCCTCCGCCGGCAGGAGGCGATCGCCTCGGATGCCGCGGGCATGCCGGAAGAAAGCGCCGTCATGGTGCGCGGCCAACTGTCGATGGACCCGCTGCGCCATGCCGTCACCTGGAAGGGCCGGGACGTCTCGCTGACGGTGACCGAATTCCTGCTGCTGCAAGCCTTGGCCCAGCGACCGGGCTTCGTTAAAAGCCGCGACCAGCTGATGGACGTGGCCTATGATGAGCAGGTCTATGTCGATGACCGCACCATCGACAGCCACATCAA
>CBFIFZ010000062.1:0-13851 GCA_965661995.1 Roseicyclus sp.
TCCTCGCCGTAGATTTCAAGACAAACGCCGCCGTCCCCGCCACACCCGGCGAAACGCCCGAGGGCCTGTTGCGCCAGATGGGCGCTTACGCGGCCCTTCTGGCCCCGCTCTATCCCGACCGCCGGATCGAGACCGCGATCCTCTGGACGCGGACCGCAACCCTCATGCCCCTGCCACACGATCTCGTGTCCGCCGCGCTGGCGCGCGCAAGCACTGCTTGACCCTGCCGGGGGCGGTCCTTACGTTCTGCAGCCGACCCAACACAGGCCAGGAGGGCCAGACGCCATGGCAACCGTTTCCGTTTCCGACGCCACCTTCGACGCCGAAGTGCGCCAGTCCGAAATCCCCGTCGTGGTGGATTTCTGGGCCGAGTGGTGCGGCCCCTGCAAGCAGATCGGCCCCGCGCTGGAGGAACTCAGCGCCGAATACGAAGGCCGCGTGAAGATCGTGAAGGTCAACGTGGACGAGAACCCGCAGTCGCCCATGCAGCTGGGCGTGCGCGGCATCCCCGCGCTCTTCATGTTCAAGGGCGGCGAGGTCGTGTCGAACAAGATCGGCGCAGCGCCCAAGGCCGCGCTGCAAAAGTGGATCGACGAGGCGGTCTGACGCCGGACCCGTCCACGACACGTGAAAAGGCGCCCCGCGGGGCGCCTTTTTCGTATCCCTTCATTCCCGCCCGAGAAGCCCGTTCAGAACCCGCATCAGGATCTGGTCGGCCTCGTCCGGCGCAGGCCCCAGAAGCGTGCCGCGCGGTGGCGGCTCGCCACTGACGCCCACGGTCCCGTCGGGGCCGTATTCCAAGATGGGCGGGGCCGGGCGGCCGGCCTCGACCGGGTCGATCATCGGCAGCGGGCGCGGCGGAATGTCCGCGTGGATGCGCTCCATCGTCTGGCGCCAGATCTCGGCGGGCAAGCCCCCGCCGGTGACGCCCGAAAGCGGCGAGTTGTCGTCGTAGCCCATCCAGACGCCGGCGACGTAATCGGCCGTGAAGCCGATGAACCACGCGTCGCGCTGGCTGTTCGTCGTCCCGGTCTTGCCGGCGACGGGCCGGTCGGGCAGCCGCGCGCGCTGGCCGGTGCCCTGGGCCACGGCGACCGACATCATGTAGGTCAGCTGCCGCGCCGCGTTCTCGCTGATCACGCGCAGCTGGATACCGCTGGTCTGCTCGAACATCGGCGTGCTGTCACCCAGCAGGCGCAGCTCCTGCACGCCGTAGGGCAGGACCGCCGAGCCACCGTTGAGGATGCCCGAATAGGCGCCCGTCATCTCGATCAGCGTCGATTCCGACGCGCCCAGCGCCAGCGCCGGGCCATCGGCCAGGTCGCTCTCGATGCCGAACTGCGAGGCGACCGTTCGGACAAGGTCGCGCCCCGCCTCTTCGCTCAGCCGCACCGCGGCGGTGTTGAGCGAGCCGCGCAGCGCCTCGGTCAGGGTGACCTCGCCGTAGAACTCGCCGGTGTAATTCTCGGGCGACCACGGGCCCGAGCCGGGGATGTTGATGGTCAGGGGTGCGTCGAGGATCATGTCGTCAAAGCGCCAGCCCAGGTCCAGCGCGGTGGCGTAGACGAAGGGCTTGAAGGCAGACCCCGTCTGCCGCATCGCCTGCGTCGCCCGGTTGAACAGGCCCGTCCCCTCGAGGTCGCGCCCACCGACCATGGCGCGCACCGCGCCGTCCGCCGACATCACCACGATCGCCGCCTGCGCCTCGGACCCTTCGCGCACCTGGTTGGCAAAGACGTTTTCCAGCGCCGCCTCGGCGGCGGCCTGCATGTCCGCGTCGAAGGTGGTGCGGATGATCACGTCCTCGGTCGTGTCGCCGGTCAGGAAATCCGGGCCGCTCGCCATGATCCAGTCGGCGAAATAGCCGCCGGTGTCCTGCTCGGCGGCGTCCGACAGGCGCGCGGGGTTGGCCTGCGCGGCCTCGGCCTCGGCGGCGGTCAGGTAGCCCTGGTCCTCCATCAGCCGGATCACGGTGGCCGCCCGGCGCTGCGCGCGTTCGAGGCTGCGGGTCGGCGCATAATAGGAGGGCGCGACCAGCAGCCCCGCCAGCATCGCCGCCTGCGGCGCGTTCAACTCGGAGGAGGAGATGCCGAAATAGCGCTGCGCCGCCGCCTCGAAGCCGCGCGTGCCGGCACCCAGATAGGCGCGGTTGAAGTAGATCGAGAGGATCTCGTCCTTGGTGTAGCGGAACTCCATAGCCAGCGCGAAGGGCACTTCCTGGATCTTCCGCCAGATCGTCGTGCGGCGGCAGTCCTGCTCGTAATCCGCCTCGCTCTCCCATTGCGCGGGATCATAGGGCACGCCGAGGCACATCAGCTTGGCCACCTGCTGCGTGATGGTCGAGCCGCCATGCCCCTCCAGCGGGCCGCGCCCCTCGGACATGTTGATGCGGATGGCACCCGCGATGCCGCGCGGGCTGATGCCCAGATGGCGGTAGAAGCGGCGGTCCTCGGTCGCGACGACCGCGTTGGTCAGGTGATCGGAGACCGTGCCGGGGTCGATCGCGCCGCCGAACTGCTCGCCGCGCCAGGCGAAGACGTTGCCGTCCCGGTCCAGCATCGTGACCGAGCCGCGGGCGCGGGCATCGACGACCGAGGCGACCTCGGGCAGTTGTGCGTAATAGTAGCCGGTTGCAGCCCCCAGCAGGAGCAGCACCGCCACCGTGCCGCGCCAGACAAGGCCCCAGACGATCCGCCAGATCAGCCGGAAAAAGGCGGCGATCCAGCCAAGCGGCCCGCGGGGCCTTGGCCGTGGCGCGCGCGTCTTTCGGGTGCGCCGCGGTGGGCGGCCACCGCTGCCGCCGGTGCTTTTGCGGGGCTTCGGCGTCGCGGACGCACCCCGCCGGTCGGCCACGAGGCTACGGCGCCCGGAGGACGCGGAACGACGGCCATTGCCGGAAGAACTCATAAGACTGCCTCTGCCTCTTTTGACCGGAAGATAGGCAAAAACGAGTCGCTTGTGGACCCTCTTCGCCGCGTTGCCGCATCAATATGATGCCCAAAAAATAGGCTCCGGCAAACAGGCGCCTAAATTTTAATCGAATTCGCCCGCCGGTTGCGCCCCGAGAGCGCCGTTCCGTTGCTCCTCACCCGTCCTGCCCGTGATTTGGGCGCGTGTCGTCCGAAGTGCAACGGGTCGGCCGGGCGAAACCGGATCAACTACCGGAAGGGTGAATGACGTGAAACTAATCATCGCAGCGATCAAGCCGTTCAAGCTCGAGGAGGTCCGCGAAGCGCTGACCGCAATCGGCGTGCGCGGCATGATGGTGACCGAGATCAAGGGCTTTGGCTCGCAGTCCGGTCACACCGAAATCTACCGCGGCGCGGAATACGCCGTGAACTTCGTGCCGAAGGTCAAGCTCGAGATCGTGGTCGCGGCCTCCATGGCCGACCAGGTGGTCGAGACCATCCAGACCACGGCGAAGACCGACAAGATCGGCGACGGCAAGATCTTCGTCCTCGACGTGCAGAGCGCCGTGCGTGTCCGCACCGGCGAAACCAACGACGACGCGCTGTGATCCGCGGCGGGACCACTTAGGAGACCTTAGTCCAATGAAACTGTCCAAGTACCTTCCCCTGGTCGCCGCCGCGCTTGTCGCGGTGCCGTCCATGGCCCTTGCGCAGGACGCCGCGCCGTCCTTCGACGAGATCGGCCCCTACATCATGACGACCCTGCTGTTCTGCATGGCAGGCTTCCTCGTCTTCTTCATGGCCGCAGGCTTCGCGATGCTCGAGGGCGGCCTCGTCCGTTCCAAGAACGTCACGATGCAGATGACCAAGAACATCGCGCTCTATTCCTTCGCCGCGATCATGTACTGGCTCGTCGGCTTCAACCTGATGTACCCCGGCGACTTCAACGGCTACGTCGGCAGCTTCTTCGTCATCACGCAGCTGGACCCGGTGGGCGTCGCCGCCGCCGATGCCGCGCTCGACTACGCGTCGGTCGGCTCGGACTTCTTCTTCCAGCTGGTGTTCGTCGCCGCCACCGCCTCGATCGTGTCGGGCGCGCTGGCCGAGCGGATCAAGCTGTGGCCGTTCCTGATCTTCGTGATCATCCTCACCGGCTTCATGTACCCGATCTCGGGCTCGTGGCAGTGGGGCGGCGGCTGGCTGTCCGAAGCGGGCTTCTCCGACTTCGCAGGCTCGACCGTCGTGCACTCCGTGGGTGGCTGGGCCGCCCTGGCAGGCGCCATCGTCCTCGGCCCGCGTCTGGGCAAGTACAAGGATGGCAAGATCAACCCGATGCCGGGTTCGAACCTCGCCCTCGCAACGCTGGGTACGTTCATCCTGTGGCTGGGCTGGTTCGGCTTCAACGGCGGCTCGCAGCTGGCGATGGGCACCGTGGGTGACGTCTCCGACGTGTCGCGCATCTTCGCCAACACCAACATGGCCGCTGCGGCCGGTGCGGTGACCGCGCTGATCCTGACCCAGGTGCTCTACGGCAAGGCCGACCTGACGATGGTGCTGAACGGCGCACTCGCGGGCCTCGTCTCGATCACCGCCGAGCCGCTGGCGCCCACCCTCTTCGGTGCGCTCTGGATCGGTGCGATCGGCGGCGTGATCGTGACCTTCACGGTTCCGATGCTCGACAAGCTCAAGATCGACGACGTGGTCGGCGCCATCCCGGTGCACCTCTTCGCCGGCATCTGGGGCACCATCGCCGTCGTCTTCTACAACGGCGACGCCAGCCTCGGCACCCAGCTGATGGGCATCGCGGCCTACGGTGTCTTCACCTTCGGCGCCTCGCTGATCGTCTGGTTCGCCCTCAAGGCGATCATGGGCATCCGCGTCTCGGAAGAGGCCGAACTGGCTGGCCTCGACGTCTCCGAGCTGGGCATGGAAGCCTACCCGGACTTCACCAAGGGCTGATCCGAACCTCCCTTCGGACAGACACGGAAAGGGGCGCCTCGGGGCGCCCCTTTTTCGTGGGCGGGGGCGGGTTTGCGCGCACCGACGTTTTCGCTACACTGTCAGTGCAAGATGCAGGAGCGGGCAATGGCCAATCTCACGATCCGTATGGACGCCACCGAAAAGCAAATCCTTCACGCCTGGGCCGAGGCCAAAGGCAAGACCGTGACGGACTACCTCAAGGATCTCGTCGCCGCCGACATGGCCAAGGGCACGCCCGAGGCGCGCGCCAAGGCATGGCTCGGCGAAAACCGCGAGGCCATCGCCGCCGAGGCGCGCAAGATCGAGGAGCGGGGCATTCCGGGTGCCGATCTGGCCATCCACCACCCGCGCTTCGATGACCAAGTTTGACGTCCTCGCCATCGGCGATGCCTATTTCCTGCTGGTTCAGTCAGAGCACCTTCTCGAATTGCCCTCGACCATCCTCGTCCCCGTTCTGCCGCGAGGTGACGACCCCGGCTTGCGGGGCCTGACGGTGGACATCTCGATCGAGGGCCGCCCCTACCGCATCGCCGCCCACATGCCCGTGACCGTGGAAACCCGGCGCCTGCAGCAGGCGAAATCCGTTCAAAGGCTCTCACCTGAAGACGGTCAGCGCGTGATGGATGGGCTCTACGCGGTGCTCTGGGGTCTCTGAGGAGGTTTGCCGGTCGCTTACTCCCCGCGCGCCACCGCCCCCACATGGGCGACCCCGCGCGCGCGGGCCAGCTTCACCTGCCGCTGACGCTCGCGGAACCGCGCGCGGTCTTCCTCGGAATACTCGCCCACGCAAAGGTGGCACTGCACCCCCTCCTCGTACTCGGGGCGTGCGCGGTCCTCGGGCAGGATGGGCCGCCGACAGGCGCGGCAGAGCTCGTGGGGCAGCACCTCCAGCCCATGACCCACCGCCACCCGTTCGTCGAAGACGAAACAGCCGCCCTCCCAGAGGCTTTCATCCTCCGGCACCTCCTCGAGGTATTTCAGGATGCCGCCCTTCAGGTGATAGACCTCGTCGACGCCCTGCGCCTTGAGGAAGGCCGTGGATTTCTCGCAGCGGATGCCGCCGGTGCAGAACATCGCGATGCGCTTGTTGTGGAACCGGTCGCGGTTCGCCTCCCACCAGGCGGGGAAATCGCGGAAGCTCTCGGTTTCCGGGTCCACCGCGCCGCGAAACGTGCCGATGGCGACCTCGTAATCGTTCCGCGTGTCGATCACCGCGACATCCGGGGCCGCGATCAGGTCATTCCACGCGGCGGGTTCCACGTAAGTGCCCACGAGGGCCCGCGGGTCCGTGCCCGGCACGCCCATCGTCACGATCTCGCGCTTCAGCCGCACCTTCATCCGGCCGAAGGGCATTTCCTCGGCGGTGCTTTCCTTCCACTCCAGATCGGCGCAGCCGGGCAGGGCGCGGATATGGGACAGCACGGCGTCGACCCCTTCGCGGCTGCCCGCGATGGTCCCGTTGATCCCTTCGCCCGCCAGCAGAAGCGTACCCTTCACCCCCTGCGCCTCGCACAGGTCCAGAAGCGGCCCGCGCAGCGCGGCGGGGTCGGGAAAGGACGTGAACTTGTAGAGCGCGGCGACCGTGATCATGGGCGCGCACATAGGCGCGGGCGCGTCAGCCCACAAGCCGACATCAGGCCGCAAGCCATTCCGCCACCGACGCCTCCAGCGCGGCCCAGTCGGTGTATTCCTTGTTCTCCGACAGGTCGGCCCCGGGGTCCTTCTTGGCGATGATCCGGCGCATGGTGAACCGCGTGAAGACATCGTAGCGCGACGGCGCATAGGCGCCCGCCACATGCACCACCTGCGAGGGCGTCCAGCCCGTCGCCTGCGCCATGTCCTCCGCGATGCCGCCCAGCGCGCGCCATTCCTCGGCGTCATGCCCGGCGGCGGCCAGCGACACCGACAGGAACAGCACCGGATGGCCGTTGAGCCAATGGCGCTCGGCCTCGGCAAAATCGACAAGCGACGCCTGGTAATGCCCGATATGCACCGAGGCGGCCAGGATCGCCCGGTCGAAGCGCGCCATATCCAGGCCTTCAGCATCCTCGAGCGCCATGAGTTCCACCGCGTGGCCCCTGTCCGCCAGCATGTCCGAAACATGCCGTGCGATCTTGCGGGTCTGCCCCTCGGTCGAGGCGTATCCGACAAGGAGCTTCATCTTTCCCTCCATCTCTGCCAACGACGCGCAGTCTGGACGCGCCCCGCGACTCGCGCCTTGACGCCTGTCAAAACCGCCCTCCCTTTCACCGCGCGGACGGCTATGGCACACATGGCCCCACCGACCGGAGGACACACATGACCCAAGCCCTGATCGTGGTCGACGTGCAAAACGATTTCTGCCCCGATGGCGCGCTCGCCGTGCCCGAGGGCGACCTGATCGTGCCCGGCATCAACGCGCTCATGGCCGAGTTTTCCACCGTGATCCTGACGCAGGACTGGCACCCGGCCGGCCATTCCTCCTTCGCCTCGGAACATCCCGGCAAAGAGCCGATGGAGATGTTCGAGATGCCCTACGGGCCGCAGGTCCTATGGCCCGATCATTGCGTCCAGGGAAGCATCGGCGCGCAGTTCCACCCCAACCTGACGACCGACCGCGCCGACCTGATCCTCCGCAAGGGCTTCCACCGCGCGATCGACAGCTACTCGGCCTTCGTCGAGAACGACCACCAGACGCCAACGGGCCTCGAGGGTTACCTCAAGACCCGCGGCATCATCACCCTGACCATGGTCGGTCTGGCTACCGATTTCTGCGTGTACTACTCCGCCGTCGATGCCACGAACCTGGGCTTCAAGGTGACGGTTCGGCAGGATCTCTGCCGCGCCATCGACCTCAACGGCTCGCTCGCCGCGGCTCAGGACGGGATGCGCGCCGCGGGCGTAACCCTCGCCTGACCGCTCACTCGGCGGCTACCATCCGGCCAGCACCCCTGCGCGACAGGACCGCGTCCGCGCCGTAGATGCCCGCCACGATCGAGGCCACGGCCACCAGAGCGGCCAGCCCCAGCGTCGGCACGCCGGCCAGGCCAGCCCCCACGGTGCAGCCGCCCGCCAACACGCCGCCCACGCCCATCAGGACCGCGCCACTCAGGCTGCGCCCCATCTGGCCTGCGCTCTCGAAGCTCTCCACCCGGAAGCTGCGCGAACCCAGCGCCGCCAGCAGCGCCCCGGCGAGCACACCGCCCACGAGGCCCGCGCCGAAACCCGCGCTGGTCACCTGCGCGGCAACGCCCCAGAACAGCGTCTCGGCAAAGGGTCCGGTAAAGGCCAGCCCCTCGAGCGGGATCGCGTCGAAATCATCGTAGAGCACGTAGCCCGTCCCGACCCATGCCACCGGCACCAGGGCGCCCAGCAGGGCCGCGCCCGCCAAGGGCCGAACCCGCGCGCCCGAGCGCCACACCACCAGCGCCGCCAGCCCCGCGATCACCGCCGCCCAGATCCAGCCTGCGCCGGGCAAGGCACCCGGTGCTGCCACCGTCACCGACCCCAGCGCCACGCGCAGCGGCGCAAGCGCCCCCTGCAGCGTCGCCTGCGCCGCGACCGCGGCCACCACGATCGCCACCAGCGCCCGCAGGTTCCCCGACGCCGACAACACCGTCAGCCGCGACAGGCATCCGCGCGCCAGCACCGTGCCGAGGCCGAACATCAGACCGCCGGCCACCAGCCCAAGCACCGGCAGCGCCTCGACCTGGAACCGATGCGCCTCGAAGGAAACCCAGCCCGCGGCCACCGCGCCCTGCGTGCCCAGCACGGCAACCAGAAGCGCCATCGCCCAGACGCCCCGCGCCTCGGCGCGTTCGGCCTCCGGCCCGACCAGCGCGCGCCGCAGGCAAAAGCGCGTCAACTGCGCCAGCGCGCCGAAGCCGAGGCCCACGGCCAGACCCAGCCACACCGACGCCTCGCGCGGCGTCATTTCCAGTCCAAGCGTCTCGTACATCGCACGACTCCTGCCGGGCCGACACGGCCCCTTGCGCGCCAGCTAGGCCCGCGCACCCCGAGTCGCAACTCGCCCCGCCGGGAAGTTCGTCCTCGCCTCAATCGAAAACAAGAAACGCACGTTCCGATCCAGCGGGTCACGTGCAACGACATCGGTCCAAATGTCCCGAAAAAAACCGCCCGTCCCTATTTCGCAGGTCTCACCCGATCCGCCCACGCCAGAGCTGCACCTTGGTACCGGAATGATCCACCGGCCCGAAGGGTTCCAACGCCAGCCCCGTCGCCTTCGCCAGCCCCCCGTCACTCGTGACGATCCCCACGGCCCAGCCCGCGAAGCGCTCGCGCAAGACGCCGCCGAGCGCACCGTAAAGCCCGAACAGCAGCTTCCGCTCCCCGATCCGCGCCCCGTAAGGCGGGTTGGTCAGCACGATCCCCGGCGCCACCCCCTCGGGCGGCACAAGGTCACTCACCGCCGCCCGCGCAAAGCGACAGACACCCGCCACCCCGGCACGCGCGGCATTGCCCTCGGCCCCCCGGATCGCCCCGTCATCCCGGTCGAAGCCGAAGAACCGCCCCCCGGCATCGTCGTCCCCCACTTATGGCCGCCGGAGGCTCCCGTCCTGACCACCCGCACCAAGGGCCCCAAGGACAGCGCCCCCCGTCCCCACGGGCGCCCCGCCGGGCGCGAGCCCGGCGCCCCCCCCCAGCCGCTGAAACGCGAACCCGCGCGAGCGCCCCGGCACCAGCCCCAAGGCGATCTCGGCGGCCTCCAGCGGGATCGTCCCCGACCCGCACATCGGATCGACCACCGCCTGGCGACCGTCAAACCCCATCTCCCAGAGAAACGCCGCCGCCATGCTCTCGCGCAAGGGCGCCTTGCCGACAAAGGCCTTGTGCCCCCGCCGGTGCAGCGGCTCGCCCGTCGTATCCAGCGACACGGTGCACAGATCATCCTCGATCCGCACCTTCACCACGACCTCGGCCTCTGCCGAAACCGGCACCCCCGCCGCCTCGATCGCCCCCGCGATGCGCTGCGCGGCCGCCTTGTGGTGATAGATCTTCGACTTGCGGCACACGGCCTCGACCCGCACCGGCACATCCGCCCGCAACCAGTCGCGCCACGCGACCTTGCGCCCCCGCTTGTCCAGCTGCGCCAGGTGCATCGCCCGGAACTCCGCCACGCGCCACAACACCCGCACCGCGCAGCGCAACCCGATGTTGGCCCGCGCGGCCTCCTCCAGCCCGCCCGCGACCTCCACGCCGCCCGGCACCACGCGCAGGCCGGAAAACCCGTGCCGCGTGGCCTCGGCCGCCAGCGCGGCTTCCAGCCCCGGCACCGCCACCAGAAACAGAACGCCCGGCTCCGTCACCGGGCCGGGCGCATCATCGGCCATGGATCAACCCTCAATCCTTGGCGCGTTCGACATAGGTCGCGTCCTCGGTGTTCACCACCACGCGCGTGCCCACGCCGATATGGGGCGGCACCATCACGCGCACGCCATTGTCGGCCATCGCCGGCTTGTAGGAGGAAGACGCCGTCTGCCCCTTCACCACCGGTTCCGTCTCCACGACCTCGACCGTCACCTTTTGCGGCAGGTCGATGGCGATCGCCACGCCGTTGTGCACAGACAGGTGCACCGTCATGCCGTCCTGCAGCCAGACCTTGCTGTCGCCGATCACGTCCTCGGTCACGGTCAATTGCTCGTAGCTCGTCGGCTCCATGAAATGGTAGCCCTCACCATCGGCATAGAGGAACGTGTACTGGTTGTCCTCGACATGGGCGCGCTCGACGCCATCAGTCGTCTTCCAGCGCTCGCTCACCTTGGTGCCGTTATCGATCCGGCGCATGTCGACCTGCGTGACGGGCGTGCCCTTGCCGGGGTGGAAATTCTCCGCCTTGAGGATGACATAGAGCACCCCGTCGATATCGACGACATTGCCCTTGCGCAGCTGGGACGCGATGACCTTCATGAAAGCCTCCAGAATTGATGCCGCTTGAGCGCGCACGCGCCCCGCGTTAGGGGCAGCCGTTACCGCATCCGCCGCGAAAGGGCCAGAGATGACATGGTGGACCCGTGACACCCATGCCGACCGCCGCCCGGTGCTGCTGGCGCGCAACCGCATCATCAAGGCGATCCGCGGCTGGTTCGAGGATCAGGGCTTCACCGAGGTCGACCCCGCCTATCTCGTCACCTCCCCCGGCAACGAGACGCATCTCCACGCGTTCGAGACCGTGGCCCTCGACGAGGCGCTGACACCGCGCACGCGCTACCTCCACACCTCGCCCGAATTCGCCATGAAGAAGCTGCTCGCCGCGGGCGAAGAGCGCATCTTCACCCTCTCCCGCGTCTGGCGCAACCGCGAGGGCGGGCCGCGCCACGCGGTCGAGTTCACCATGCTGGAATGGTACCGCGCAGGCGCGTGCTACGAGACCCTGATGCAGGATTGCGCCGCCCTGATGCAGCTCGCCGCGCGGGCCGCCGGGTCTACCCAATTCCGCCACCGCGACGCGACCTGCGACCCCTTCGCCGCGCCCCGCCGCACCACGCTACAGGCCGAGGCGCAGCGCTACGGCATCGACCTTTTGTCCACGCTGAACGATCCCGCGACACTGGCCGCCCAGCTTCACGGCATCGGCCTGCAAACCGCGCCCGACGACAGCTGGTCCGACCTCTTCTCGCGTCTCCTCACCGCGCGGATCGAGCCGGGCCTCGGCGCTGGCCCCGTCATCCTCGACGCCTACCCGGCGCCCGAGGCGGCGCTGGCCCGCACATCGCCGCAAGACCCCCGCACGGCCGAACGCTTCGAGCTCTTCGCCTGCGGTCTCGAGCTGGCCAACGCCTTCGGCGAACTGACCGACGCGCAGGAACAACGCGCCCGCTTCACCGCCGACATGGACCTGAAAGAACGCCTCTACGGCCACCGCTACCCGCTCGACGAAGACCTCCTCGCGGCCCTTCCCCACATGCCCCCCACCTCCGGCGCCGCCCTGGGCCTCGACCGTCTCGTCATGCTGGCGACCCATGCGCCCCGACTGACGGACGTGCTCTGGACACCGCCCGGGTGACGGTACATTCAGACGGAAAGACCGACCGAGTTTCACGCATGTCCGATCCTCATGACCCACACCCGCGCAGCGATCTTGCGGCCTTTTCGGGCGGTGGCGTCGTGGGGATTCTGGGCGGGTTGATCGGGCTGGGCGGGGCCGAGTTTCGCCTGCCGCTGCTGATCGGCGTCTTCCGCTTCGGCGCGCTCGACGCCGTCATCCTGAACAAGGCGCTCAGCCTGATCGTCGTCGCCTCGGCCCTGCCGTTCCGCGCCCACAGCGTGCCATTGGCCGATGTCGCCGCGCAGTGGCCGATCCTGCTCAACTTGCTGGGGGGCAGCCTGCTGGGCGCGTGGCTGGGTGCCGGATAGGCCATCCGGCTGCGCGGTCCGCGGCTCTACCAGGTGCTCGCCGTCCTGCTCGTGGCAATCGCCGCCGTTCTCCTGCTTGGCCACGATCCCCGGGGCGGCCCGCCGCCGCTCGACGGTATCGCGCTCGTGCTTGCCGGTCTGGCCGCCGGTCTGGCCATCGGCATCGTGGCCTCGGTCATGGGCGTGGCAGGCGGCGAGTTGCTGATCCCGACCCTCGTCCTGCTTTTCGGAACCGACATCCGCCTCGCCGGAAGCCTGTCGCTCGCCATCAGCCTGCCAACCATGCTGATCGGTTTCGCCCGCTACAGCCGCGACGACAGCTTTGCCGTGATCGCCCGCAACCGCCGCTTCTTGGTGATCATGGCCGCGGGCTCGGTCCTTGGCGTCTGGATCGGCGGCCGCCTCCTCGGCATCGTGCCCGAAACCGTCCTGCTCCCGGTCCTCGCCGCCATTCTGCTCGTCTCGGCGGTCAAGGTCTGGCGTCACGCCCGCCCGGCCTAGACACCCGCCCCCCGCCTTGCTCTAACCTCGCCCCAGAGGAGCCGGCCCATGGTCGACGTCAAACCGGAGGTTTGCTGATGGTGGATATCGCCACCCGCGTCTACAACCACAAGTGGAAGATCGACCCGATCGTCCGCTCCCTCATCGACACGGATTTCTACAAGCTCCTGATGTGCCAGTCGGTGTTCCGCAACCGCCCCGACACCACCGTCACCTTCTCGCTCATCAACCGCACCACGCGCATTCCCCTCGCCCGCCTCATCGACGAGGGCGAGCTGCGCGAGCAGCTTGACCACATCCGCACCCTGCGCCTGTCGCGCGGCGAAAGCACCTGGCTCCGCGGCAACACCTTCTACGGCAAGCGCCAGATGTTCCGCCCCGACTTCATGGAGTGGTTCGAGAACCTCCAGCTCCCCCCCTACCACCTCGAACGCGTCGGCGACCAATACGAGCTGACCTTCGAAGGCAAATGGCCCGAGGTCATGCTCTGGGAAATCCCCGCCCTCGCCGTCCTCATGGAACTCCGCGGCCGCGCCACCCTCGCCCACATGGGCCGCTTCGAGCTTCAGGTCCTCTACGCCCGCGCCATGACCAAGCTCTGGCAGAAGATCGAGCGCCTGCAGCAGGTCCCCGGCCTGCGCATCGCCGATTTCGGCACCCGCCGCCGCCACTCCTTCCTCTGGCAGGACTGGGCCGTCCAGGCCATGCAGGAGGGGCTCGGCCCCGCCTTCACCGGCACCTCCAACTGCCTCATCGCCAAGAACCGCGACCTCGAGGCGATCGGCACCAACGCCCACGAGCTGCCCATGGTCTACGCCGCCCTGGCCGAAACCGACGCAGACCTCGCCCGCGCCCCCTATGACGTGCTCTCCGACTGGCACGAGGAGCATTCCGGCAACCTCCGCATCATCCTGCCCGACACCTACGGGACCGAGGGCTTCCTGCAGAACGCCCCCGACTGGCTGACCCAATGGACCGGCATCCGCATCGATAGCGGCGACCCCGCCGCGGGGGCCGAGACCGCGATCCGCTGGTGGGAAGCCCGGGGCGAGGATCCCCGCGAGAAGCTGGTGATCTTCTCCGACGGCCTTGACGTCGACGTGATCGA
>CBFIFZ010000063.1:0-13749 GCA_965661995.1 Roseicyclus sp.
CCGCAGGCGCTGATCAACCGCTGGATCGTCCCGATGGAGATGGGCTACGACATCCTAGCCCTGCAATCGGGCGAGAAGTTCGAAGTGCCCTTCGACACGCTCGTGGTCTTCTCGACCAATTTCCACCCCAACGAGATCTTCGACCAGGCCGCGCTGCGCCGGATCTTCTTCAAGGTGAAGATCGACGGGCCCAACCAGGAGCAGTTCCTGAAGATCTTCGCGCTGGTGGCCCGCAAAAAGGGCGTGCCGCTGGACGAGGCGTCGCTCATCCACCTGCTGAAGACGAAATACCCGACGATCGAGCACAATTACGCCAATTACCACCCCGTCTTCCTGTGCGACCAGATCAAGGCGATCTGCGAGTTCGAGGGCATCCCCTACCAGATGCGCCCCGAGTTCATCGACCGGGCGTGGGAGAACCTCTTCGTCAAGGAAGAGAAGATCGTCCACTGAGGCGCGCGCGACACTGCAGTTTCGCGCTTCCGGAAAACTGCAGTTTTCCGCTCCGTTTTGCGCAGGCAAAACGCCCCCCATGGCCAACCGGCCAAGGTCGGTTATCTATGGGCGCATGACGCGCACCCTTCCCCCCGAGATCACCGGCTGGTTCACCGCCCGCGGATGGTCCATCCACCCGCACCAGCAAGCCATGCTGGACCGCGCAGGCGCACCCTGCCAGCTCCTGATCGCGCCCACGGGCGGGGGCAAGACCATGGCGGGTTTCCTGCCGACGCTGGCCGAGTTGGCGGATGGCACGCACAAGGGCCTGCACACGCTCTACGTCTCGCCGCTCAAGGCGCTGGCCGCCGACATCAAGCGCAACCTGACCGGCCCGGTCGCGGACATGGGCCTGCCCATCCGCATCGAGGACCGCACCGGCGACACGTCTTCCCACACCAAGCGGCGCCAGCGCGCGGACCCGCCGCATATCCTTCTGACGACACCGGAAAGCCTGGCCCTGCTTGTGTCCTACGAAGATGCGGGGCGCACCTTTGCCGGCCTCAAGCGGATCATCGTGGACGAGATCCACGCGCTGGCCGAGTCGAAGCGCGGCGACCAGCTGATGCTGGCGCTCTCGCGCCTCTCGACGCTCGCCCCCGGCCTGCGCCGCGTGGGCCTGTCGGCCACGGTGGAGGACCCCGCCGCCATCGCCCGCATCCTCGCCCGCCACCCCGACCCTTGCGAGATCCTTCAGGCCGATCCCGGCCCCGATCCCGACATCGCCATGCTGACCACCGAGGAACCCCCGCCATGGTCCGGCGGTGGCGGCAAATACGCCATCCCCGCTGTGCTGGAACAGGTCCGCCGCCACCGTACCACGCTGATCTTCCACAACACCCGCGCGCAGGCCGAGCTGTTCTTTCACCACCTCTGGCTTGCCAACGAAGACCAGCTTCCCATCGGCATCCACCACGGCGCACTCGCCCGCGAGCAGCGCGAAAAGGTCGAGCAGGCGATGGTTGACGGGCGGCTCAAGGCCATCGTCTGCACCGGCTCGCTCGACCTCGGCATCGACTGGGGCGACGTGGACCTCGTGATCCAGGTCGGCGCGCCCAAGAACGTGAAGCGGCTGGTTCAGCGCATAGGCCGCGCCAACCACCGCTACAACGCGCCCTCCAAGGCGCTGATCGTGCCCGCCAACCGCTTCGAGGTGATCGAGTGCACCGCGGCCCTCGAGGCCGTACGCGCCCACCAGCTGGACGGTGACACCGACCACACCGGCCCGCTCGACGTGCTCTGCCAGCACATCCTGATCCGGGCGGCCGCCGGGCCGTTCCACGCCGATGACCTTTTCGACGAGATCCGCACTGCGGGCGCCTATGCGGACCTGCCGCGGGACACCTTCGACCGCTGCCTCGATTTCGCGGCAACCGGGGGCTACGCTCTGCGCGCCTATGACCAATGGCAACGGCTGGTGCAGCGCCCAGACGGGCAGTGGCAGCTGCGCGACCCGCGCGCCACCACGCGCATCCGCATGAACATCGGCACCATCGTCGATGCCGACAAGATGCAGGTCCGCTACCAGAAGACCCGCGGCGGCGCACCCTTGGGCGAGGTCGAGGAATATTTCGCCTCGATGCTCAGGAAGGGCGACACCTTCCTGATCGGCGGGCAGATCGTGCGCTACGAAGGCATGCGCGAGATGGTGGTCGAGGTCAGCCGCACCCCCTACCTCAAGCCCAAGATCGCCACCTTCATGGGCACGAAATTCGCCACCTCCACGCAGCTCTCGGACCGCATCCTGGCCATGTTCCGCGCCGAAGACTGGCCCGGGCTACCCGGCCACACCCGCGATTGGCTGCGCCTTCAGCGCAAGGTGAGCCGCCTGCCCGAACGGGACCGGCTGCTGGTCGAAAGCTTCCCCCATGACGGGCGCGAGCATGTCGTGGCCTACGGTTTCGCAGGCAAGAACGCACAACAGACCCTCGGGCTGTTGATCACGCAGCGCATGGAAGAGATGGGCCTGAACCCGATGGGGTTCGTGGCCACCGACTACGCCACGCTGATCTGGGGGCTCGACCCGCCGGGCGATCCCACGCCGCTCTTCTCGCGCGAGAACCTCGTCGAGACGATGGAGGCCTGGCTCGCCGACAACGCCGTGATGAAGCGAACCTTCAAGGGCAGCGCGATCATCGCGGGGCTGATCGACCGCAACCAGCCCGGCGGCAAACGCAAGACCGGGCGGCAGGCGACATTCTCGACAGACATCCTTTACGACACGCTGCGCAAATACGACCCCGACCACGTCATGCTCGAGATCACGCGCGCCGAGGCGATGCGCGGCCTTGTCGATTTCGGCCGGATCGAGGAGATGCTCGCGCGCATCGGCGACCGGATCGACCACGCGCGCCTGTCGCGTGTCAGCCCACTGGCCGCCCCCCTGTTCCTCGAACCGGGGCGGGTGCCGATCGCCGGCGCCGCCGACCAGCGCATGCTCGAGGACGAGGCCGCGCGCCTGATGACGGCGGCCGGACTGGCGGCCGAACAGGCGTGATGCCCCCTTTCGTCACCGCACCATCCGTCACATAGGCATTGGCCATCAGCCACCTTGCCCTTCCTGCCCTCCAGGGCGTATGAACAAAGCATGAACGACCTGCCCTTCGAGTTTTTCGGTGAAACGCTCCATGCCCTGCCGTCGGGTGCCCTCTGGTGGCCCGGCCGGCGCCTGCTTTGCGTGTCCGACCTGCACCTCGGGAAGTCCGACCGGATGGCGCGTCTCGGCGGGCCCATGCTGCCGCCCTATGAAACGCAGGAAACGCTCGACAGGCTGCGCGCGGACCTCTCGGCCACGGGCGCGGGCGAGGTCGTGTGCCTTGGCGACAGCTTCGATGACCTCGCGGCCAGCCGCAACATGGCCGACCCCTTGAAGGATCAGTTGCTTGGCCTGATGGCGGGGCGTCGCTGGGTCTGGATCCTCGGCAACCACGATCCGGGCCCGGTCGACTTCGGCGGAACGCATCTTGCGGACTACGGCCTGGACGGGCTGATCTTCCGGCACATCGCGCAACCCGGCGCGCAGGGCGAGGTGTCGGGACACTATCACCCGAAGGCGCGTGTCTCGCTCAAGGGGCGGTCGCTATCGCGCCGCTGCTTCCTGATGGATGACGTGCGGCTTATCCTGCCGGCCTATGGCGCCTATACCGGCGGGCTGGATTGCACCCGGGCGGAACTGTCGGACCTGATGGACCGGCGCGCCGAGGCGATCCTGCTCGCCGCGACTCCTGTCCGCCTGCCGATGCCGCGTCAGTCGAGGTAGCCACCGCGGCGCAGATCGTCGAGATAGGCACGGCTCACCGGCAGCTCCGTACCGCAGTTCAACTCGGCCACGTAGCGGCGGCCCTCGGACCGGACGCGCAACAACCGCGCAGCGGCCACCCAGTGCGACCGGTGGATGCGATACCCCGGCAGATCGCCGAGCTGGGCCAGCGCACCCCGAAACCGCATCAGGATGCGCGACGACCCTTTCGTGGTGACGACATGGAGATAGTGATCATCCGCCGAGATGACCTGGATGGGTCCACGCTGGGTCTCCTCGACCAGGGAAAGGAACTCGGGCATGGCTTCACCGTTGGCCGGGCCACCTGCCCATCCCTCGGCCCCGGAGGCGGATTCACGCCTGATCCTGAATTGCTCACGCAGGGCCGTGACGAGCAGCCCGGACGCAAAAACGGCGCCGACATGCTCTGCAAAGAATGCAATGCTCTGGACGTCCAGTCCGTAGACCATGTGGTTGATCAACCAGACCACCGGTCCGATGATCGAGGACTGCGCAACGGTGACGAGGATATCGGTCCGAAGCGACTCCCCCCCGCGCCACTTTTCCACCACCTCGCGGATGCCGATGCCAAGCATGACCGCGACAGCGCAGATGACGGCCCAATAGACCAGGCGTTCGCCGAAGCCGAACGCGGTATAGGTCGTGAAGGGCCCGATCATCGCGCCCGCCAGCGTCAACAGGACCCAGACCAAGCAGCGGAACGCCCAAGGCGACCTTACCGGATCGACATTCGCTTCCAGCTGTCCCCGCATGACGTGTGGCACCCCCAAATCAGCGCGCATGTTTCCATTGTAGATATCACAGGCCGAAAGTTGCAAGCGGTCATACTGACCAAATAGTCTCGAAACCGAAGACAGTTGCGAGGAGGATGCATTCATGGACAGCTCAATCGACACGGACGTCGAACGGGCGATCCGCGACAGTTTCGGCCGACAGGGGATGATGGCCAGCCTTGGCGCGCGGATCGACGCCATGGCTCCGGGGCGGGTCACACTGAGCCTGCCGATAGGGCAAGGCGTCTCTCAACAGCATGGATTTGCCCATGCAGGGGCAAGTTTCGCCCTAGGCGACAGCGCGGCCGGATATGCCGCCCTGTCCCTGATGCCGCCGGGCAGCGAGGTGCTTACGGTCGAAATGAAGATCAACCTCATCGCCCCTGCACAGGGGGTGCGCCTGGTCGCCGTGGGCGAGGTGATGAAAGCCGGCCGCCGACTGAGCGTCGTCCGGGCCACCCTTTTCGCCGAAAGCGCGGACGGAGAGCGCCGTGAAACCGCCCTGCTTCAGGGCACCATGATACCCGGCTAGCTCCCCTATTGCGTGCATAGGCAAATCCTATGAGCCACGGCCTTGAGAATCCGGGGGCAGGCCGTAGCATCATTGACCATGTTTCGTTTTTTGGGAGGAGAACGAATGAAAGACCATCATGACATCGCCACGCACACCGAACAGGCCGACCGCGAGGATCGGAGACGGTTCCTGCGAACGGCGAGCTACGCCACGATGGGCGCCATCGCGGGGATGACCATCCCGTTCGAGCGCAACATGCCAAAGGGCCTGATCCCCGCGGCCTTCGCGCAGGAGGACCCGCTGGCCGGCAAGGACGGGCTGACGCTCCTCGGCGACCGCCCGGTCAACGCCGAGACGCCCGCGCATCTGCTCGACGACGCGATCACGCCGACCAACCGGCATTTCATCCGCAACAACGGCCTTCTGCCCGACACCATGGACGCGGAGGGCTGGACGCTGACGATCGACGGCTTCGTCGACAACCCGATGACCATGACCATCGCCGAATTGCGCGAGAACTTCGAGGTCATCACCCGCGCCCTGCACATCGAATGCGGAGGCAACGGGCGCTCGGCCTTCGATCCGCCGGCGCGCGGCAACCAGTGGACGGTCGGCGCCGTCGCCTGTTCCGAATGGACCGGCGTGCGCCTGAAGGACGTGCTGGAAGCGGCGGGCGTGCAGGAGGCCGCGGTCTACACCGGCCACGAGGGCGCCGACATCCACCTGTCGGGCGACCCCGACAAGTTCCCGCTGTCGCGCGGCCTGCCGATCGACAAGGCGCTGGACGAGACCGTCATGATCGCCTTCGAGATGAACGGTGCACCCCTGCACCCGATGAACGGCGCGCCGTTGCGCCTCGTCGTGCCGGGCTGGCCGGGTTCGTGCTCGCAGAAATGGCTGACGCGGATCTGGGTCCGCGATGTCGAGCATGACGGCGAGAAGATGGGCGGCCAATCCTACCGCGTGCCCGCCTACCCGGTCGCCCCCGGCACCGATGTCCCCAACGAGGACATGGTGATCATGGAGGCGATGCCGGTGAAATCCATCGTCACCTTCCCGGAAAACGGGACCGAGACGGGCCTGTCGACCGAGGTGCGTGGCCATGCATGGGTCGGCGACCGCACGGTCGAGCGCCTGGAAGTGTCGGTCGATTTCGGCGCGACATGGCAGGACGCGGACCTCGATGCCCCGATCAACGCCGGTGCCTGGCAGAACTGGCGCACCAGCGTCAGCTTCCCACAGGCGGGTTATTACGAGATCTGGGCACGCGCGACCGACAGCGAGGGCGTCTCGCAACCCCACGCGATCGCGTGGAACCCGCGCGGCTACAACAACAACTCGCTGCACCGCGTCGGCGTGATGGCCAGCTGACCGGCACGGGACATCCATGGGCGGGCGTGGGTATCGGCGACGGCCCCGCGCCCGCTTCCATGAAGGGAGATCAGGACCAAATGACGACGACGAAGGCCCAGCTTCTGCTTGCGACAGGCCTTGCCAGCGCATTCGCCATCGGCAGTGCAGGCGCGCAGATGACCGTAGTGGATGACCAGGGACGGACCGAGGTGATCTATGATGTGGGCATCCTGCACGAGGCCCCCGGCGCGCAAATCACCTATGACTACTGCGCGGCCTGCCATTCCGAGATGATCATCGCCCAGCAGGGCCAGACCCGCGAGGGCTGGGACGAGATCCTCGTATGGATGGTCGAGGAGATGGGCATGGGCGAGATCGTGGACGAGGACCGGGATCAGATCCTCGACTACCTCGCCACCTACTACAATCCCGACCGGCCCCACTTCCCGAGGAACTGAGCCTCAGGCGGTCAGCCCCTCGGGCTCGGGCAACCGGTTCGCGCGGCAGCAGGCCGTCAGCGTGTTGGCCAGAAGGCAGGCGATGGTCATCGGCCCAACGCCGCCCGGCACTGGCGTGATCGCGCCTGCAACCTCGGCCACGCTCTCGAAGGCGACATCGCCGATCAGGCGCGTCTTGCCCGGCTTGTCGGGATGCGGCACCCGCGTGATCCCGACGTCGATCACCGTCGCCCCCGGCTTGACCCAGTCACCCTGCACCATCTCGGCCCGGCCGACGGCGGCAACCAGGATATCCGCACGGCGGCAGACCTTGGCCAGGTCCTTCGTCCGCGAATGGGCGATGGTGACGGTACAATTCTCCCGCAACAAGAGCTGCGCCATCGGCTTGCCGAACAGGTTAGATCGCCCGATCACCACGGCCTCGAGTCCGGACAGGCTGTCGAACCGGTCGCGCAGCAGCATCAGGCAGCCCAGTGGCGTGCAACTGACAAGCGCCCTGCCGCCCGTCGCCAGAAGCCCGGCATTGGTCACGCTCAGCCCGTCCACATCCTTCTCCGGCGCGATGCGCGCCACGGTCCGGCGCTCGTCCAGGTGGTCGGGCACGGGAAACTGGCAGAGGATGCCATGCACCGCGGGGTCGGCGTTCAGCCGGTCGATCAGCGCGAATAGGTCGGCCTCGGACGTGTCCGCCGGCAACTTGTGCTCGAACGAGGCCATGCCGACCTCGACAGTCGCCGTGTGCTTGTGCGCGACATAGACCTCGCTCGCCGGGTCCTCGCCCACCAGCACCACGGCAAGCCCCGGCACGATACCGTGCTCGGCCTTCAAAGCCGCGACCTTCTCGGCCACCTGCCCCCGCACCGTCGCGGCAAAGGCCTTTCCGTCGATGATCGTCGCAGCCATGCCCTGCCCCTTCATCTTTCCAAAAATATGCATATCCGACGCCTGCCACCGATCCGCAACCCCGGGCTGGAGCGCCCCGGAGCCGCATCGCGGCGACCGCGTTGGCGGGGGCTCGATGCCTCCGACGACGCGCACCCGCTTGTCAGAACAGGCCTTCGATCAGGCCCGCCTCGTTCAGGCGGATCGTCTCCGAGGCCGGAACCCGCGGCAGGCCCGGCATGGTCATGATCTCGCCGCAGATCACCACGACGAACCCCGCCCCCGCCGACAGCCGCACCTCGCGGATCGGCAGAGTGTGCCCCTCGGGCGCGCCACGCAGGTTCGGGTCGGTCGAGAAGGAATATTGCGTCTTGGCCATGCAGACCGGCAGATTGCCATAGCCTTGCGCTTCCCATTCCTTCAGTTGGTCGCGCACCTTCTTGTCCGCGATCACCTCGGAGGCGTGGTAGATCGACTTGGCGATGGTCTCGATCTTGCCGAAAAGGCTCATCCCGTCCTCGTAGAGCGGCGAGAAGTTCGCCTTGCCGCTGTCGGCCATCTCGACGACCTTGTGGGCCAGCGCCTCGATGCCCGCGCCGCCCTCGGCCCAATGCTTGCAGAGGATCGCCTCGGTCCCGAGGCTAGCGACGTAGTCCTTCACGGCGGCCACTTCCGCCTCGGTATCGCCCGCGAAATGGTTGATGCCGACGACGACCGGCACGCCGAATTTCTTCACGTTCTGGACGTGACGGCCAAGGTTCGCGCAGCCCTTCTGCACGGCGTCGACATTCTCGGCCCCGAGGTCCGCCTTGGCGACGCCGCCGTTCATCTTCATCGCGCGCACGGTCGCCACGATCACCACGGCGTCGGGCGCAAGGCCCGCCTTGCGGCACTTGATGTTCATGAACTTCTCGGCGCCCAGGTCCGCGCCGAAGCCCGCCTCGGTCACGACGTAATCGGCCAGCTTCAGCGCGGTCTTGGTGGCGATGACCGAGTTGCAGCCATGGGCGATATTGGCGAAGGGCCCGCCATGGACGAAGGCGGGGTTGTTCTCGAGCGTCTGCACGAGGTTCGGCTGCATCTTGTCGCGGCGATAGGCGACGATCATGTCGCCAAGCCGCCGCTCCAGATCGGCAAGGTCAGACGAAAGGCACAGGATCGCCATGACCTCGGAGGCGACGGTGATGTCGAAGCCGGTCTGGCGCGGGAAGCCGTTGGCGACGCCGCCCAGCGAGGTGACGACATCGCGCAGCGCGCGGTCGTTCATGTCGAGCACGCGGCGCCAGGTCACGCGGCGCTCGTCGATCTCCAGCTCGTTGCCCCAGTAGATGTGGTTGTCGATCATCGCCGACAGCAGGTTGTGCGCCGCCGTGATCGCGTGGAAATCGCCGGTGAAATGAAGGTTCATGTCCTCCATCGGCACGACCTGCGCGTAGCCGCCGCCCGCGGCCCCGCCCTTCATCCCGAAGTTGGGCCCAAGCGAGGCCTCGCGGATGCAGATCGCCGCGCGCTTGCCGATCCGGTTCAGGCCGTCGCCAAGGCCCACGGTCGTGGTCGTCTTGCCCTCGCCCGCGGGCGTCGGGTTTATTGCGGTCACGAGGATGAGCTTGCCGTTGGGGCGGCCCTCGAGCGAGTTGATGAACTCCTGCCCCACCTTGGCCTTGTCATGCCCGTAGGGCAGCAGCGCCTCGGTGGGAATGTCGAGTTTCGCGCCGATCTCCTGGATCGGTTTCTTCTGCGCCTCGCGGGCGATTTCGATATCGGTCTTGAAGGCCATCTCGGGCAGGCTCCCTTCCCTGTCGGGCGTGTCGTTGAACTCGCCTATAACGGGCGCGGGCCGGGTTGAGAGGATCGTTTCCGACACATTCGCAGACGCAGCCGTCAAGTTCCGTTTCCGATGCGAAACCCGCGGGGCCGAAGTGCCCCTAAGGCCGGATCGCGGCGCGCGGCGTCCAGATGCGGCCAGACCGGCTGATCGGGGATATGCAGGCGCAGCGTGGCGCCAAGCCGGATGGTGCCCTCGCGTTCGACCCAGGCCGTCACGCCCCGCCGGTCCTGCGCGGCGCGCTTGAAGGCACGGCCAAAGCCCGGGTGGCGCGCCTCGATCGGTTTCGCGGGCAGGGAGCAGGGGCGGTTTTCCATGTCGACCGTCAGGGTCGTGCCGCTGTCCTCGTCCTGCAGTCGGGCCGAGGGCGGCACCTGGCTGAAATCGGGGATCCCCTCCAGCACCATCGACGCGCCCAGAAGGGCGGGGTTGAGCGCTTCGATCCCCATTTCGGCGGCAATCGCCGCCAGGTCCTCGGCCGAGAGGATCGAGAGCTGCCGCGTGTTCCGGATCTCGGTGCCCCGGCGGTACTGCGCGACAACTCGGCTGTCGGAGGGGCGCGTCAGGCCCGAACGGCTTTCGCCCACGTAGCCGGCGAAGGTCAACGGCATCTCGGTCAGCGCGACGGTTTCCAGCGCCGCGCCACGGTCGATGTTGCGGCCAAGCCAGGTGACGGTCGCGGTGAAACGGGTCGGGATCAGGGCAGGCATCGGAACCTCTTGTGCTTGCAGCGATAAAAGGGCGTCGGGTCTCCCACCACAACCCGGAACTCGCGTCTTTTGAGGGGCGCGTCACGGGTTGATCCGTGTTACTGTTGTGCTCGACACCAACCGCAAGCGGAGACGGACCTCATGGCGGACAAGACCGATTTCATGGCCCAGGCCAAGGCCCAGATGGACCAGTGGACGGCCGAAATGAAGAAGATGCAGGACAAGATGATGGAGGCCGGGGCCCAGGGCCAGAGCCAGATGATGAAGCAATGGGAAGACATGAACGCCCAGCGCAAGAAGATCGAGGCCCAGATGGAAGAGATGGGCAAGGCGAACATGGAGGCCGTGAAAGAGGTCCAGAAATCCATGGAGAGCGCCTGGAAAGACATGGAGAAAACCATGGAGGACGCCCGCAAGAAGATGATGGGCGGCTGAAAATCAACGGAAAATGTTGCCTCGTGATCAGGGGGTTGGCGGGCATGGCCCTGCCGACCCCCTTTTTGTGTCGCGATCGCGTTCCTACGTTTTCGTCATGTCCAACGCGGAAACAAGGAGGACAGATATGACGACCCAAGACGTGTATGTCGAACGGGCGAAGGCCCAGCTCGACAAGTGGAACGCCGAGATCCGGACGATGCGTGCCGACATCAAGGAAGCGCAGGGCAAGGGCGAGGCCGAGCTCGAGCGCCAGCTCGATGAACTGAAGCAGCGCCGCGACGAGGCCGAGGGCCGCCTGCACGAGATCGGCAAGGCCAGCGGGGCCGCCTGGCAGGACATGGTGGACGGCTTCGAAAAGGCCTGGCACGCGCTGGAAGACGGGATGCAGAAGGCGCGCAGCCGCTACGCGGAAAGCTGACGCGGCTTCCATCAGACCGAAAGAAAAACGCCCCGGCCGATTGGCCGGGGCGTTTCCGTTTCTGCTGAAGCATGGTCAGGCGGTCGGCTCTGGCTCCATGCCGCCCTCGTCGCCCGATGGCTTCGATTTGGGCTTGAGCTTTGGGATCGCCGTGACCGAAGGGGTCCCGCCCGAGGCCGAACTGGTGTCGTCGTCGTCACCGCGGTTCAGCGGCTCGCCGTTGATCACCTTCTGGATCTCGATACCGGTCAGCGTCTCGTACTCCAGCAGGCCCTGCGCCAGCCGCTCCAGGTCGTCGCGCTTCTCGGTCAGGATGCGCTTTGCGGTCTCGTAACCGGTGTCGATCATATCCTTGACCTTGGCATCGATGCGCTTCTGCATCTCCTCGGAATGGCCCGTGCCGCCGCCGTAGGAGCCGAGGTAGCTTTGCTGCTCGTTGGCATAGTCCACGAAACCGAGCTCCTCGGCATAGCCGAACTGGGTCACCATCGCGCGGGCGATCTTGGAGACCTGCTGGATGTCCGAGGCCGCGCCAGAGGTCACGTTCTCCTTGCCGAAGACAAGCTCTTCAGCGACGCGCCCGCCCATCGCCATGGCGATCTTCGAGGTATACTTGGTGTAGCTCACCGAAAGCTGGTCCCGCTCGGGAAGCGACAGCACGAGGCCGAGCGCCCGGCCGCGCGGAATGATCGTCGCCTTGTGGATCGGGTCATGCTGCGGGACGTTCAGGCCGACGATCGCGTGACCGGCCTCGTGATAGGCGGTCAGCTTCTTCTCGTCCTCGGTCATCACCATGGACCGCCGCTCGGCCCCCATCATGACCTTGTCCTTGGCGTTCTCGAAATCCTCCATCGTGACGAAGCGCCGGTTGACGCGGGCGGCCATCAGCGCCGCCTCGTTCACGAGGTTGGCGAGGTCGGCGCCCGAGAAACCGGGCGTGCCGCGCGCGATGATGCGCAGGTCCACGTCGGGGCCAAGCGGCACCTTGCGGGCGTGAACGCCCAGGATACGATCGCGGCCCTTGATGTCGGGATTTGGCACCTGAACCTGCCGGTCGAAACGGCCGGGGCGCAGCAGCGCGGGATCGAGCACGTCGGGCCGGTTGGTGGCGGCGATGATGATGATACCCTCGTTCGCCTCGAACCCGTCCATCTCGACCAGAAGCTGGTTCAGCGTCTGCTCGCGCTCGTCATTGCCGCCGCCGTAGCCCACGCCACGCGACCGGCCCACGGCGTCGATCTCGTCGATGAAGACGATACAGGGCGCGTTCTTCTTCGCCTGCTCGAACATGTCGCGGACGCGGCTTGCGCCGACGCCGACGAACATCTCTACGAAGTCGGAACCGGAGATGGTGAAGAAGGGCACGCCCGCCTCGCCCGCGATCGCGCGCGCGAGCAGCGTCTTGCCGGTGCCGGGCGGGCCGACAAGCAGCGCGCCCTTGGGGATCTTGCCCCCCAGGCGGCTGAACTTCTGCGGGTTGCGCAGGAACTCGACGATTTCCTCAAGCTCTTCCTTGGCCTCGTCGATGCCCGCGACATCGTCGAAGGTCACCCGGCCATGCTTCTCGGTCAGCAGCTTCGCCTTGGATTTGCCGAAGCCCATCGCACCGCCGCGGCCGCCGCCCTGCATCCGGTTCATGAAGAAGATCCAGATGCCGATCAGAACCAGCACCGGCAGCCACAGTGACAGCACGCTCAGGAAGCCGGACTGCTCCTGCGGGGTCGCCTCGATGCGGACGTCGTTCTGCAAGAGAACCTCGGTGGTGTTGGCATCACCCGGCGCGACGGTCCCGAAGGTTCCGTCGGACGTGGTGAACTGGACGTTCTCGCCATCCAAGGTCGCCGACAGGACCTGCCCGTTCTCGACTTGGCTGATGAAATCCGAATAAGCCACGCCGCGCTGCGCCATCTGGCTCTGGCCACCTGAGAACAGGTTGAAGAGCGCCAGGATCAGCAGGAACAGGATGACCCAGAATGCGACGTTTCTCGCGTTTCCCAAGGGAGTTCTCCTTACACTCGGGGCTGGAACGTTACCGCCCCCGGTTGTCTTGAAAGATAGACATGCGGCCCCGGACTTCAATGCGTATTCAGGGATGTGGCCAAATGGCGCCGCCCGGTTCCTCGAGACGGATCGCCGCCTCCGGCCCGACACCCAGCGGCGGGCAGGCCACGAGGCGCTCGCCCTCGAACAAGGCGGGCCAGGACCATGCCGCGCGCGCGGGCACGGTTAGGTGCTTGTTTTCAGGGCGTTGCGCCCATCCCTCGGGTCCGAGGGCGCGCAGGGCCAGGCCCGGTGCCACCCAGTCGCCCAGACGCCAGCGTCCGTCCCAGAGCAGGCCGGGCCGCGACAGGGCCCCATGCCCTGCAAGGGCGGCAAATTCACGCGCCAGCCGGATATGCCCGGCAGCCACGGTGAGATCGACGCCGTGCAGCGTCCCCCCCGCCCCGCCGAGCGCCCGGTCGAGCAGCGCCTCGAGCGCTTGCGCACGCGGGCGGTAGGGGGCGCTCGCCACCCTTTGCAACGCCCCGGCCAGAAGCCGCATCTGCGTGTCGCGCTCCACCGTCGCCAGTCCGTCGCGATCGATCAGCAGATCGCCCGTGGCC
>CBFIFZ010000064.1:0-9001 GCA_965661995.1 Roseicyclus sp.
TTCTCATTTGGAGTCCCGCTTGGCAGGCGCGCGGCGATGGGGCAGGAGGGGGGCGCAACCGCATCCCGAGGGGCCGCCATGCTGAAGGGCATCCATCACGCCGCGATCATCTGCTCGGATTACGCCCGCTCACGCGCGTTCTACACCGACACGCTCGGCCTGCGCGTCGTGGCCGAAACCCTCCGCGCCGAGCGGCAATCCTGGAAGCTGGACCTCGCCCTGCCGGACGGATCGCAGATCGAGCTGTTCTCCTTTCCCGACCCGCCGCCCCGCCCCAACACGCCCGAGGCGCAGGGGCTGCGCCACCTCGCCTTCGCGGTGGAGAACGTGGCGCAGGTGACCGAGGCGCTGGAGGCGAAGGGCGTGGCGGTCGAACCGATCCGCACCGACGAGAACACCGGACGGCGCTTCACCTTCTTCAAGGATCCCGACGGCCTGCCGCTGGAGATATACGAGGCGGGATGAGACGGGTCAGACCAGCCCGAACTCCGACAGGACGGCCTCGTAGATCGGGCGCTTGAAGGGCACGATCAGCGACAGCAACTCGGCCCCCGTCATCCAGCGCCAGTCCGAAAACTCCACGTCCTCATGCGCAAGGTCGATCACCTCGTCGCCCGCGTCGAGACGCATCAGGACCCATTTCTGCGTCTGCCCGCGATACTTGCCGCGATAGGGCAGGACCTCGGGGGGCAGGTCGTAGGGCAGCCAGTCCGCCGTCTCGCCCAACACGGTGACATGGCGCTTCTTCACGCCAGTTTCCTCGCGCAGCTCGCGCAAGGCGGCCTCGACCGGGGCCTCGCCCGTGTCGATGCCTCCTTGCGGCATCTGCCATGCGGGCGTCGCCATGTCGGAGCGCTGCCCGGCGAAGACGCGCCCGTCGGGGTGCATCAGCACCACCCCGACGCAGGGCCGGTAGGGCAGGCGCGCGATCTCGTCGGGCGTCACGGGCGTCAGTTGCCGCGCGGACCCAGCGCGTTCAGACCGGTGAGGATGTCGATGGCATAGGCCAGCTGGTAATCCTCGTTCCGAAGACGCGCGGTCGCCTCGGCGATGGCCTGCTCTTCCTCGAGCTGGCGCACCTCATCCTCGCTCAGGGTGGAGTTCTGCAGCGCACCGCGCAGGCTTGCCTCGTTGCGGCGGTTGGCGGTGGCTTCTTCTTCCTCGTCCAACTCGATCGGATCGCGCTGTTCGACAAGAATGTCGGGCGCGATGCCGAGCGCCTGGATCGAGCGGCCCGACGGCGTGTAATAAAGCGAGGTGGTCAGCCGCATCGCCCCTTCGCCGGCAAGCGGCATGATCGACTGGACGGACCCCTTGCCGAAGCTGTTGGTGCCCACAACGACCGCGCGGCGATGGTCCTGCAGCGCGCCCGCCACGATCTCGGAGGCCGAGGCCGAGCCGCCGTTCACGAGAACCACCAGCGGCAGCCCCTCGATCATGTCGCCGGGGGTGGCGTTGTAGCGTTCGCCATCCTCGGGCTCGCGGCCGCGGGTCGAGACGATCTCGCCCTGCTCGAGGAAGGCGTCCGTCACGCGGATCGCCTGGCTCAGCAGACCGCCGGGGTTGTTGCGCAGGTCGAGCACGACACCGTTCAGGTTGCCAAGGCCGCCGACCTCTTCGATCAACTCCAGCAGTCCTTCGCGCAGGTTCGGATAGGTCTGGTCGTTGAAGGTCGAGACGCGCAGGATCGCGGTGTTGCCCTCCAGCCGGGCCCGCACGGCAGTCAGGCGGATACGGTCGCGCACGATCGTGATGTCGAAGGGCTCATCCTCGCCCTCGCGGACCACCGTGATGACGATTTCCGAGCCGACCGGGCCGCGCATCAGGTCCACCGCCTCTTCCAGCGTCAGGCCCAGAAGCGCCTCGCCATCGACATGGGTGATGAAATCGCCCGCCTCCACGCCCGCTTCCATCGCGGGGGTGTCGTCCATCGGCGTGATGACGCGGACGAACCCGTCTTCCTGCGTCACCTCGATCCCCAGGCCCCCGAACTCGCCACGGGTCTGCACCTGCATGTCGTCGAAATCATTCGGCGGCAGGTAGCTGGAATGCGGGTCGAGCGAGGTCAGCATTCCGTTGATCGCGGCCTCGATCAGGGCGGCCTCGTCCACCTCCTCGACGTAATTGGCGCGGATGCGCTCGAAGATGTCGCCGAACAGGTCAAGCTGTTCGTAGACCGAAGCATTCGCGCGATCCTCCTGCGCGATGAGCGGCCCCGCCACCTGGGTGCTCAGCAGGACGCCGCCCGCGATCCCCCCGATGGCTGCGATGATCAGCTTGTTCATGGCGTCCTATCCTTCGTCTCAGTCGCGCGTCGTTTCGGTGAACCACTCTGTCGGGTCGACGGGCGCGCCGTTCTCCCGCAGTTCGATATAGAGCGTTTCTGTCATCCCGGCGCCACCCGTTTGCGGCTCGCGCAGGACCAATTCTTCATTTTCCGCCCCCGCATCACCCGGCATCAGGCCAAGCGGAGCGTCCGAGGTTACGAGGCCACCCGCACTGACGTAAAGGGTGCCGAGCCCCGCGAGAACCACCAGATAGCTCCCTTCGGGTTCGAGGATGATCACATTTCCGTAGTCCAGAAGCGGCCCGGCATAGCGGACCGAGGCAGGCCAGGGCGCGGTGACCAGTGCGCGCGGCCGCGTGGCGTAGACCAGGCCGGGCCGCGTCACGCCCGCCGCATCGGCTTCGCCGAAGCCGCGCAGGCGCGTGCCGAGGACCGGCAGGCGCAGGGTACCGCGGGCCTGCGCGAAATCGGGCAGGTCGGGGGCGGCCTCGGGCGGGTCCGCCGACAGGAGCGTGGCGAGACTGTCGAGCGAATCGACGCTTTCGACCAGCTCGGCCATGCCGTCTTCGTCGCGTGTGAAGTTCTCGGGCAGCATCCGCCGTTCGGCGATGGCCTGGCTCAGGGCGCTGCGCGCGTCCTGCGCCCGTTCCAGCGCCGCGGTCAGCTGTGCCACGGCGCCGTCCTGCAGGGCGCGCAGCGTCGCAAGCTCCTGCAACTGGCCGCGCAGCGCGCGGGCCTCCTCGGCGACGGCGGGGGTGATCTCGGACACGATCATGCCGGAGCGCGCGGTGCCAAGTGCCCCCTCGGGGTGCATCATCAGAAGCGGCGCGGGCGCGCCCTCGATGCTTTGCAGCACACCGAGAAGCCGCGATAGCCGGTCGCGCTCGGCTTCGAAGACCAGCAGGATCGTCCGCTCCCTGAGCGCCGCCTGCCGGATGCCTTCGCGCAGCGCCAGCAGCCCCTCCTCGTAGGCGCGCACCGTCTGGGTCAGCGCCTCGACCCGGTCGCGCGCGCCATCGGCCTCAAGCAGGGCAAAGCCCGCCTGTTCCAGCATCTCCGCCGCGCGGGACGCCGTCGCGGCGGCGTCAAGCTCGGCCCGCGCCGGGGCGCTCAGAAGCAGGAGGGCGGCAAGGGCCGTGCGCAGGATCATGTCAGAAGCGTCTTCCCGGTCATCTCCGGCGGCTGCGGAAGGCCCATCAGCTGCAACAGGCTGGGCGCGAGATCAGCAAGGATGCCGTCGCGCAGCCCCGCCCCCGCGGGCCCGCCGAACAGGATCACCGGCACCGGGTTCAGCGTATGCGCCGTGTGCGGCCCGCCGGTCACCGGGTCCACCATCGTCTCGCAATTGCCATGGTCGGCGGTGACGATCATCGCGCCGCCCGCCTGTTCCAGCGCCGCCACCGCACGGCCGAGGCCCGCATCGACGGCCTCGCAGGCCGTGATCGCCGCGGCCAGGTCACCGGTATGCCCGACCATGTCGGGGTTGGCGTAATTCACCACGATCAGATCGTAGCCGGCGCCGATCGCCTCGACCAAATGGTCGGTCACTTCAGCGGCCGACATCTCGGGCTGCAGATCATAGGTGGCGACCTTGGGGGAGGCCGCCATGTAGCGATCCTCGCCCGGCACGGGCGGCTCCTTGCCGCCGTTCAGGAAGAAGGTGACATGGGGGTATTTCTCGGTTTCGGCGATGTGGAACTGCCGCAGCCCCTGTTTCGCCACCCACTCGGCCAGCGTGTTCACGATCTCCTGCTTGGGGAACATCGTGGTCATGTAGGCGTCATGCGCCTTGGAGTAATCCACCATGCCAAGGCGGGCGACCAGCGGCGGGCGCGGCCCGCGGTCGAACCCGTCGAAATCCGGGGCGCCGAGCGCGGCGAGGATTTCGCGCGCCCGGTCCGCGCGGAAGTTCACGAAGAACAGCCCGTCGCCTTCGGCCATGCCGGTGTAGCCTTCGACCACCGCGGGCTCGATGAATTCATCCGTCTTGCCGACGTCATAGGCTGTGCGGATGATCGTGCCGGCGTCCGGCCCCCTGTCGCCCACGCCCCGCGCAATCGCGTCATGGGCACGCTCGACGCGGTCCCACCGGTTGTCGCGGTCCATCGCGAAGTAGCGCCCCGTGACGGTGACGATCCGCGCGCCCTCGGGCAGGTCGGCCTCCAACGCGGCGACCTGTTCGGCGGCGGACTTGGGCGCCACGTCTCGCCCGTCGGTGATCGCGTGGACCAGCACCTCGAGCCCCGCATCGGTCAGCGCACGGGCGGCGGCGACGATATGCGACTGGTGCGAATGCACCCCGCCGGGCGAGGTCAGGCCCGCCAGATGTGCCCGCCCGCCGCTCTCTTGCAGCGTGGCGATGAAATCGGCCAGCGCGGGCTTTTCGAAGAAACTCCCATCCTCGATCGCAAGGTCGATCATGCCCAGGTCCATGGCCACCACGCGGCCTGCGCCGATGTTCGTGTGCCCGACCTCGGAATTGCCCATCTGCCCTTCGGGCAGGCCCGCGGCGCGGCCATGGGTGGTCAGCGTCGCATGGGGGCAGGTCGCCATCAGCCGGTCCATCGTGGGCGTCCGGGCCAGTAGGGGCGCATTGTCGGCCTCGGTTGGGCCGATGCCCCAGCCATCCAGGATACAAAGGACAACGGGCTTGGGCGTAAGGTCGTTCGGCATGACGGGCCTCCTTGGCCAAGGTTCTATGGACCCAGCCCCCGAGGTGCAAGGCGACGCCATCACGGATGACACGCGCCGCCTGCCGCGATATGCAACCGGGGTTGAGTATCGGTTGAGGCCTTGGTTGGGCATGCTCGGAACAGGGACCGCGAGAACCTTCCGCAGGATCGGCAACCGGGTTGCCCGGCTGACCTTTTGCGGCGGGTCCGAGGACTGGCAGGTCCGCTATCGCGCCAAGGCGCGGAAACTGGGCGTTGAGCGCACACTCACCGGTCATCGCAATGCGGAGACGCTGACGGACGGCTTCAACGTCGGGGCCTATCTCGCCGCCAATCCCGACGTGGCCGATGCCGTGGCAAGCCCGGGTGAGGCGGTCTTCCACTTTCTCGAGTACGGCCGCGCCGAGGGGCGCATTGCCACCCCCGAGGCCTGGGACCCCGCCTTCGTCAGGCGGTTTCACGGCCTCGTCCTGCCCGGGGACCTCACCGCGCCCGAGGCCTGCCGCGCCCTGCGCCGTGCCGGGGTGGGCGTCGCCGACGCGCCCCTGACCGAGGCGCATCTGTGGCTCATGAACGGGGTGCATGGCCCGGTCTTCGAACAGGTCTTCGAGCATGAGTTCTACGCTGTCGCCGCCGAGGCCGCGGCGCACCCGCTGACGGATACGTCCCGGTTGGCCGCCCTCGCGCATTTCTGCACCACGGGCCTGGCCGAAGGGATCGCGCCGCATCCCGACCATGCCTTTGACCCAGGGTTCTACCGCGACGCGCTCGCCTTTGCCGGGGTCGCGCCGCCGCCCGCTGACGATGCCGCGGCGCTGCGCCGCCACTGGGCGGCCTGCGGTGTCCGCGCAGGCGCCCATGCCAATCCGCGCGCCTGGTTCGCCATGCACTGCGGCGTGACCCCGCCCGATGCCGTGCTCGGGATGCTGTCCGCCTTCCGCGCCGCCTCGGCCGATCTTGCCGATGATGCAGGCCTCGCCGCGACGCTCCATCACCTCGCCACGCAGCCCGTTCCGGGCGCGGCGGTCTTCGATCCGTGCGAGCCCGAGACCGAGGGTTTTCTCATCGACCTCGCCCGCGCGCGCCGCCGCGCAGGCGATCCGGGCGCGGCCGAAGGGCTGTTGCGCATGCTGCTTCATCGTGATCCGGGCCACCCGCGCGCCTCGCTCGACCTGGCCGACATCCTGCACGGCAGGACCAATCCGGGAACCGAGATCCAGCTGCGCAAATCCGTGCCTGCAGGAATGGATACCGGCGCCAACGCCATCACGCTGGCCGAAGGGCTCGCGGCGCAGGGACGCTTGCAAGACGCACTCGAGGTCGCCCGCACCCTGCCCGATACCCTCTTCGCGGATGTCGCCCTGCGCCGCCGCCGCCGCGATCTCGGCTGGGCGATCTTCGACGCGATCTGGCGCGATCTCGGGTCCTTCATCGCACGCATGCCCGTGCCCGAGGTGCAAGGCCTCCTTGCCGATGCCCTGACGCTCTGCACCCCACCGTTCGAGGCGCCGCGCCGTTCCGGGGCGATCCGTCGTGTGGCGGTTTTCGCCAATGACGACCTCTACCAATGCAAGCTTTACCGCGCCGATCAGAAGATCGACCAGCTGCGCGCCGCGGGCTACAAGGCCGAGTTGTTCCACCAGTTCCACGACCTCGACCGGCTGCGCGACCGGCTCGACGCCTTCGACGCGGTCATCTTCGTCCGCGTCCCGGCCTTGCCGCCCGTGATCGACCTGATCGCCGAGGCCGCGCAGCAGGGGCTGGCAACCTTCTACGATTGCGACGACCTGATCTTCGATGCCGCCGTCTTTCCGCCACCGCTTGCGACCTACGCCGGCAGCATCACGCGCGACGATCACGCTGCCATGGCCTGCGGCGTGCCGCTCTTCCGCCATGCCATGAGCCTGTGCGAGCATGGCATCGCCTCGACGCCCACGATCCGCGACGCGATGCAGGGCGTCGTGCGCAGCGGGCAGGTCTTCGTGCATCGCAACGCGCTGGGCCGGCCGCATATCCAGGTTCTCGACCGCGTGGCCCGGCGCGAAAAAGCCCCCGACGACAAGCTTGTCATCCACTACGGATCTGGCACCAAGGCCCACAAGGCCGAGTTCACCGAAGTCCTCGAGCCCGCCCTCGCGGAGGTTCTGGCCCGCCGCCCCGGCAAGGTCGAGGTCCGGCTGGTCGGCGATTTCCCGGCCTTCAGCCACCTGGAACCCGAGCATCCGGACCTCACGCTCCTCCGCCCGACCTGGGATTTCGAGACCTATGTCGCCCAGCTGGCCGAGGCCGACATCGCCCTGTCGGTGCTTGCCCCCTCCGTGCTCACGGACGCGAAAAGCGAGATCAAGTGGATGGAGGCCGCGATGTTCGGTGTGCCCTCGGTCTTGTCGCCCACGGCCACCCTTTCCGAGTTGATCAAGGAGGGCGCCACCGGCTGTCTCGCCGCGGACAAGGGCGCCTTCGCCACGGCGATGTTGAAGCTGATCGACGATCCCGCGCTGCGCCGCCGGATCGGAGAAGAGGCACGCGGGCGCGTTCTGCGCGACTACAGCCTGGAGGTCATGGGCGCAGGCTTCGACGCCATGTTCGAAGCGGTGCGCCCCGCCGCGGCGCGCGACAAGACGCGCCTGCTGATCGTCCATGTCTTCTACCCCCCGCAGGATATCGGCGGGGCCACCCGCGTGGTGCAGGACAATGTCGCCGACCTGTTGCGGCTGCATGGCGATGCCTACGAGATCGACGTAGTCGCCACGCTGGAGGGGGGCGAAACACCCTACGAGATCCGCTGCCACGCCCGCGACGGCGCCCGCGTCTGGACGGTGACCGCGCGGGACGGGATCGACACGATGGCGGCGCAGGATCACCGCATGGGCGATATCTTCGACCGGCTCCTGTCGCGGATCCGACCCGATCTCGTGCATGTCCACTGCATCCAGCGCCTGACCGCCTCGGTCACCGACACGCTGCGCCGCCGTGGCCTGCCCTATGTCGTCACGCTGCACGACGGCTGGTGGCTGTCGCCGCACCAGTTCGTCATCGCCCCTGATGGCACGCCGGAAACCTACGACGTCCGCCCCGAGGCCGCCGCGACCCTGCCCGCGCGAGGGCGGATCACCCGCCGGGCGCTCGAGGGGGCAGCGGCCGTTCTGGCCGTCTCCGACGCCTTCGCCGAGCTTCATCGCAAGGCCGGTCTGGAGGGGATCGAAACGGTCGAGAACGGCCTCTCCACCCCGCCCGGGCGGGTGGAAGCGCCCGCGCCCGAAGGACGAATCCGCCTCGGCCACCTCGGCGGCGCCTCGCGCCACAAGGGCTACCACCTCCTGCGGGCGGCGGTTCACGCGCGTCGGTTCCGGAACATCGACCTTGTCGTGGTCGATAACGCCCTGCCCCCCGGCCAGTCCCGGCAGGAGGTCTGGAACGGCACGCCCGTCCGGTTCCTGCCGCGCAGCCCCCTGTCGGCGGTCGGCAGTGTCTACGGGCAGATCGACGTTCTGCTCGCGCCCTCGACCTGGCCGGAAAGCTACGGGCTGGTGACGCGCGAGGCGCTGGCGCTGGGTCTCTGGGTGGTCGCCTCGGATCGGGGGGCCATCGGAGCGGATGTCGTGCCGGGGCAGAACGGCTTCCTTGTCGATGTCGCGGATCACCATGGGCTGGTCGAGGCGCTCGCCCGCATCGATGCCGACCCCGACCGGTTCCGCAACCGGCCAGGCCACCGGCCTGCCCTGCGCAGCGCCGCCGACCAGGTGGCCGAGTTACACGCCGTCTACCAGCGCATCCTTGCAGCGCGTCCGACCTAGCGCGGCATACGGGGGCGGACCCGTCAGAAGAGGAAGTCATCGGCCGTCAGCGCGCCCACGACAACCCCCTCGATCAGGATCGTGCCCCCCGGTGTGGTCACCTGAACGCCACCCGTCACGGTCGCGATGGTAAGTGCGCCGAAATCCGTTCCGAGCGCCCTCAGGTCGATGACCTCGCCATTGGCGTCGAAATCGCGGATCACGTCGGTGCCGTGGTCCAGCCCGAAGACGAAGGTGTCGGTGTC
>CBFIFZ010000064.1:9011-13736 GCA_965661995.1 Roseicyclus sp.
CACCGTCGAGCCGGTCCGCCCCCGCGCCACCGACAAGCGTGTCACTGTCGGACCCTCCGAAGAGCCCGTCGCGCCCCTCTCCCCCGTCGAGGTTGTCGTTCCCGGCATTTCCGACGAGCCGGTCGTTCCCGGCCTCGCCGTAAAGCGTGTCATTGCCCAGCCCACCGGCAATAACGTCACGCTGCTCGCCGCCGTAGATCAGGTCGTGACCCGCCTCGCCGCGCAGCTTGTCGAAGCCCGCGCCGCCCTCGATGATGTCGTCGCCGCCATCGCCGTAGATGAGGTCGTTGCCGCTCTCGCCGTGCAGCTCGTCGTTGTCGCCGCCACCGTAGAGCGTGTCGAACCCCTTGCCGCCGTGGATGGTGTCCTCGCCGCTTTGCCCGTCGAGAAAGTCACGGCCGTCTTCGCCGTGGATCTCGTCGGCATCCCGGCCGCCATAGGCGATGTCGTCATTGACGCCGCCATGGATCACGTCGCCGCCGCGACCGCCGTAGAGCGTGTCGTTGCCGAGATCGCCATGGAGCGTGTCGAGCCCGGTGCCGCCGTCGATGATGTCGTGGCCACCCTCGCCGACGAGGAGGTCGTTGCCCTGCTCTCCGTACAGCTCGTCGTCCTGGCTGCCGCCGTAGATGCGGTCGCCCTGCTCGCCGCCATGGATCGTGTCACGGCCGACATCGCCGTAGAGGCTGTCGGCCCCGTCGCCGCCATGGATCGTGTCGTCGTCGCGGTTGCCGCGGATCTGATCGTCGCCCGCGCCACCCTCGATCAGGTCGTTGCCGGAGCCGCCGAACAGGGTGTCGCTGCCGCCGCCGCCCGTGATGGTGTCGGCGCCGCCGCTTCCGGTGAAGGTATCGTTGCCCTCGGTGCCGTTGAAAGAGCCATCCGGCAGCGGTGGCGGAGGGGGCGGTGGCGGCGGTTCGAACTGGATCGGGCTGCGGTTCGGTGCGGGCAGGATCGCGGCGATCACGTTGGCCGCCGTGAGGCTGATGCCCTGAAGCGTCTGGATGATCAGCGTCTCGCCTCGCCATGTCACGATGGCGCCATCCGTGGTCGGCTGCACCGTCAGTTGCGACGGATCGTAGAGGAAGGGCCAGGACGACAGGTCGATCCGGTCGCGACCGGGTTCGAAATCCAGAATCCTGTCCGTGACCCCGTCGCTCCGCAGCACGAAGATGTCGTTCCCGCCGCCGCCAACGAGCGTGTCCTGGCCCCCGCCATCCTCGAGGATGTCGTTGCCGAAGGACCCGTCCAGCAGGTCGTTTCCGCCTCCGCCCACGAGGACGTCATCGCGTGCCGTGCCCGACGTGCCGCCGCCCGCCGCCTGCGACACGAGCACCGATCCGATGCGGCTGGTGTCGAGCGCCAACTCGGTCACGCCCGGGCTGATCTCGGAGGACACGAAGAGGCGCAGGCTGTCGCCGCTTGCGAAGGCGGCGATGGAGGTGACGTTCTCGAGCCCGCTGTCATGGCCGTCGGCGACCACGTCGATCACCTGAAGGCGCCCGTGCGGCATCAGCACGAAGACCGTCAGCCCGTCATCGGCGCCCGCCGCGAAGACGTAGGTCAGGCCGTTCGCTTCGACCAAGTCGATGCTCTGGATGCCGCCGAACCGGGTGTCGAGCGTGTCGATCACGTGGTCGGTCGGCACCAGCTGCCCGCCCGGCAGCAGCTCCATCACCGTGATCGCACCGGACTGCCCGATACCGTCCGAGGGCGCCGAGCCGACCAGAACGAAACAGCGCCCGCCGATCATCGCGGTGCCAAGCGCGGTCGGCGTCATGATGCCGATCCCCTCGGCGGTGCCGAGATTTCCTGTCGCCACAAGGCCGTCGGCCTCGATCCGGTAGGCGGTGACGCCGTGATCGGCGACGCTGGCGCCGACCAGGTAGTCGACCCCGGCGATCGACAGGGTTTCCAGGGCGAAGACCGTGTCGGCATAGGTGTTCGGCGTGTCGTCCACCGAGAAGGCGCGGTTGAGCGTGCCCCCGGGCGCGAGGTCATAGGCCTCGATCGATCCGGACCCGGCATTGGCCACGAACAGCATCTCGCTGCCCCACTGGCCAATATCGAGGACGGTCCCGCCCGACCCGTTGGCAAGCCCCGTGATGCCGCCCGCCGGGCCGAGCGTTCCGTCAGGCGCCACCGCGAAGGAGGTGAGGCCGCCATCCGCATCGCCGGCAACGACGAGGCGCGGCCCCTCCGGCGTGTCGAGCAGGGTCAGGCTCTCCATCACGCTGTCGGAATAGGTCGCGTCGAAGGGCGCGAAATCGATCAGCACGGGCCCACCCGGCCCGCCGAGCGCATAGGCGGCGACGCCGCCGTTCTGCCCCGAGATGGTGTAGAGCGTGGTGCCCACCGCCGTCTCGTGGACAAGCAGGTCGGTGATGCCGTGGTCCAGCATGCCCTGGAAGGATTGGGTCTGCCCGATCACGCCGAGCGATGTCATGACTGTCTCCGATGCGAACCTGCCGCGTCAGGAGATGGCCGCCGGTGCGGGTGGCCGCTTGGCCGGATTGTGGAAGGGCCGGGTCTTTACCGGCCAATGCGGTGGAAACGCTTAACCTTGACCGGCCCTTCCGCCCGGCGGGGCGTCACCGCATGTTCCGCTTGTGAAGCTCGATCGCCTCTTCAAGGTCGTCGAAATACGAGAGTTTCCCGTGCTCGAGGATGAGGGCGGCGTCGCAGAATTCCTTCAGGTCGTTCAGGTTGTGGTTCACCATGATCGCGTCGGAGGTGGCCATGCGCTCATGAAACAGCGCGGCGCTGCGGGCCCTGAAGGCGGCATCGCCCGCGCTGGTGACCTCGTCGATCAGGTAGATGTCGAACTTGACCCCCATCGACAGGCCAAAGGCGAGGCGGGCCTTCATGCCCGAGGAATAGGTGCGCACCGGCATGTGGAAATGCTCGCCCAGTCGGGCGAAATCCTCGACGAACTCGACCAGCTCGCCGGAGTCGACGCCGTAGACCCGCGCGAGGAACCGTGCGTTCTGCGCGCCGGTCATCTGGGGATGGACCGCGCCGGTCTGACCGATCGGCCATGAGATCGTCCCATCGCTGAGGACCTGGCCTGCGTCCGGGCGCATGTTGCCCGCGATGATCGACATCAGCGTCGACTTGCCCGCCCCGTTCCGTCCCAGGAGCGCAAGCGAGCGTCCCGTCCCGATCGTGAGCGTCAGGTTGTCGATGACGACCTTGCGGCGCCCGTTCACCTCGAAGCTCTTGGTGAGGTTCTCGAAGCGGATCATCGCCGCGCCGTCCCTACTGCCTGTCGCGGATGCTGTAGTAGATCAGCGCCAAGATCGCCCATCCCAGCGTCAGGAACAGGAACCCGAACCCCACGATCGTGGCGCGGCGGGGAAATTCGGCGCTCTGCGGCAGGTTCGGCTGGATATAGACGGCCAGGTAGCGGCTTTGCCGGGCTGCATTGGTGCGCGCAAGATCGACCGCCGCAAGGGCGGCGCGATAGCTTTCCTCGGCGAACTCCCGGTCGACGACAAGCCCTTCGTACTGCGCGATCAGCGTCGGGTAATCCTCGCCGTCCGCGCCGACATCCTCGGTCGCGAAATTCTGCCGTTCCTGCCTGATCCTGTCGCGGATCACCTCGATCCGCCGCTCGGCCTGAACGAGGCGCGGATCGTTCGGGTTGGTGGTGTTCTCCGACAAGAGATCGAATTCGATCAGCGACTCGGCCAGCTGCTGCTGGAGCGTGTTCAGAACGCCGGTCCGTCCCTGGAGATCGCTTTCGGGATCGACGATCTGGGTTTCCGTGCGGAACTGGGTCAAGGCCTCGCGCGCCGCGCGCAGGCGGGCGATGGCGGCCTCGAGGTCCAGTTCGGCATAGCGCATCGAATCCGCGCGCGCCTGTTCGTTCAGCTCGTTGATCAGGGTCTGGCTTTCCTCGACGACCGCCTGCGCGATGCCCTGCGCCATCTGCGGCTCGAAGGCGAGAACCTGCAGATCGATGAGGCCGTTGCTCTGCGAGTAGGAGACCCGGACGACCTCGCGCCAGTGGCTGACGAGATCCTCGAGCGCTGCATCGGGCGAAAGGGCGAAGACGGGATCGACACCATGGGGCGCGGAATAATGCGCCACGAGGTCGATGCGGTCCCGCATGCGCTGCACCATAGCGGCGCTGGTGATGAACTCGAACAGGATGTCACCGTCGCGGCTCGCGTTGCTTCCGGCGAGCTGCGACAGGCCGCCCAGCAGGTCGGTGGCCGAGCCCACCTCCTCCGTGCGGACCGTGAAGCCCGCGTTCGAGGCGTATTGGTCCTGCGCGAAGGTGTAGAGATAATAGGCAAGCACCAGGAGAGGAAGCAGCACGAGAAGCAGGTAGGACAGCACCAGCCCGTAATGCCGCCGCCGCAACCGCGCCGGGCGTGCGTAGCGCTTGAAGGCGATACGCTCCGCCTCGTCCGCACTTTCGCCCTCGGTCTTGCCCTTCCCCTTCCCCTTGCCGTTGCCGCTGGCCCCCGGCCCGCGCCGCTTCTGCCCCGGCCCTTGCCCCGGCCCCGGCCCCGATTTGCCCTTTGCCCGATCCTTTACGCCACCGCGCGCAGCGCCGTCCGCCCCGCCACGCGGCGCATCGGCCGGACCGCTTTTCGCATTGTTGGAAACAGGCTCGGCCGCGCCCTCGAGCTTCGGCGGTGTGGGCAGCACGCCCGTATCGTCCGGACCACCAGCCGGGGCTTCCTTCCTTGGTCCTGGTACGTTGAACAAGGCTGG
>CBFIFZ010000065.1:0-13707 GCA_965661995.1 Roseicyclus sp.
AATCTCCCCCCTGCGGACCCAATGCCTTGAAATCGACAAAGTCCCTTACACGGACAGGCGCGGCCTGTTAACCAATTGGCAATCGAAGTCAATGGTGAGGGTACGATGGATCGCCTGTCTGCGCCGGTTCTTGTCGGGGGCGAGGTCACGCCCGACCAGCTTGGTGTGAATTTCAATTTCACACAGGATGTGAGCGCGGGCACCTTCGGAAGCCGCGCGGATTACATCGGCACCGACGTCATCCGCTACCCCGGTGGCAATGTCACCGAGCTCTATTTCAATCCGGGCGACCCGAACAATCCGATCGCGATCATCCAGGATGGCCAGGGCGGCATCATCGAGGAAGAGGTCGAGCCGCTCGACGTGTTCCTCGACTACCTCAACGACAGCGGCAACGCGGGGCTCTTCGTCCTGCCGACCTCGCGCTACATCAGCGGCCCGGTTCGATTCGGCGAACAGACCGAAGACGTGATAAGCGACGATTTCGCCGAGCCCGAGATCCGCGCCTACGTACGCCAGATCCTTGAAAGCGAGGCCAGGGTCGTCGGCTTCGAGATCGGCAACGAGTTCAACATCTGGGCCGGCATCGACCCCGAGGTCTACGGCCGCGTCGCCAGCGAGATCGCGGTCGCGATCAAGGCCGAGATCGACGACTACGAGGCGCAGGGCAACCTGCCCGACGATTACGAAACGCCGCTGATCTCGATGCTGATGACGCCCTATTACGTGATCGACGACACCGACGGTGACCTGCGGGACACCCACGAGGAGGTCGTCGAGGACGTGATCGCCGCGATGTCGCCCGAGGGCATCGACGCGATCTCGGCCCTCACGCAGCATCGCTATGTGCGCGGCCAATACGAGCAGATCGACCGGTTCGAGGCCCCGTGGGAAAACTTCGCGCTGCACCAGGCGTTGCTGGGCAAGGATGTCGAATACATCGTCAGCGAGTGGAACATCTCGGGCGCGCAGTTCGGCATCCGCAACTGGGACACGGCGACCGAGGATGAGAAGGACATGCTCGACACCGGTCTGAAACAGGCCGGGGCGATCACGGCGCTGTTTCACGAGATGGTGGCGAACGGCGTCGACGTCGCGGCGATCTGGTCGCTGCAGCAGAAGAACAAGGTCGGCCTTGCCGACCGCGAGGGTCGTGGCGGCGACGAAGAGCTGCGCGTCAGCGGCGAGATGTTCCGGCTTCTGGCCGAGAACAGCCTCGGGATGACGCCGGTCGCGCTGGACCGTCCCGACAGCGCCTACGACATTCACGCCTTCGCCGACGAAGAAGAGCAGCTGATCGTTATCAACAGCCGCGACGGCGCGGCGCAGACGGTGCAGATCGACATGCGCCAGCTTCTGGGCGAGACCGGCGCGGCCGAGCTGCGTATCCTCGGCGTGGCGGCCGGCGAAGACGCGCGCAACCCCGATGCCGAGCCCGAGATCGAGGAGATCGACGCCGACAGCGCGCTCGATGACGGGCTCCTGACCGTGCGGCTCGATCCCTACGAGGTGGCCGTCCTCAAGGTCGAGGCCGGGGGCGATTTGATCGACGCCAATAGTGTCAGCGGTATCGTCTTCGGCGGCAACGGGGACGACCGGATCATCGGCACCAATCGCGGCGACATCCTCGATGGCGGCCTGCATGACGATTTCATCGCGGGCGGCGGCGGCTCGGACCGGATCGGCGGCGGCGATGGGGATGACGTCCTGCGTGGCGGCCTGTTGAACGACACGATCCAGGGCGGGGCCGGCAACGACACGCTGCAGGGGCAAAAGGGCGTCGACCGCCTGTTCGCGCAGGACGGCGACGATTTCCTCGACGGTGGCGCCAGCCGCGACCTGCTTTATGGCGGGGATGGCAACGACACGCTGGATGGCGGCGAAGGCCACGACATCTTTCGCGGCGGCGAAGGGGCCGACGAGTTCTGGGTGCAGGATGACGACAAGGCCTGGCGCGAGCAGATCGTCGATTTCAACCCGGCGGAGGACAAGATCGTCCTCGGGCTGGAGGGGCTCGCCATCGCCGACCTGTTCCTGTCGCAGGAAGAGAGCGCGGTGGTGATCGGCTTCGATGGCGGGTCGCTTCACGTGGAGGGGATCGAGCTCGCCGATCTGACCGAGGACAACCTGATCGTCGGCTGACGCCCCCTTCCCATCGGCGTCGTTCCCGCGCATAGACGGGCCCGTGACAGGATCGAAGCGTCAAGGGAGCGGACGGAGATGATTTCACTGGATCAGGCGCGGACCATGGTGTCGGTGGCGCGGGAAAAGGGCCGGGAGATGGGGCTGAAGCCCCTGTCGGTCTGCGTTCTGGATGCGGGCGGGCATTTGCTGGCCTTCGAGCGCGAGGATGGCGCCTCTCCGGGGCGGTTCGAGATCGCGCGGGGCAAGGCCTATGGCGCGGTCATGCTGGGGATGCCGGGCTCGGCGCAGATGGCGCGCGCCGAGGGGCAGGCCTATTTCATGGCCGCCGTGAACGGCGCCTTCGGCGGCAAGGTCGTGCCGGTGCCGGGCGGTGTCCTGGTTCTGAAGGACGGCGCCGTCGTGGGCGCGGTGGGCGTGACCGGCGACACGTCCGAGAATGACGCGGCGGCGGCCGTGGCGGGGATCGAAGCGGCGGGGTTCGAGGCGCTGGCATGAGCCGGCGGCTGATCTCCTCTGGCTCGCCCTTCGAGGCCGAGATCGGCTATTCGCGTGCGGTGGTGGCCGATGACTGGGTCTTCGTCGCGGGCACCACGGGCTTCGATTACGCGACGATGGAGATATCCCCCGATGTCGCGGCGCAGGCCGAGCAGACCTTTCGCAACATCGACGCGGCCTTGCGGCAGGCCGGGGCCAGCATGGCCGACGTGGTCCGCGTGCGCTACATCCTGCCCGACGCGGGGTTGTGGGAGGCCTGCTGGCCCGTCACCCGCAAGTGGCTGGGCGCGGCGCGGCCCGCGGCCACGATGATCGTGGCCGGGTTGCAGGACCCACGCATGAAGATCGAGATCGAGGTGACGGCGCGACTGCCGCAGGGGGGATGAGCATGCCGAGGGAGATTTCCACCGACGCGGCGCCGCCGCCTTTTTCCGCCTATGCGCAGGGCGTCGAGATCGAGGGCGGCGCGCGGCAGATCACCGTAGCGGGGCAGGTGGGCGTCACGCCCGATGGCCAGCTTGCGGGCGACGCGCGGGCGCAGCACCGGCAGGCCTGGGCCAATGTCGCCGCCGTGCTGGAGGCGGGGGGCATGGCCCTGTCGGACATCACCGAGATCACCGGCATCGTGACCGGGCCCGAGGGTGTGCCGCTGTTTCGCGAGGAGCGCGAGCGCGCGCTGGGCGACCACAGGGCGGCGGCGACGCTGATCGTGGCGGGCCTCGCGCATCCCGACTGGCAGGTCGAGATCATGGTACGCGCGGCACGCGCGGACTGAGGCGGCTCAACCGAGGTTGATCGTCAGCGGGCGGCGTACGCGCAGGCCCACGCGCTTGCGCCAGCGCGGCGGCGGGCCGTCGAGCGTGAACTCGGGGAACCGCTCGACAAGGCGCGTCAGGGCGATCTCGGCCTCGGCGCGCGCAAGCTGCATGCCGAGGCAGACATGCGGGCCGAAGCCGAAGGCCAGATGCGCATTCGGGCGGCGGTCGGGGATGAGCCTGCCCGGATCGGCATGGCGGGCGGTGTCGTAATTCGCGGCGAGGATGCCCGCGCAGACCTGCTCGCCGCGTTTCAGCGCCACGCCCTCGAACTCCATGTCGCGGGTCGCGACATGCATGGTCGTCACCATGATGAGGCTCGACCAGCGCATCAGTTCCTCGACCAGCGCGGGCGTGGCCTCGGGCTGCTCGATCAGGCGGCGGCGGAGGTCCGCGTCGCGGGCCAGCGCAAGAACGGCATGGTTCAGCAGGTGCACGGTCGTCTCGTGGCCGGCGAGGAAGAGCGTGACGAAAAGCGTCCTGAGCTCGGTTTCCGTGAGCGCCTGCGCGGCCTCCTCCTGCACGATGTCGGTCAGAAGGCCCGGGCGGCCCCGGCCCGCGCGCGCTTCGGCGATCCGGTCGTCGAAATAGGCCATGACGCCGCCGAGACGGCCAAGCGCCCAGATCGCGCCAAGGGCGCTTTCCATCGCCGAGACGGGCGAGACGCGCGCATCAAGCCACTGCCGGTCTGTTTCGGGCAGGCCGAGCAACAGGCAGATCGCCTCGAATGGCAGCGGGCGGCAGTAGCGCGCGGTGATGTCGACGGGGCCCGATGGCGGCAGCCGGTCGAGGAGGCGGTCGGCGAGGGCCGCGAGGTCGGGGCGCAGGTCGCCGATGCGGGTGCGGGCGAAGGCGGCGTCCACCACGCGGCGCTGGCGGGCGTGGGTCTCGCCATCGGTCACGAGAAGCCCGCCGAGCAGCGGTTTCACCGCCCGCGGCATCCACCAGAATCGGCGGTCGAGGCCGCGGCCCGTCACCGGCGCGGGGTCGCGCACGAAGGCGTCTCCGGCTTTCAGCATGGCGCGGGCGGCGGCGTCGGTGGTGGTCATCCAGCAGCGCCCGAGGATGGGCAGGCGCACGCGCACCACGGGGCCTGCCGCGCGCAGGCGGGCGAGGACAGGGGCGGGGTCGTCGAGCACCCCGGGGTCTGTCAGTTCGAAGGTCTGCATCCCTTCCTCCTGACGGGGTCTTCCCTTGCCGAAAAAACGGGCATCTGCACATCTGCAGCCCATCCGTGCGGCGGATGACCTTTCCGATCACAAGCTTTAGGGCTAGGTATGGGACACTTGCAAGACGTGGGACAGCTGCATGACCCGGCCCGTGATCGGCATTATCGGCAATCATCACCTGATCAACGATCAGTATTCCACCCATGCGGGCGGCACGATGAACTCGCAAGCCGTGGCCGAGGTGGCGGGCGGTCTGCCCTTGGTGATCCCGGCCGATCCGCGCTTCGTCTGCATCCGTGAGTTGATGGAGGTCTGCGATGGCTTCCTCTTCACCGGGGGGCGTCCCAACGTCCACCCCGAGGAATACGGCGAGGCCGCGACCGAGGCGCATGGCGCCTTTGATCGCGCGCGCGACGCGGTGGCCCTTCCGCTGATCCGCGCCTGCGTGGAGCGGGGGCAGCCCTTCCTCGGCGTCTGCCGCGGGTTCCAGGAGGTGAACGTGGCGATGGGCGGTACGCTCCATCCCGAGATCCGGGATCTGCCGGGGCGGATGAACCACCGGATGCCGCCCGATGGCACGATCGAAGAGAAATTCGCGCTGCGCCACGTGGTGACCTTCACCGCGGGCGGGCCGTTCCACCGGCTGATGGGCGCGGTCGAGGTGATGACCAACACGCTGCACGGGCAGGGGATCAAGACCCCCGGTTGCCGGATCGTGGTCGACGGCCATGCCCCCGACGGCACGCCCGAGGCGATCTATGTCGAGGGTGCGCCGGGTTTCACCCTCTCGGTGCAGTGGCACCCCGAGTATCGCGCGGCGCAGGACCCGGTTTCGCGGCCGCTCTTCGAGGCTTTCGGCGCCGCGGCGCGGGCCTGGGCCGAGGGCAAGCGCCCGATGCCGGTGGCCGAGGTCGCCTGAGCGGCGGTGCTCAGGCCAGCAGGGCGACGGCCCATCCCGCAAGGCCGATCTGTGCAAGCTGGATCACCACCGACAGCCCGTGCAGCAGCCCGAAGGCGCGGCGGTCGCCGCGATCCGTGGCGGCGTTGATCCGGCCCATCAGGTCCTGGCGCGCATAGGCGGTGCTGAGGCAGATGACGCCCAGAAGCACCGCCGCCGTGCGTGAGACGGGGATCGCCAGGATCGCCGCGGCCCCCGACAGCGCGATCACCGCGAGGTAGTAATAGGGGAAGGTGCCCCGCAGCAGCGGGCGCACACGCTCCATCGGCAGTTGCGCGAAAAGGACCGGCGCGAAGCCGAAGCTGAAAAAGACCATCCCCCCGAAGAGGCTGGCCGTGGCGAGGAGGGCAAGGATCGTCATGCCTCGGCAGATAGCGGGCCGTGGCAGTCTGGCCAGCGGGCGCGGGGCGTGGTGGCTTGCCGCAGCCCTCGCCGTCAGCGCTCAGCGCTGGGTCGCGCCGCGCAACTCCTTGATGTGGCCACGGATCTTGTCCCATTTCGCGGCGTCATCGGGATTGCCATCGCTGCGCGCGGCGGCGGCCTTTTGCGCGGCCTCGGCCTCGGCCTTGTCGCCGTGGGCGTCGTAGAGGCTGCGGGCGTATTGCACGAGATCGGCGTGATGCATGGATGTCTCCTCCGGGTCTCGGGTGCCGGGAAGGGGCAAGGCCTGACGGCCCGGCCCGGTGGCACCGGGATGGTGATCATAGCACATCATCCGGGGATTCGCGGCCCCTTGGCCCGCCCCGGCCCGCGACCGGCAGCGGTCAGCCGTATTGCGCCAGCATCGCCTTGAGGTCGTCGAGCGTGTTGGCCTCGGAGACGGGCTTGTCGCGGCGCCAGCGGGCCATGCGCGGAAAGCGGAGCGCCACGCCCGACTTGTGCCGCGGGCTGGCCTGGATGCCTTCGAAGGCGATCTCGAAGACATGCTGCGCCTTGACCGCGCGCACCGGGCCGAAACGGTCGGTGGTGTTCTTGCGGACCCACTGGGTGATCTCGCGGAACTCGGCGTCGGTCAGGCCGGAATAGGCTTTGGTGAAGGGGACAAAGCCCGCCCCCTCGCGCACGGCAAAGGTGAAATCGGTGTAAAGCGTCGCGCGCCGCCCCGATCCCGCCTGCGCATAGATCATCACCGCGTCGATGGTCAGCGGGTCGAGCTTCCATTTCCACCAGTCGCCCTTCTTGCGGCCCGCGACATAGGGCGCCTCGAGGCGTTTCAGCATCAGCCCCTCGGCGCCCAGATCGCGGGAGATGGCGCGTGCGCGGGTCAGCCCCTGCCAGTCGTCGGCCGCGACGGGGTGCGACAGGCGGATCGGCAGCGCGGCGGGCAGGGGCGCGAGATGGGCCATGAGCCGCGCGCGGCGATGGGCCAGCGGCAGGGCGCGGATGTCGGCGCCGCCGTCTTCGAGCAGGTCATAGGCCATGACGATGACCGGCGCCTCGGTCAGCAGCTTTTTCGGCACGGTCTCGCGCCCGATCCGCGGTTGCAGCTTCGAAAACCCGAGGGGGGCGTCGGCGGCATGGTCCCAGGCCAGCACCTCGCCGTCGATCACGGTGCCATCGGGCAGGAAATCGGCAAGCTGCGCCAGTTCCGGGAAGCGGTCGGTCATCAGCTCTTCGCCGCGCGACCAGAGGTAGTGGTCGCCGCCGCGCAGGATCAGCTGGCCGCGGATGCCGTCCCATTTCCGCTCGGCCAGCCAGTCCGCGACGGGGCCGAGCGCGCCCGGTTCCTGCTCCAGCTGGTAGGCGAGCTGGAACGGGTAGGGGCGCGAGAGATCGGCGGTCGGGTCGGGCGCCTCGATCAGCGCCTGCCAGCTGGTGGTGTCGGGCGTCCAGTCGCCCATCAGGCGGTGGGTCAGTTCGGCCTCGTCGATGCCGGTCGCCTGTGCCAGCGCGCGGGTCATGAGCTTCTGGCTTACGCCCATGCGCCAGCCGCCGGTGATGAGCTTGTTGAAGACGAAGCGTTCCGTGGGCGGCAGCCCGTTCCACGCGGCGAGGATGAAGGCCTTGCGCGTGTCGTCATCCGCCCCGCCCTGCGCGCGCAGCTCGGCGATCCACTGGCTGAGGGGCTTGTCGCTGCGCGCCGCCGGGTCGGGCTCGGGTAGGACGAGCGCGATGGTTTCGCTGAGGTCGCCCACGACCGGATAGCAGGCCTCGAACAGCCAGGTCGGGATACCCGCGCGCTCGGCGGCCCATTCGCGCAGCTTCGTGGTGGTGATGGCGCGGCGCGGGCGGCGGCCGGACAGAAGCGCCACGGTCCACATCTTGTCGTCGTCGGATGCGTCACGGAAATACGCGGCCAGCGCGGCGGTCTTGACGCTGGTCTTCGTGGTCTGGTCGAGCGTGGTGAACAGCGCGGCGAAGTCTTCCATGGTGCGAAAGGTAAGGCGTTTTCGGCCGGGCGCGACCCCGAAAACCCGCGCGCCCGGCGGATGCAGCGCGCCGGAAGCTTCAATGCCTCCGGCTGGCATGGTTGGGAAATATGAAAGGGCGCCGACAATTCGACTAAAATTGCCCTTCATCTTTCTCCAAATATGCACGGCCCGACGCCGCCCGCCCCTCGGGACGCGGGGGTCAGAGCGTGACGGTGGCCGAGACCGGCAGGTGGTCGGAGGGGCGCAGCTGGCGGTCCTCGGCGTCGTCGGGCTCGTCGTTCCACGCCTCGAAGGCCGCGCGGTCGACCTCGCAGCTGCCGGGGCGCAGAAGGACGCCCGACCGACCGGATTCCAGCCCCTCGGAGACAAGGATGTGGTCGATCAGCTCTTCGGTCAGCTCGCCGTTCCTCAGCGGGTTGCGGAAGCGCGTGGTGGCGGCGCTGCGCAACACCTCCTCGGTCATGGCGTGGCGCATCCGGGCGCGGGGGCTCAGGATCGAGCCGACCAGCTCGTCCACGATGTTGTGGACCAGGAACTCGGCCTCCATCAGGTCGGCGGCAGGCCCGTCGTTGAGGTCGCCGAGCACGAGGATGGCGTGATCCTCGCCCATCTCGTCGATGCGCGCCTCGATGTGGCGGCGGAGCATCTTGATCTCGGCCGAGAGCTTCTGGCGCACGGTGAGCGCGTCGAGCACCGCCTCGGGCTCGCGCGCCTCCCATTGGGCGAGGGTGCGGAGCTTGGAGAACTTGGACTTGGTGTGGAGCGAGATGAGTTCCAGCCGTGGCGCTTGCGCGTCGCCGGCATCGGGCGTCAGGATCAGGCGCACGGGCTGGCGGTGGAAGCGCTGGGTCTTGCGGTCCTCCAGCGCGATCTTGCCCCAGGGGTAGTAGGGCCCGCCCGACCAGCGCGCGATGGTGGCGCGGTCCATCGGGTCGTCGGCGGCGATGTCGAGGCCCAGGCCCTTGCGGATCAGCACGTGGTTCGTCTGCCACTGGCTGTTGGATTGCACCGCGTCGAAGCGCCCGCCGAGATGGGTGTCGATGAAATGCCGCATCTGCTCGGCGCGGGGCGGCCCCTCCTGGATGCAGAGGATGTCGGGGTCGATGGCGTCGATCACGCCGGTGATCCGCGCGACCAGGCCGGGGACGTCCGGGATCGCCTCGAGCGAGATGCCGCCCAGCTGGCGGCCGGGGAAGCTGTCGGGGATGGTGCCGTCCCAGTCGGCCCAACGGCCGCCGAAGAGCGAGACCATCCATTCGATGTTGAATGTCGTGATGCGCAGGTCCATGGGCCGAGCCTAGCACGGGCCCCATGTCACCCGCGTGTCAGGAAATCCTGCCTTGCAGGAACTGTCCGATGCGCGCGATGGCCCGATCGGCGGCGCTCATGCGGCCCGCGTGGAGGTGCCAGACATGGGGCATCCCCTCCCACAACTCGAGGGTGGCGTCGTCCAGCGCCTGGGCGAGCCGCTGCGCATCGCCCGCCAGCGCTTCGCCGGCGCCTGCCTGGATCAGCGTGGGGGGCAGGCCGGTGAGGTCGCCCAGGAGGGGCGACACGGCCGGGTCGGTGCGGTCCACGCCGGGCAGGTAGGCGCGCAGGATGCGCGCGGGCCATTGCGGCGGGACCAGGATCTCGTCGCCCGCGGCCGCGAAGCGGCTGGCGATATCGCCCGAGAGATCGCCGATGGGGCCGATCAGGACCGCGGCTTTCGGCAGCGGCAGGTCTTCGTCGCGGGCGTGTTGCAGGACCTGCAGCGCGAGACATCCGCCCGCGCTGTCGCCCGCGATGGCGGCAGGCGGCTGGCCCTCCTCGATGAGGCGCAAGTAGGCTGCGATGGCGTCGTCCCTGGCCGCCGGGAAGGGATGCGCGGGGGCAAGGCGGTAGCGCGGCGCCACGGCGCGCAGGCCCGCGGATTTCGCCATGTGTCCGACCATCGCCGCATGGGTGCGGGGGCTGCCGATGGTGAAGCCGCCGCCGTGGAGATACATCAGGACGGGCGCGTCGCGCGCCACCGCGGCGGGGCGCAGCCAGAGCGCGCCCTGGGCGTCGCGGATCGGCGTGACATCGGGCGGCAGGGCCGAGCCGAGGCGGGCGGAGACCGCGAAGAGCAGGCGCAGGATGCGTTGCGGCGCCACGAGCTTCAGCGCGGTGCGGTCGAGGTGGCGGGCGACGGCGATCCAGAAGCGGTCGGAGCGGGTGAGGTCGGTCATGCGCCTGTCTCCTCCGGCTCGGGCCCAGTCTCGGGCTCATCGAGGGTTTCGCCGCCGAACTCGGTTTCGACCACGCCCGCGTCATAGCCCTGTTCCGAAAGCCAGCGCGAGAACTGCGCAGTGTAGCCGTGGGTGACGAAGACGCGGGTGGCGCCGGTGGCGGCGATGGCCGCGTTCAGCCCCGCCCAGTCGGCGTGGTCGGAGACCACGAAGCCGCGGTCGGCGGCGCGTCTGCGGCGCACGCCGCGCAGGCGCATCCAGCCCGAGGCGAAGCCGGTGGAGACCGGGCCGAAGCGCCGCGCCCAGGCCGAGCCGAGGGCCGAGGGGGGCGCCAGCACCATCGCGCCGCGCAGCGGTTTCAGGTCGAGATCGGGGGTGACCTGCGTGGTGGCGGGCAGGCTCAGGCCCTGGGCGCGCAGGACGGCGTTGGTCGCCTCGACCGCGCCATGGGTCAGGATCGGGCCGAGGGAAGGGTCGAGCAGGCCGAGGACGCGTTGCGCCTTGCCGAGCGCGTAGACGCCGAGGATCGGGGTCTGGCCCTTGTCCTTCGTTTCCTTCCACCAGCCGTTGATCTGCCGGGCCAGCGTGGCCTCGTCAGGCCAGCTGTAGATCGGCAGGCCGAAGGTCGATTCGGTGATGAAGGCGTGGCAGCGGACCGGCTCGAAGGGTTCGGACAGGCCGTCGGCCGTGGTCTTGTAATCGCCCGAGACGACCCAGACCTCGCCGCCGACCTCGATGCGGACCTGGGCCGAGCCGGGCACGTGGCCCGCGGGGTGGAAGCTGACAGTGGCGTCGCCGATGCGGAGCGTCTCGCCGTAGCGGGTGGTCTGCAGCGTGATGCGGCCCAGGCGGTGGCGGATGACGGGGGCCGCGGCCTCGGTCGCGAGGTAGCGGCCATGGCCCCAGCGGGCGTGGTCGGAATGGCCATGGGTGATCAGCGCGCGGTCGACCGGGCGCCAGGGGTCGATATAGGCATCGGCCGCGGGGCAGTAGATGCCTGCGTCTCGGAACTCGAGGACCATGGGGGGCAGGGTAGGGTGTTTGGTGTGGGGCGCAAGGCGGGACGGGGTGCTTCGCCCGCTTCGCGGCCGACCCGCGCGCCGCTCACGCGGGCCGCGGATGCGAATTTTCGTGCGAAAATTCGGGGGGGCTCTGCCCCCATCCCTTCGGGATTCCCCCGGGATACTTTCGAAACGGAGAAGGATCAGGCGCGGCGCGCGACGAGGAAGCGCGAGGGCGGTTTGCGGGGGAGGTCGTCGCGGGCCTCGATGGTGAAGCCCGCGTCGGTGATCGCGCGTTCGAGGGCCTGGGGCGTGAGGAAGCGCAAGGGCGGGGCCTTGCCGAAGAGGCGCAGCGTGGCGACCACGGGCCAGAGGGCGCGGTAGCGGCCCCCGAGGCAGGGGGTTTTCGTGATGAGCAGGCCACCGGGTTTCAGCAGGGCATGTGCCTCGGCCAGCGCCCCGGGCAGGTCGGGCAGGAGATGCAGGAGGTTGAAGGCGAGCACCGCGTCGAAGGGGCCGGGGGGCAGGGAGCTGTCGCCGGGGCGGGCGTGCAGCGGCCGGAGCGTGGGGGTGTCTGCGCCGCGCTCGGCCGTCAGGGCGACCATTTCGGCGGCGTCGTCGCTGGCGGTGTAGGCCGCCACCAGCGGCGCGAGGCGCAGCGCGGTGGAGCCTGTGCCGCAGCCCAGTTCGAGGAGGTGGTCCGTGTGCGAAAGCTGCGCGGTGACGCGGGCCAGCGTCTCTTCCCAGGCGTCGGGGTTGCGCATGGGCATGGTGGCGTAACGCCGCGCGATGCGGTTCCAGAAGGCGGCTTGGGGGGTCTCGTGGGGCATGGGCATGGATGACGCGGGGGCCGCGCGGATGCAAGCCCGGCGCGGCCGCGACAGCGGGGTCGCTGGACGGCGGGTCGGCCCATGCGATAGGCTTTGTCAATTGTCATCAGGGGGATGCGCCCGTGTCCGTTTCACCGCCCGGTCTTCGGGTCCTTGTCACCGGCGGCGCCGGGTTCATGGGGATCAACCTTGTCCGCCACCTGCTGGCGCGCGGCATCGCCGTGCGGTCCTGGGACATCGCGCCCTTCGACTACCCGGAGGCGGGCCAGATCGACGTGCTGCAGGGCGATATTCGCGATCTGTCGCTGCATGCGCGCGCCTTTGAGGGGGTCGACGTGGTGGTGCATTGCGCCGCGGCCCTGCCGCTGGCCGCGCCTGCCGAGATCCGCTCGACCAACGTGGATGGCACGCGGATGCTGCTGGAGACGGCGGCCCGGAAGGGGACGGGGCGGTTCATCCATATCTCCTCGACCGCCGTCTACGGCATTCCCGATCATCACCCGCTGGTCGAGAGCGACGCGATGGTGGGGGTGGGGCCCTATGGCGCCTCGAAGGTGGCGGCCGAAGAGGTCTGTGCGCCCTTCCGCGCGGGGGGGATGGTGCTGCCGATCCTGCGGCCGAAAAGCTTCGTGGGGCCGGAGCGGTTGGGCGCGTTCGAGCTGCTCTACGATTTCGCCTCGACCGGGCATAATTTCCCGGTGCTGGGGGCGGGTGACAACCGCTACCAGTTGCTCGACGTGGAGGACCTCTGTGCGGCGGTGATGCTGTGTGCCACGGGCGATGCGGGGGCGGTGAACGCGACGTTCAACATCGGGGCGGAGCGGTTCGGCTCTCTGCGCCAGAGCTTCCAGGCGGTGCTCGACCGGGCGGGGCATGGCAAGCGGGTGATCGGCCTGCCGGAGGGGCCCGCGATCTGGACGCTGAGGGGGCTGGAGGCGCTGCACCTCTCGCCGCTCTACAAGTGGATCTACGAGACCGCGGGCAAGGAGAGCTTCGTCAGCATCGACCGGGCGAAATCGGTGCTGGGCTATGCGCCGAGCTTTTCCAACGAGGAGGCGCTGATCCGCAACTTCGACTGGTTCCTTGCGAACCGGGGGCGGATCGGGGCCGTGCATGGCGTGACGCACCGGGTGCCGTGGAAACGGGGCGCGCTGGCGGTGGCGCGGCTGGTGTTCTGAGGCGCGCAGGCGGCGGCGGCCCGGTGGCGCGGAGCGCTGCGGGGGGCCGGGGTGCGGATGGCGTCTCTGGCAGGTGTTGTCGTCGCATCGGTCACGGGATGAGACGGCGCCGCCTCTGGTCAAGGGCGGAGCGGTTCTGTTCGGTCCGGGTTTGCCAGGCCCGGATATGCCGGCGGTCAGGTGCGGGGGCAGGGGGCTGGCCCGATGGGCAGACCCGCCCGGTCCCCGCGCGAACCGTCCTCGTGATGTGGCCACGGGGCGAAGGGATAGCGGGAAAGGGTTAAGGTCCGGTGAAGCGGAGGGGAAGTTTCGGGACCCTCCTTTCGAGGGCCAAGCCACAGGGCAGCGCGGGGGGCGCGCTGCCCTTCGTGACGGCCCGCTGCCTCAGAACCTCCAGTCCACGCGCAGGTCGAGGCCGTAGGCCTCATAGGCGGAATGCCCGAGGCCATCGGCCCAGAGGCCGAGGTCGAAGCCGACCGGCCCCGCGCCCTGCCGCCGGAGGCCCAGGTCGATGCGCCCGCGCAGGCCCTCGGA
>CBFIFZ010000066.1:0-13587 GCA_965661995.1 Roseicyclus sp.
TCAAGGCAAAGGGCGGGCACAGGTCGGGCCGCCCCCGGCAACAGTCTGTCCAGAGCGCGGCAGTCACCCCGCCGAGCCCCGCAAGGTCCGCGCCGTAGCGCAGCGAGGTTCCCACCCGCTCCCGCTCGATCAGGCCCACCCGCATCAACTCGGCCAGGTGCGCACTCAACGTGTTGGCTCTCACGCCCAGAACCTCGGCGATCTCGCCCGCGGGCACCCGGTCGGGATGCCGCCGCATCAGCAGGCGCAGAACGTCGAACCGGGCCGGGTGGCTGAGCGCCGCGAATCTATCCGTGATCGTTATTTCCATAATTCGTGAATTACCGAAGTAAGGTGTGAAAGCAAGTGAAGCTTTTGCGACAGACCCACGCGCCCCCGGCGGGGCGGGTTGCAAATGCCCCGTATCCTGACAAAAGAGATCGGGTTGACGACACCCGAGCCCCAAAGCCCATGGCCCACCGCGCAAGATCCCATCACCCCCGCCGCCTGACCGCGCTGGCCTGGCTGGCGGCCGCCCTCTGCATCCTGCCGATGGCCGCCGTGGGCGTCGCGGCATTGGGCGGCGGGCTGGACACGCTCGCGGGCCTCGCGGGCAGTGTCCTGCCGCGCTACGCGGGCACCACCGCGCTGCTTGTCCTGATCGTCGGCATCGGAACCGCCGTCATCGGCACCTCGACCGCATGGCTCGTCACCGCCACCCGCTTTCCGGGCCGCCGCCTGCTGGAAATCGCGCTGGCGCTCCCGCTGACCTTCCCGGCCTACGTGCTGGCCTATGCCTACACCGACCTGCTCGACCACCCCGGCTGGGTGCAGTCCACGCTGCGCGACCTCACGGGCTGGGGCCCGCGCGACTACTGGTTCCCGGAAATCCGCAGCCTCGGCGGGGCCGCCGCCATGCTCACCCTCGTCCTTTACCCTTACGTCTACCTGCTCGCCCGCGCGGCCTTCCTCAGGCAATCCTCCACCGCCTATATCGCCGCCCGCACGTTGGGGCAGGGGCCCTGGGGCGCCTTCTTCCGCGTCTCCGTACCGGTCGCCCGCCCCGCCATCGCGGGCGGCGTCCTGCTCGCGCTGATGGAGACGCTGGCCGATTACGGCACGGTCGCCTATTTCGGCGTCCAGACCTTCGCCACCGGCATCTATGTCAGCTGGTTCGGCCTTTTCGACCGCGCCGCCGCCGCGCAACTGGCGCTCTGCCTGCTGGTCGTGGCGCTCACCCTCGCCACCATCGAGCGCCGCCAGCGCCGCCACCTGCGCCACCACGACGCCGGCCGCCGGTTCGAGCGGATGGAACCCGCCCAGCTCCGCGGCCGCGCCGCCGCCGGCGCGATCCTCGTCTGCGGCCTGCCCGTCTTCTTCGGGTTCCTCCTGCCCACCGGCCTCCTGCTGTCGCTCGCCTCCGATGCAAGCCAGCTTCTCTTCACCCCCCGCTATCTCGGCTTCCTGCAGAACTCCCTCACGCTCGCCTCCATCGCAGCCCTCCTGACGGTCGCCGCCGCCATCACCATGGGCTTCAACGCCCGCCTCCACCCGACGAAGGGCGCGCAAACGGCGATGCGCATCGCGGGCATCGGCTACGCCGTGCCGGGGGGCGTGATCGCGGTGGGCCTCCTCTTCCCCTTCGCCGCCTTCGATAACGCGCTCGACCGCGTGATGGAGGCGAATTTCGGCATCGACACCGGCCTTCTCATCACCGGCTCCATCTGGCTGATGATCGCCGCCTACATGGTCCGCTTCATGGCGGTCGCGCTGAACACCTACGAATCCGGTCTCGCCACGCTGAACCCCAATGTCGACGCGGTGGCCCGCACGCTGGGCCACGGCCCCGCACCCATGCTGCGCCGCATCCACGTGCCCATCCTGCAACCCTCGATCCTCACGGCGCTTCTGATCGTCTTCGTCGACGTGATGAAGGAACTGCCCGCCACCCTCATCCTGCGCCCCTTCAACTACGACACGCTGGCCGTGCAGGCCCACCGCCTCGCCTCCGACGAGCGCCTCGCCGAGGCCGCGGTCCCCAGCCTCGTGATCGGCGCCGTCGGCCTGATCCCCGTGGCGATCCTGTGCTGGAGCATCGGGCGGGAGAGCAGGCCGGTCGGCAACGCCGTGGACGCGGCACAAGGGCAGGTGCAGCGGGGGGTGTGACCCCGCAGCGTCTCCCAAAGCGACATCCGGCTTGATCCGCCACGCAAAGTAGCTTAAAGCTACATCATGAAGCAGGTCAGCTACACGAAATCCGCCATCCGCGCCCTGCGTCGGATGCCTGCGAACACGGCGAGGCTGATCCGCACCAAGATCGAGGCCTATGCGACCGACCCCGCGTCGCAGGCCAACAACGTCACGCCGCTCAAGGGCCGCGCGGGCATCCGGCTGCGCGTGGGCGATTGGCGGGTGATCATGGACGACCAAGGCACCGTTCTGGCCATTCTCGACATCGGCCCACGGGGCGGCATTTATGACTGAAAGGGCGTGACATGAACGAGATGGTGACGATCCCGCGCGCGGAATACGACCGCCTGCGCGCCGCGGCCGAGGACCTGGCCGACCTGCAAGCCTACGACCGCGCCCGCGCCGCGCTTGAGGCGGGCGAGGAGGAGTTGATCCCGGCGGAACATGCGGCCCGCCTGCTCGACGGCGAAAACCCCCTCCGCGTCTACCGCGACCTGCGCGGGCTGACGCAAGCGGCGCTGGCCCAGTCGGCGGGCATCAACCGCGTGACGGTGGCCGAGATCGAGACAGGCCGGAAACAAGGCTCGGTCGCCACTTTGCGCGCCTTGGCGGAGGCGCTGGGGGTGACCGTGGATGATCTGGCGGGGTGAGGGGGCGCGGAAGACCCGGCGGGTTTGACGGTGGGTTACCTTCAACGGCTTGTGCCGGGTGGGCCGGGCTGAAGCCCGGCCTACGGCTTGTATGGCGATATAGGGTGGGCATTTTGCCCACCATGGTGGGGTAGAAGCTGATCCCCGTGGCGATCCTGTGCTGGAGCATCGGGCGGGAGAGCAGGCCGGTCGACAACGCCGTGGACGCGGCACAAGGGCAGGTGCAGCGGGGGGTGTGAGGGGGGTCTAGGCCCTGCCGCGCCGTTCGCCCTTCCTGCCGACAAGGGCTGCGCCGAGTCCAAACCTCGGAAGAAGCCGCTTTGCACAGAACGTCTTGTTCATGTTGTCAAAGCTGCGTGGACGCCGCGACATGGACCGTCGTGGCGTCACAGCTTGTGCCCGGCAAGGCAGGGTCGCTCCGCCACGGCGCTCAGCACGATCGTGGTTCGAACACGGGTGACGGATTGGACCGGGTTGATCTGGGTTTCGATGATCTGGTTCAGCTCATCCGTCCCCGAGGCACGGATTTTCAATAGGTAGCAATCGTCGCCAGCGATCTTGTGCAACTCTTCCAGGCCGGTAACGCCGGACAGCGCAGCGGCGGTGTCGAACCCAAGGCTTGGCTTGGCGTCTGTCACGAAGACAAAGGCCAGAAGCGGTTTGCCAAGGGCGTGCGCGTTCAGCCGGACCTCGTAGCCCTCGATCACTCCGTCCGCTTCCAGCCTGCGCACACGTTCGGAAATGGCCGAGGGCGCAAGGCCGATGCGCCGCGCGATATCGGCCTTGGAGATCGCTGCATCTTCAAGAAGAAGCGACAGTATTTCTTTATCTTTGCTATCGATCATGCGGGAATTTTACATTTTCTTTGACGAATCGTCTACATGCATCGCATCTTTGCGTCGAAAAGTTTTCTGGGGCGGGTTCGATTTGGAAACGCGCATTCTCGATCTGACTGTCGATGGCACCACCGTTCGCCTCAGTTGCCTGCTGCGCGGTGGATCACGCGCGCCCTTGGTTTGCCTGCACGGCTTCGGGTCCACAAAGGAGGATTACGCGGACCTTGCCCTGCGGCCCGAGTTCTCGGAGCGCCCTTTGATTTTCTGGGACGCACCCGGGTGCGGGCAGTCAGAGCTGCGCGATCCAGGCGCGTTGTCGATCCCGTTCCTGGTCAAGGTGGCCAGTGCGGCATGCGACGCCCTGGGGATCGAGCGATTCCACCTGTCAGGGCATTCGATGGGCGGACTGACGGGCTTGGTCCTTGCGCATGCAAACCCGCACCGCGTGCTCAGCTTCTTCGACATCGAAGGAAACATCGCGCCCGAGGACTGCTTTCTATCGCGCCAGATCGTCGAACATCCGGCTGATACGCCGGACGCCTTTGCCACGGGTTTCATCGACCGTGTGCGCAGGCGGCCTGAATATGGCTCCGCGCTCTATGCCGCGGCCTTGCCGATGAAGGTGCAGGACACCAGCTACGAGCCGATTTTCACCTCCATGGTCGCGCTGTCCGACACGGCCCCGCTGATGGAGATGTTCACGGGCCTGCCCTGTCCGCGCGCTTTCATCCACGGCGAGCAGAACCGGCATTTGTCCTACCTGCGCGATTTGCCCAAGCACGGTGTCGAGGTCATCGAGATCCCGCATTCCGGGCATTTTCCCATGTACTCCAACCCGCCTGCCTTGTGGTCCGAGATGGCGGATTTCCTCGGAAGGCATGATCCCACGTGATGACCTTGACCAAGTTCGCCGGGTTTCCCACGGGCAACCTGTGCAATGCCGACCGCCGTGTCCGCGCGCTGGCCCCGACGATCAAGCCGTTGATCCCGGGCAAGCGCATTGCCGGGCGCGCCCGGACCGTGCGGATCACACCGGGGCAGAACGGCGCCATTCACCGCGCCGTCCACCATGCGCTGCCCGGTGATCTTCTGGTGGTCGATGGCGGAGGGTCCGACCGCTTCGGTCCCTTCGGCGATCTGCTGGCCGATGGCTGTCTGGCCAGGGGCATGGTCGGCGCGGTCTTCGATTGCACGATCCGCGACAGCGCGGACATCGCCGCCTTGGGGTTCCAGGTGTTCTGCCGGGGCTTCCACCCCGAGGCGACGGCCAAGTCCGAGCCGGGTGAAACCGACATCCCGGTCTCGGTCGGCGGTGTCGAGGTCCATCCGGGTGACATCCTGGTGGGGGACGATGACGGCGTCGTCGTGATCCCCCAGGACATCGCCGCAGACGTGCTGGACCAGGTGACCGCCGTGGCCGCGCGCGAGGACGCGATCCGCGCCCGCATCCACGCCGGCGAAACCACCTTCGACATCTTTGGCCTCGGCGACGCGGCCTCGACATAATCGCGGAGATCATCATGAGCAGACCAGACACATTCTTCAACCTTGCCGACCTGGGCGCGGGCATCCCGCGCACATTGGCCGAGGGGATTGAGACCCGCGTCTTTCCCGGCGAACAGGCGATGTTCTCGGTGGTCAGCTTCGCGCCCGGCAGCGAAGGCTCCATCCATTCGCATCCCGAAGAGCAATGGGGCGTTTTGCTGGAGGGCAGCGGAACACGCATTCAGGACGGTGTCGAAGTTCCTGTCGGTTCAGGCGATTTCTGGCGCACCCCCGGCGGGGTCGAGCATGGATTTCGTGCAGGTCCAGAGGGCGCGAAGGTTCTGGACGTGTTCGCGCCCCCGCGGGACGCGTACCGAACCTCCGGTTCCGGTTTCGCCGCATCGTAACACCCGGCATCACTCAGGCGGCGCTGGCCAAGGCGGCGGGCGTCAACCGCGTGACGGTGGCCGGGATCGAGACGGGCCGGAAACAAGACTCGGTCGCCACTTTGCGCGCCTTGGCCGAGGCGCCGGGGGTGACGGTGGATGATCTGGCGGGGTGAGGGGGCGCGGAAGTCCCGGCGGAGATGACCGTGGTTCACCCACCCAACGCGTTGCGCCGGGTGTGCCGGGCTGAAGCCCGGCCTACGGCTTGTATGGCGATGTAGGGTGGGCATTTTGCCCACGATGGTGGGGTGGAAGGCCCACCTTACGGTTGCTGTTGCGCAGTCGGCCGCGAAAACCGCCGCGCAGGCAACGCGGTGGACGCAACACAGGGCCTCGTGCAGCGGGGGATTTAAGGGAGGGCCTTCGGCCTACTCCCGCCGTTCAACACCACATCCGATGCCGCACTGCGGCTTCACCAAAACAGCCGTTCGTGCGTTGCGCAGCATTTCGGGCGGTCAGAGGTCGGCTGAGCGGGACCAAACGACCAATCCCGGACTCCGGAACCGGGTCTGTCTCGGAGTATGCCGGCCCAATCAAAGCGGATGGGAAGGTTGCTGCTTTTCAACGGCAACATCGTTACCCTCAGTTCTGCAACAATATGGACGAGACCATGAGCGAACGCCGCCTCGCCGCAATCCTGTCTCTCGATGTCGTCGGCTACAGCCGCATGATGCAGAGGTCCTCAGGGCCATTGCTCAAGACATTGAATGCGCTTTACCGCGACCTGATTGTACCTCTGGTCAAGGAGAACAAGGGGCGCGTCGTGAAGCTTCTGGGCGACGGGGCGCTGATCGAATTCGCGTCGGCCGGACGGGCGCTAGAGGCTGCCATTGCCATACAGACGCGTTTGCGGGACCCACAAAACCCATATCAGGACCCCGATCCCATATTCGTTCGTGCAGGCGTTCATGTCGGCGACGTAACCGTCAAGGGCGACGACATCTTCGGTGACGGTGTCAATATCGCTGCCCGCTTGCAGGCAGCGGCGGCACCGGGCGGCGTACTTGTCTCGAAGATGGTCTGCGACCTTGCAGGGGCCGATTACGCCGATCGCTTGCGCGGCGAGGGGCTGCACAGCTTCAAGGGCATTGCACACCCGATCGAGACTCTTTCGGTCGATTTCACGGACGATAAGAGCGCGAAGTCGCGCAAGGCATTCCTGAACGCTCAGGAGATCCAGTATTGCCGAACCGATGACGGGGTGAACCTGGCCTGGACGGCGGTTGGAGACGGGCCTCCGGTCGTCAAGGCGCCAAACTGGATCGGGCACCTGGAACTCGATTGGCGCAACCCGGGGTTTGCGCCAATATGCACGTCGATCGCGATGAAACACAGGCTTGTTCGGTTCGACGCAAGACTGAACGGTCTGTCGGACTGGGACGCCGAAACCTGCAGTTTCGAACGTTTCGTCGATGACCTGGAAGCGATTTTCGACGCGGCTGGCATCGAGCGTGCGCCCATTGTCGCGATATCACAGGGGAGTTCGGTGGCTGCGGCCTTCGCGGCGCGGAGGCCAGACCGGGTTTCCGCGATCGCCATGATCGGTGGTTTCCCGGTCGGTCGTGCAAAACGGAAATCAAAGAAGGATATCGAACGCGCTGAGGCAATGCGCATGATGATGACCGCTGGCTGGGACGACGACTACCCCTCGATGCGTGATCTCATGGCTCAGATCATCATACCGGGCGCCAGCGAAGAAGAACGCCGTCAAACAGCCCAGGACATGCGCGAGATGATCTCACCAGAAAACATGGGCCGGTATCGTGATGTCATCGACTACATCGACATCCGCCATCTTCTGCCGTCCGTCGAGGTTCCATGCCTGCTGTGCCATTCGACGGGAGATCGCATGCAGCCGGTCGAGCAGGGGCGCATATTCGCCAAGGGCCTGCCGAACGCGCGGCTCATCACATATGAAAGCAAGAACCACCTGATGACCCTGAACGACCCGGAGTGGCCGCGGCTTGAACGCGACGTGACGGCATTCCTGTTAGAGCACAGCTGAACTTCGCAAGCAGATTTCGAGACGGACAGTCGCATGGTTGAGGTGAATTTTCGAGCGCCCCCTTTGGGCTCCGAGCCGCCATGCGGTGACGCAGCATAATTCTCCCTGCGATACCGGAATGAATGTCGGCTCTTCGTTCAGCGGCCCGGCCAGTTCGCAGGCGCGGAAAATGACCGCTGTCCGCCCTTCTCACCTCCCCCCCCAACGCAAACAGGCGCCCCCTCCCGGAGGCGCCTGCCCGCTCAAGCCGAACCGATGAAGCTTACTCCCACCCGGCCCCGTTCAGCACCTCGACCGCCGAACCGACGTTCGCAGCGATCTCGCTCAGGTCAATCGTGTCCGGCCGGAAGATGCCCAGCGCCGCGACCGAGGGCGACAGGCCCACGCCCGCCACCGCCGGGTACTCGTCGTTGCCCGCCGAGAAATACTCCTGCGCCTGCTCCGACGCGAGGTACTCCAGGAACAGAACCGCGTTCTCGCGGTTCGGCGCATTCGCCGCCACGCCGCCGCCCGACACGTTCATATGCGCGCCGATGTCGTTCTGGTTCGGGAAGACCCAGCCGATGTTGGCCAGCTGCTCCGGCGTGATCTGGCTGTCGCCCGAGCGGATGATCCGCGCGTAGTAATAGGTGTTCGACATCGCGATGTCGCACTCGCCCGACGCGATCCCGCGCAGTTGGTCGGTGTCGCCGCCCTGCGGGTCGCGGGCGAAGTTGCCCACCACGGCCTCGGCCCAGTCGGCCACGGCTTCTTCACCCAGATGCGCGATCAGCGCGGCGGTGATGTTCTGCGTGTAGACGTTGGTCGAGGACCGGATGCAGACCATCCCCTCGTACTCGGGGCTGGCCAGGTCCTGGTAGGTCAGCGGCGGGTTTTCCACGTCCGTCTCGTCGTAGAACAGGATCCGCGCGCGCTGCGAAAACGCGAACCAGTGGTTCCCGTCGTCCTGCAGGTAGGCCGGGATGCGCGCCTCCAGCAGCTCGCTCTCGACCGGCTGCAGCAGCCCCATCTCGGTCGCGCGGGCCAGCCGCACGGTGTCGACGGTCAGGAACACGTCGGCCGGGCTGTTCGCCCCCTCGGCTTCCATCCGCGCGATCAGCTCGTCGGCGTTGCCCTCGATCCGGTTGATCGTGATGCCGGTCGCCGCGGTGAAGTCGGAATAAAGCCGCTCGTCGGTGTCGTAGTGGCGCGACGAGTAAAGGTTCAGCTCCTGCGCCTGCGCCGCGGTCAGCGTCGAGGCGGCAATGGCGGTGCCCAGAAGGGCGGCAAGGGTACGGGTCATGAAGGGTCTCCCTGGTTGTCCCGATCAAATGCCTGACTGAAATACTCAGCTAGGTTGACCGCCTTGAACCGCATCCGGACCGCCCTGTCAACAATCCCGACAAAAAGGATCGGAAACCGCGCCCGCTTGTCGCGGCCAGTGCCCCGGTGCAGGGTCCGCCCGCACGAGGGAGGGCCCACCATGCGCGCAGGCATCGCGTTCCTGATCGCCGCCTACATGCTCAGCCAGTTCTACCGCGCCTTCCTCGCGGTGCTGGCCCCTGCGTTGCAGGCCGATATCGGGGCGACCACGGGCGACCTCGCCCGCGCCTCGGGGCTCTGGTTCGCCGCCTTCGCGCTGATGCAGCTGCCGGTGGGCTGGGCGCTCGACCACCTCGGGCCAAGGCGCACGGCGGCCACCCTCTTCCTTCTCGGCGGCGCGGGCGGCGCCACGCTGTTTGCCACGGCGCAAACCCCCGCCATGCTGTCTGCTGCCATGATTCTCATCGGCATCGGCTGCGCGCCGGTCCTGATGTCGACCTACTACATCTTCGCCCGCCAATTCTCGGCCGCCGTCTTCGGTACGCTGGCGGGCGTCACCGTCGGCCTGTCGTCGCTGGGCAATATCCTCGCCGCCGCCCCCCTCGCCGCCCTGGTCGAGGCCTTCGGCTGGCGCGCCACGGTCGGCGGCTTCGCCGCGCTCACCGCGGCCATAGCCTTCGCCATCGCGGCTCTCGTCCGCGACCCGGAAAAACCCCAGGGCGAGGCCAGGGGCTCCCTCCTCGACCTGCTGCGCATGCCGCAGCTCTGGCCGATCCTCGTGATGATGTTCGTCTGCTATTTCCCCGCGGCGGGGCTGCGCGGCCTCTGGATCAGCCCCTACCTCGCCGACCGCTTCGGCGCGGAGCTCGCCCAACTGGGCACGGCCACGCTGGTGATGGGGCTGGCGATGGTGGCGGGCAATTTCGCCTATGGCCCCGCCGACCGCCTGTTCCGCAGCCGCAAATGGCCGATCCTCGTGGGCAATCTCGCCGTCGCCGCCATCTGCATCGCCTTCTGGGCGGTGCCGCCGTCATCCGCCGCCGCGGCGATCACGCTCTTCGCCCTCATCGGGCTGCTCGGCGCGTCCTACCCCATCGTCATCAGCCACGGGCGCAGCTTCTGCCCCCCGCACCTGACGGGGCGGGGGGTGACGCTTCTGAACCTGTTCGGAATGGGCGGGGCGGGGGTGATGCAATTCGCCTCCGGCCCCACATTCGCAGCACTGGCCGAAACCCGAACCGAGGCCGAGGCCTACGGCGCGCTCTTCGGCCTTGTCGGCCTCGTCATCCTGATCGGCCTCGCGGTCTACAGCCGCGCCGAAGACCGGACCGGCTGACGTAGGGTGGGCGATTCCGCCCACCACTCCCTCACGCCGCGCGACGACGCGGCCGGCGACGCTTCTGACCGGGGTTGCCGGGGCGCTGCTCGGCGCCATGCGGCTTCGACTTGGCCTGCGGCGCACCGCGACCGCGGTTGCCACCGCCGCCGCCGCCACCGCGGCGCGGCTTCTCCATCTTCACGGCCTTGGGCCGCGAGCCGGCAGAGACGGGGATCTCCACCTTCATCACCTTCTCGATCTGCACCAGCAGGTCGACCTCCTCGGCGCAGCAAAAGGCGATGGCCTCACCCTCGCGACCGGCGCGCGCGGTGCGGCCGATGCGGTGAACGTAGTTGTCCGGCGTATCGGGCAGCTCGTAGTTGATTACGTAGGCGACGCCCGGAATGTCGATGCCGCGCGCGGCGACATCGGTCGCAACCAGCGTGGTGATCTGGCCATCGCGGAACGCCTTGATCGCGCGGTCGCGCTGGCCCTGGCTCTTGTTGCCGTGGATCGAGGCGGCGTTGTAGCCGTCGGCGACCAGCCCCTTCATCAGCTTCTCCGCGCCGTGCTTGGTGCGTGCGAAGACCAGCGTCAGCGCGTCGGGGTCACGGTCCAGGATCTCGCGCAGCTTCGCGGGCTTGTCGCCCTTCTCCACGAACTGAACCGATTGCGTGACCTTGTCCGCGGCCTTGCCGGGGGGCGAAACCTGCACCTTGCGCGGGTTCGTCAGGTAGGCGCGGCTCAGCTCTTCCATCTGCTTGGGCATGGTGGCCGAGAACAGCATCGTCTGGCGCGGCGTGCCCAGCGCGGGCGCGATCCGGCGCAGCGCATGGATAAAGCCGAGGTCCAGCATCTGGTCGGCCTCGTCCAGCACCAGGTGCCGCGCCTGCCGCAGGTCGACCGCGCCACGATCCATCAGGTCGATCAACCGCCCCGGCGTGGCCACGAGGATATCCACCCCGCGGGCCATCACGCCGATCTGCCGGCCGATGGACTGGCCGCCGACGACGGTCGCGACCTTGATCTGCGTGTCCTTGGTAAAGGCGCGCAGGCTGTCGGCGATCTGGTTCACCAGCTCCCGCGTGGGGGCGAGGATCAGCGCCTTGGTGGTCTTGGGCGCGGGCTTGCCCGGCGCATCCATCAGGTGCGCGATCAAGGGCAGGCCGAAGGCCAGCGTCTTGCCGGTTCCGGTCTGGGCAAGGCCCATGATGTCATGGCCGTCCATCGCCAGCGGAATCGCCTGGTTCTGGATCGGGGTGGGGGTTTCGAAGCCCTGGGTGGTGAGGGCGCGGCGAAGCACGGGGTTCAGCCCGAGCATGTCGAAATCGAACAAGTCATATCCTTTCGGGCGCCGCGGTCCTCGCGGTCGCCACAGGTATTGGCCGCACATCGGGTGCGGCAGACGAAGGGTGCGACCGGGCCGTCACTGGCCACGATCGTCAGAACCCTGCGTGAAGGGGAACTGGGGGAAGTCTCGTGTCGCCGTCAGGCCCGCGGGGCGGGTGCCCCGGCCGACTGCTCACGCGGCAGTGCGGCGACATGAGTGGCATGTGCGCGTTGCGGGGCCACATGTCAAGCTTCCTGCAGCGCGTATGTACGCGGTGTGTACAGGGTGTGTACGGCTCGTGTACGCCGTTTTTCGGTCACATCGCGCCCCCGTGCGACGCCCGACCCCTTCCCCTTGGCCGGTCGCTCCTGTAAGCGCCGCCCATCCTGAGCCTGAAGGAAAACCATCATGGGATACCGCATCGTCGTCGCGGGCGCCACGGGCAACGTGGGCCGTGAAATGCTGAACATCCTCGCCGAACGGGAATTCCCCGTCGACGAGATCGCAGCCCTTGCAAGCCGCAAGTCGCTGGGCACCGAATGCAGCTTCGGCGACAAGACGTTGAAGACGAAAGACCTCGACACCTTCGACTTCACCGGCTGGGATATCGCGCTCTTCGCCATCGGCTCGGAAGCCACCGAGAAGTACGCGCCCAAAGCCGCGAAAGCGGGCTGCGTCGTGATCGACAACTCGTCGCTCTACCGCTACGACCCCGACGTGCCGCTGGTGGTGCCCGAGGTGAACGCCGAGGCGGTCGAGGGCTACGCGAAAAAGAACATCATCGCCAACCCCAACTGCTCGACCGCGCAGATGGTCGTGGCCCTCAAGCCCTTGCACGACCGTGCAAAAATCAAGCGCGTCGTGGTCTCGACCTACCAGTCCGTGTCGGGCGCGGGCAAGGAAGGCATGGACGAATTGTGGGACCAGACCAAGGGCATGTACGTCCCCGGCCAGGAGCGCGCGCCGTCCAAGTTCACCAAGCAGATCGCCTTCAACGTCATCCCGCATATCGACAAGTTCCTCGACAGCGGCGAGACCAAGGAAGAGTGGAAGATGGTCGCCGAGACCAAGAAGATCCTCGACCCATCGGTCAAGGTCACCGCGACCTGCGTGCGCGTGCCCGTCTTCGTCGGCCACTCCGAGGCGATCAACATCGAGTTCGAGGAGTTCCTCGACGAGGACGAGGCCCGTGACATCCTGCGCGAGGCGCCGGGCATCATGGTGATCGACAAGCGCGAGGACGGCGGCTACGTCACGCCGATCGAATGCGTCGGCGACTACGCCACCTTCATCAGCCGCATCCGCCAGGATTCGACCATCGACAACGGTCTGAACCTGTGGTGCGTCTCCGACAACCTCCGCAAGGGCGCCGCGCTCAACGCCGTGCAGATCGCCGAAACGCTGGGCAACCGCGTGTTGAAAAAGGGCTAGGCCCGAACGCCCCCGCGCGGCCCCGGCACCGGGACCGCGCTCGGCGGCGCTTCGCCCATGCGGTGCAATGGCGGAGTTTCCCCGTTGTTCATCGGCCGGCAAGGGCGCACTTCTGGTGTGGGACCGCCACCGGAAGGACCACATCATGCGTTTCGCCCTGTCTCTGACCGCGCTGCTTCTGGGCAGCACAGCCCATGCCGATGACATCCTGATCCGCGCCGACATCAGCGCCGCGACCGTCTACCTGTCTGGCGCGGACATCACCCGAAGCGCCGACGTCACGCTTCCCGCCGGTGCCCATCGGCTGCTTGTCGCCCTGCCCGACGCCGCGCAGGCCGACCGGCTGGCCGTGACGGGGCCCGAGGGATTGACCCTCGGCCCCGTTGAGCGGATCACCGGCTACGCCATCGCCGAAGGCGCGCTCGACGACGCTTCGCAGGCCGAGGCGCGCACAGCGCTCGAGGCCGCCGAAGACGCGCTGCGCGCCGCCGAGGATACCCTTGCCGCCGCCGATGGCGCGATCCTCGCGCTCGAGGCGCAGATGGCCTATCTCACGGCGCTGACCCGGGGCGGACCCGAGGGCGCGACGATGCCCGCCGATCCCGCCGTGCTGGC
>CBFIFZ010000067.1:0-13566 GCA_965661995.1 Roseicyclus sp.
TCGAGGAAAATCTGCATGACCGGAGGCTCCAAGATGATGAGCCCACCATCCAGAATCCATCATGCCGACCGGCGCAACCCACTCACACCCCCTGCCAAGCCCAAAAGCGATTCTCCTGGTCTCTCTCCGGCCGTCTCGTCGAGGACACGAACAAGGATTTCAGCGAAATCGCGGCAGGCGGTGGGTTTGAGTCCGGGTTCGCCGGCATCGCGGTCGAGCTTCTCGACGCCCACGGCAACCACATCAAGACTGCCTACACCGATGCGTCGGGCCGGTACACGTTCGACAACCTGGCCTCCGGCACGTATTTCGTGCGTGTCCCGCCGACCCTCGACTCCAAGACCCTGGCCCCCCGCGACGCCGCCGATTTCACCATCGACAGTGACGCGAACCCCGATGGCGTGACCGAGGCGATCCATCTCGACATGGGTGAGCGCCTGATCGAGATCGATTTCGTCTACGGCGATTACCGGGATGGTGACGTCGACGGTGCCGAGTCGGCCGAGTTCATGCCGGTGGGATACGTCGATGCCCAGGGCGACGCGATCACCGAGGGTGCGGACCGGATCTTCGGCAACGGTGGTGACGATGCCATCCGCGCCGGCGGGGGCGACGACACCATCGATGGCGGCAGTGGCAATGACGACATTCTGGGCGAGGCCGGCGACGACGTGATCGACGCCGGGTCGGGGAATGATTTCGTCGGTGGCGGTACGGGCGACGACAGCATTCTCGGCGGGGATGGCAACGACTCGCTTTATGGCGATACCGGCGACGACACGATCCTCGGCGGCGATGGCGATGACCTGATCGGCGATGCGCTGCCCGGCTTCGCATCTGGCGGGAACGACCAGTTCTCGGGCGGTGCGGGCAACGACACGATCGTCGGTGGCGGTGGCAACGATACGCTGGATGGCGGCACGGGCAACGACGTCATCTTCGGCGACGCGTTGAACAATCCGAATGGCGGTACCTTCTCGGGGCCGCGCGAGAGCTTCGAATGGGATCTGTTGAGCCAGGTGCAGGCCGACACCACCGTCGTGCAGGATACTGGCGGCGTTTCGGTGACCTACACCGTCACCGCCGACACCGGGGTGCATGAATCATTCATCGACAACTCGACCTTGCTGAATGTCGCGGGAATCGATGATGGTGCCGAAACGATCGACACCACCTCGAGCCTCAGCTCCTTGACGGGCGGCATTGGTAATCTCGGCGCTTTCGAATGGGCGTTCTCGGAACCCGTCGGCAATGTCGAATTCAACATCAACGATCTCGATGGTGGCGGGCTTGTCACGATCCGGGCGTTCGACGAGAGCGGAAACGAAATCCCAGTCAGTCTGGTGGGCGGGTCGGATATTGCCATCGGCCCCAACACCGCAACGGCCAATGGACCCTTTCAAGCACCCAATGATCCCGACACCACAGTTCAAGTGACCATTCCCGGCCCGGTGTCCCGCGTGACGCTGGAACATACGCAGGTTGGCTCACTGAACTCCGGCATCAACATCACCGATATCTTTTTCGACACGGGCTTCGTGCCCGCCACCGATACCACGACCGGTGGTGACGATGTCATCGACGGCGGCGAAGGCGACGATCTGATCTTCGGCGATAATGGATCGACCGGTGGAGGCCAGGTGAACCTGATCGTGAACGGCTCGTTCGAAGATGTCTCGGGGCTGACGACGACCTTTTACGGCTTTGTCGGCACCGGGAGCATCCCGGGTTGGACAATCGCCGATCCCAACGGCGCGATCGACGTCCACAACGACAGCCGCGATGGGCAGGTGGCCACGGATGGGGCGAACTGGCTCGACCTCGAAGCGACGCCGGGCAATATCCGCATCGGCCAGGATGTGCAGGGCCTTGTCGCGGGCGAACCCTACGAGCTGACCTTCGATGTCAGCGACAGCCAGTTCCTGGCCACTGCCGGCCCGGACGAAAACCTCGTCAACGTCTACTGGGGCGGTGAACTGGTCGCGACGATCGATCCCTCCAATGTCGACGAGTCGGAATTCCAGACGGTCACGCTCGATCTCGTGGCCGGGACTGGCGACGGCAGCGATCGCCTCGAATTCGAAGGCACCGGGACCGAGGACAACCTTGGCGCGGCGGTCGACAACGTCAGCCTCGTGCCGACCTCCGAGGCGGGCATCGCCGCGGCACTCGGGAACAACAACGATGTCATCGACGGTGGCGAGGGCGCGGACACCATCTTCGGCGAGGGCGGCGATGACACCATCGACGGCGGCGCCGGCAACGATGTCATCTACGGCGACAGCGGCACGACCGGCGACACCGCCGGGCCCGCCGACCCGACCCGTGTCGATGTCACGCCGGTGGCGGGTGCCGATCAAAGCTTCGTCGTCTGGAGCCTCTCGGACGCCACGATCGTGAATGCGCCGGGCAATGACGACCCGTTTGACAGCGACTCCGTCGGCGAAGACGATGTGGCCGGATCGACCCTCACGCTGCTGGGCGGCGTGACCCCCACCACCGTGGGTGTGACCGACAACGACACCCTGTTCACCGATGGCGACAATGGCCAGCAGCTGGTCCAGGGCGTGACCCTCAACGGCACGTTCGTTCCGGCGGGCGAAACGCTGGAAATCGAATATTCCTATTCGGTGCAGGACAGCTCCGGCAACGTCATCAACATCTTCGCGGTCGAGCAAAGCAGCAGCAGCGTCGTCGGCTTCATTTCCGATCAGCCGCTGACCTTGGACGAAACCTACACCTTCATCGAGCGGACCAGCACGAACCCCGAGATCCCCTACGGCAATATCGCGACCGCATATTTTGACCCCGCTGCCGTGGTCGCGCCGCCCACTGGCGTTGGCGACGACGCCGTTGGCGGCGCCGACGTCATCACCGGTGGCGACGGCAATGACAGCCTGTTCGGCGGGGCCGGGGCCGACAGCCTGAACGGCGGGGACGGCAACGACCTGATCGAGGGCGGCGACACGGCGGGAAGCTTCGTCTATGTCCAGACTTTTAACGACGGCACCCTGAACGGCTGGCAGCTTGAAGATGTCGCCGATGGCACCCTGACCGGCAGCACGACGGCCGGTGTCGGCGGCACCGGCGGGCTGGTCTTCGACGATGCACAGGGCGACCAGGAATTCCTGCGCGCCCCGCAGGAGTTTCTCGATGCCCTGCCGGGCAGCGGCGACCTGACCGCGGCCACCCTCAGCTTCGACCTCCGCTATTCCTCGGAAACCGATTTCACCCCCGTCAACTCGATCGTGATCACCGGCGACGGGCAGACGATCACTCTGCCCTACACGTTGGCCAGCGGGCAGGCCGGGCAATTCCAGACCGTCACGGTCGATCTGCTGGATGCCGCGGCAGCGGGCGTGACCGAGGCGCGGCTGCAGGAAATCCTCGCCAATATCACCGATCTGCAGATCGCCATCGATGTCAACGTCGGGTTCCCCGCCGGTGACGAGGTGTTCATCGACAATATCACCCTCGCGGCGACCACGGCGCAGGACGACAACGATACGCTCCTGGGCGGCGCGGGCGCTGACACGCTGCTGGGTGAGGCGGGCGACGATAGCCTGTCCGGCGACGCGGGGAGTGACAGCCTGTCGGGTGGCGATGGCGACGACCTGCTGAGCGGCGGTGCGGATGCCGACATCCTCGAAGGCGGGCAAGGCTCCGACACGTTCCTGCTGTCGGACGGGTTCGGCAACGACACGATCACCGGCGGCGAAGATGTGGATGGGCTCGAAGTCGACGTGATCGATGCCTCCGGCGTCACCACCGGCGGCGTTCCCGACTCCGTCACGGATGAGGCAGGCAGCGTCTTGCTGGGTTCGGACAGCGTCGCGTTCTCCGACATCGAGAGCTTCACCCTCACCGACCAGGCCGACTCGTTCACCGCGTTCGGCAATTCCGCCGTCACGGTCGATGGCGGGGACGGCGACGACACGATCCGCGAAGGCAATGGTGACAATCTCGTAGACGGCGGCGCGGGGTCGGACCGGTTCATCATCGGCTTCGGGACAAGCACCATCACCGGCGGCGAGGACGGCGACGGGTCCGACAGGGACATCCTGAGCGCGTTCGAGGCCAATGACGGTGTTTCCGTCATCTTCGACGGCACGGAACAGGGCAGCTACACCGACAACGCCGACAGTGACAGCGGCACCTTCTCGGAGATCGAGAGGGTGATCGGGTCGAACCAGGCCGACACCATCGATGCAAGTCTCGACAACAGCGCCGGGCTGACCCTTTCGGGCGCGGGCGGTGAGGATTCGGTCGTCGGCGGCTCTGGCGAAGACTTCATCTCCGGTGGCGCGGGCGCGGACACCCTCACGGGCGGCGCCGGTGGGGATGCCCTGGTCGGAGATGAGGGCGACGACGTGATCGACGGCGGCGCCGGGGCCGATTTCATCGAGGGTGGAGCAGGCAACGACCTTCTGACCGGCGGCGACGGTGACGATTTCTTCAGCTACCTCGTGGGCGACGGGCTCGACACGATCACCGACTTCAACACCGGCAACACCGGCACGTTGAACGACAATGACAGCTCCAACAACGACTTCATCGACCTGTCGGCATTCTTCGACAACATCGCCGAGTTGCAGGACGACTATGACGACGACGGGGTCCTGAACCAGTCGAATGCCGGGAACATCGTCTGGGGGCAGGTCGTCGACTACTCGGACAACACCAGTTTCGACACCGACGGCATCGAAGGCAACGAGGGGATCGTCTTCGACGGGGGCGTGCCGGACGGCAGCTTCTTCACGGTCGAGAACACCGGCGTCATCTGCTTCGCCAAGGGCACGCTGATCCTGACGCCGCGGGGCGAGGTTCCCGTCGAGCGCCTGCGCGAGGGCGACCTGGTCGTCACGCGCGACAACGGCCCGCAGCCGATCGCCTGGATCGGATCGCGGCACCTGACGGCGCGTGAGCTGGACGGGAACCCGAAGCTCAAGCCCGTCTTCATCACCCCCGAGACGTCCGGTGGCTCTGCCCCGCTCATCGTGTCGCCGCAGCACGGCGTGCTCCAGCGGCTGGAGGGCGAAGAAACCCTGGTGCGTGCGACCCACCTGGCCCGCATGCGCGGCGGCGGCGCCCGGGTGATGCACGGCTGCCGGTCGGTGACCTATGTCCATGTCATGTTCGAGGCGCACCAGATCGTCTTTGCCGCTGGCGCGGCATCGGAGAGTTTCTTTCCCGGACCGCAGGCCATCGGCGCGCTTGCGCCGGAGGCGCGCGCCGAGATGTTGACGCTGTTTCCGGGTTTGAAGACGGGTCGGCCCTTTGCGGAGTACGGCCTGCATGCGCGTGACTTCGCCAGGTTCCGCGATCTGCCTGACAGCCTGCGCGCATTGGGCCGCGTTGCGGCCTGAGACGGTGGGGCAGCGCCGCGTTGCCCCCGCCCTAAGGGAGAGGTCCGCCCGGTTGATCGTGACGAGCCGCAGGGCCGCGGCCACCGATGTCCACGGCCAGCCTGGCCCATGCACAAGGTCCTGAGGAGGTGGAGGTGCCCTGTCGGGGCGGATCAACCGGGCCCCAGGGTGGCGGAGAGACAGGGATTCGAACCCTGGGTGGACTTGCGCCCACAACGGTTTTCGAGACCGCCCCGTTCGACCACTCCGGCACCTCTCCGCGCTTTGGGTCAGGGTCAGTAGGGCGGGCATTTAGCGGCCATGACCGGGGGGCGCAAGGGGGTTCTGAGGGCTTGAGCCGGATCACGAATCTGACAAGGCAGGGCAGGGGCGGTGGAAATCGGCGCGCGCCCGCGCCATCTATGGGATGACACGCGTCCAGACCGGAGTGACCATGCCGTCCCGTTCGATCCTCGCCCTTACGTTTCTTCTGGCCCCGCTGGCGGCCTTTCCAGTGGCGGCCCCCGCCCAAACCTCTGCCGAGGCGCAGCTGGTGTTGCCCGAGACGCAACTCTCGCAGGAGGCGCCCGAGGTCCGCGCCGTCTTCGAGGCGATGGGGATCTACGACCTCCTGTCCATCATGTCGGTCGAGGGGCTGGAGGGCGCCCCCGACATCGAGGCCGACATGTTCCCCGGCCAGGGCGGCAGCGCCTGGCCCGCGGTGGTGGCCGGGATCTATGCCACCGACCGCATGATCGCGCGGTTCGAAGCCGCCTTGCCGCTCGAGCGGATGACGCCCGAGATCGTCGCCGAGTTGCAGGCCTTCTACGCCAGCGACCTCGGGCAGCGGGTGGCCGCGGGCGAGGTGGCCGGGCGGCAGGCATTGCTCGAGCCCGGCGTCGAGGACGCGGCGCGCGAGCTGGCGCGGCAGCAGGCCGTCGAAGGCACCGACCGGATCGCGCTTCTGACCGAGTTTTCCGCGGTCAACGACTTCGTCGAACGCAACGTGACGGGGGCGCTCAACTCGAATTTCGCCTTCTACCGCGGGCTTGCCGACGGCGGCGCCTTCGAGACCGAGATCCCGGAAGAGCTGATGCTCGCCGAGGTCTGGGGCCAGGAGGCCGAGATCCGTACCGAGACGACCGAGTGGCTCTACGGTTACCAGATCCTCGCTTACGAGGACCTGACGGACGCCGAGATGGCGCGCTACATCGAGATGTCCGAAAGCGAGGCGGGACAGGTGCTGAACGCCGTCCTGTTCCAGGCCTTCGACGTGCTCTTCGAAGAGGTGAGCTACGACCTCGGCAAGGCGGCGGCGAGCTTCATCGCGGGCGAGGAAACCTGAGCGCGGCAGCGCTTGACAGCACAGGGCCGACACGGCATATGCAGGCCTCCATCGCCGCCCATACCGGGCGGTCTTTGGTTTTCTGGAACGAACGCCCCCAGCGGGGCGCGCAGCTCGAAGGCGGGGAGGCCCCCCGAAACGCCTGCAATCGCAGGGGCCGCAGGGCGCGGGATACGAAGGAAAGACGCGATGTTCGCAGTCCTGAAGACGGGCGGCAAGCAGTACAAGGTGCAGTCGGGTGACGTTCTGCGCGTTGAGAAGCTGGCCGCCGAGGCGGGTGAAACCGTCCAGTTCAACGAGATCCTGATGCTCGGCGGGGATACCCCCAGCGTGGGCAGCCCGATGATCACCGGCGCGGCGGTTCAGGCCACCGTGATCGACCAGATCAAGGGCGAGAAGCTGATCCATTACGTCAAGCGCCGCCGCAAGCACTCGTCGCAGCGCAAGAAGGGTCACCGCCAGCAGCTGACGCTGGTGCGCATCACCGACATCCTGCCCTCTGGCGGCGATAAGTCGGGCGTGAAGGCCGCCGTGGGTGCAGGCTCGGTCGCCACGACCGCCGAAGCCGCACCGGCACCGGCCGCCAAGAAGGCTGCCGCCAAGCCCAAGGCCGAGAAGAAGGCCGAAGCGCCCGCCGCCGCTGCACCCGCAGCCGCAGGCGCCGATGACCTCAAGCAGCTGTCGGGCGTCGGCCCGGCCCTGGAGAAGAAGCTGCACGCCGCGGGCGTGACCACCTTCGCCCAGATCGCCGCATGGGGTGACGCAGAGATCGCCGAGTTCGACGAGAAGCTGTCCTTCAAGGGCCGCATCGAGCGCGAAGGCTGGGTCGAACAGGCCAAGAAGCTGGCCCAAGGCTAAGGAGACAGACACATGGCACATAAAAAAGCAGGTGGTAGCTCCCGCAACGGTCGCGACAGCGCCGGCCGCCGTCTGGGCATCAAGAAGTTCGGTGGCCAGGAAGTCATTCCCGGCAACATCATCGCGCGCCAGCGTGGCACCAAGTGGCACCCCGGTGCCGGTGTCGGCATGGGCAAGGACCACACGATCTTCGCAGTCGTCGAAGGCCGCGTGAGCTTTGCCAAGGGCTTCAAGGGCCGCACCTTCATCTCGGTACTCCCGGAGGCCGAAGCCGCGGAATAACGCCGTTCCCACACGGGTTTGCATGAGGGGCCGGCGGATCAGCCGGCCCCTTCGCTTTTTCGTCATCCTCTTGTGTCAGGTACCCGGGCAACCCACGTCGGGTGTAGGCGAGAGAGCAGTACGGTTCGGAGGAGGACCGGAACATGAAACAGGAAACCATCCTGGCCCAGCCGGTGATCGAGGCGCCGCGCATGCTGCTCAGGCCGCTGCGTCCCTCGGATGCGGGTCTGATGAAACTCTACGCGTCCGACCGGCGCGTGGCCGAGATGACGACGACCATCCCCCACCCGCTGCCCCCCGGCGCGGCCGAGGCCTATATCGCGCAGGCGATGAAGCAGGGCCGGGACGAGGTCGTCTGGGCGATGGACGCGACCGAGATGGGCGGCGGCGAGCTGATGGGGCTGATCTCGCTCCAGCAGATGGACCGCGGCCAGTCGGAAATCGGCTACTGGGTCGCGCCCGCGATGTGGAACACCGGTTTCGCCTCCGAGGCGGTGCGCGCGCTGGTGCAGGCCAACCCGCTGGACAACCAGACGATCTTCGCCAGCGTCTTCCAGGACAACCCGGGCTCGGCGCGGGTTCTGACCAACGCGGGCTTCGATTATCTCGGCGATGCCGAGGCCTTCTCGGTGGCGCGCAATGCCAAGGTCTCGACATGGACCTATTTGAAACGGCTGGCCTGAGCGCGTAAGGCTTCCCGAGGAGCCGGGGGTTTAGCACCCCCGGACCCCCGCAGGATATTTTTGAAACAGAGAAGGGGCGAGGCCGGGACGACCGGCGCGCCGGGTGAGCCCGTGAAATTCCTCGATCTAGCCAAGGTCTATATCCGTTCGGGCGGAGGCGGGGGCGGCTGCGTGTCCTTCCGGCGGGAGAAATTCGTCGAATACGGCGGCCCCGATGGCGGCGACGGCGGGCGCGGCGGCGATGTCTGGGCCGAGGCCGTGGATGGGCTGAACACCCTGATCGACTTCCGCTACCAACAGCATTTCTTCGCAAGGAACGGCCAGCCGGGCATGGGCCGCCAGCGCTCGGGCAAGGATGGCGACGATATCGTGCTGCGCGTGCCCGCGGGCACCGAGATCCTCGACGAGGACGAAGAGACGGTGATCGCCGACCTGACCGAGGTGGGCGAGCGTGTGCTGCTGGCCAAGGGCGGCAATGGCGGCTGGGGCAACCTGCATTTCAAGACCTCGACCAACCAGGCGCCGCGCCGCGCCAATCCCGGGCAGGAGGGGGTGGAGCGCACGATCTGGCTGCGGCTGAAGCTGATCGCGGACGTGGGCCTTCTGGGCCTGCCCAATGCGGGCAAGTCGACCTTCCTCGCCGCCACCTCGAACGCGCGGCCCAAGATCGCGGATTACCCCTTCACCACGCTGCACCCCAACCTGGGCGTGGTGGGCGTGGACAACGTGGAATTCGTCGTGGCCGACATCCCCGGCCTGATCGAGGGTGCCCATGAGGGCCGGGGTCTGGGTGATCTGTTCCTCGGTCATGTGGAGCGTTGCGCGGTGCTGCTGCATCTCGTCGATGGCACGTCCGAGGACGTGGTCGGCGACTACGAGACCATCATCGGGGAGCTCGAAGCCTATGGCGGGGAGCTTTCGGACAAACCCCGCATCACGGTCCTGAACAAGATCGACGCGCTGACCGACGAGGAAACCGACGAGAAGCGCGCCGCGCTCGAGGAGGCCTCGGGCGGGTCGGTCATGACCATGTCTGGCGTCGCGCGCACCGGCCTGACCGAGGTCTTGCGCAGCTTGCGGGCACAGATCGACGCCGGGCGCCTCAGGATGAGGGCGGGCCGCGAGGAGCCGGAACCGTGGAAACCCTGAGCGAAACGGGCCTTCCTACGCTGGCCGGGACCGCGCGGCTGGTCGTCAAGATCGGCTCGGCGCTGCTGGTCGACCGCGAGACCGGCGCGCTCCGGGCCGAATGGCTGCGCGCGCTGGCGCTTGACGTGGCGATGCTGAAGGCGCGGGGGATGGACGTGATCCTCGTCTCCTCCGGCTCGATCGCGCTGGGGCGCGGCGTGCTGGCGCTGGGGCAGGGGGCCTTGTCGCTCGACGAGGCGCAGGCGGCCGCCGCCGTCGGCCAGATCCGCCTCGCACGCGCCTACGAGGAGGCGCTGGCCCCCCACGGCATCGTCACCGCGCAGATCCTGCTGACACTCGACGACAGCGCCGACCGGCGGCGCTACCTGAACACCCGGGCCACGATGGCGGCCCTTCTTGCGCGCGGCGTGGTGCCGATCGTGAACGAGAACGACACGATCGCCACGGATGAGATCCGCTATGGCGACAACGACCGGCTGGCCGCGAATGTCGCCGTCATGGCGGGGGCGGAAACCTGCGTGCTGCTTTCGGACATCGACGGGCTCTACACCGCCAACCCGCGCGAGGATTTCGCGGCCCGACACCTTCCCTTGATCGAGGCGATCACCCCCGAGATCGAGGCGATGGCGGGCGATGCGGGCACGGGCCTGTCGAAGGGCGGCATGAAGACCAAGGTCATGGCCGCGCGCACGGCGACAGCTGCAGGCTGCGCCATGGCGATCACCGAGGGCTCGGTGCTGCGCCCGCTCTCCGCGCTCGAGGGCGGCGCGCGGGCCACCTGGTTCACCGCCACGCTCGATCCGCAGACGGCGCGCAAGCGCTGGATCTCGGCGATGAAGCCCAAGGGCACCCTGCGCCTCGACGCGGGCGCGGTGGCGGCCATGGGCCGGGGCAAATCGCTGCTGCCCGCGGGCGTCACTGCTGTCTCCGGCAGCTTCGACCGGGGCGACCCGGTGGCCCTCGAGGGGCCCGAGGGCGCGCGGCTCGGCCTCGGCCTCAGCCGCTACACAGCGGCCGAAGCACGCGCCATCGCGGGCCACCGCAGTGACGAGATCGAGGCGATCCTGGGCTACCCGGGCCGCGCGGCGCTGGTGCACCGCGACGACATGGCGGTGTGAGGCGATGCACGGGCTTTTCTTCGAGGTCAGGCCGAAACCCGGCCACATGGTGCACTACTTCGCCCATGTCGACCGGCTGAAGCCGGTGCTGGCGCGGCACCGCGGGCTGATGTTCCTCGACCGCTACCGCCCGCTCGACGATCCGGACGCGCTCCTCTCCCACCAGCTCTGGGAGGACGAGGCCGCCATCGCGGCCTGGCGGGCCGATGCGACCCACCGGCAAAGCCAGTCCGCGGGGCGGACCGTGCATTTCGAGAGCTACCGCATCCGCGTCGGCACCGAGTTGGCCGATGCCGATGCCTCCGCGCGCTACCTGCTGGCTGCCTATGGCCCCGGCGCCCTGACCCTTGCCGGAGGGCGCGCGCATGAAAGCGTGAACCATCCGGGCCGGTTCCTGACGCTGGCCGCCAGCCACGGCGCCGGAACTGCCCGCGAGCTGGCCCGCGAGGCCCGCGCGCAGGGGGCAGAGACCCTGCGCCTCTTTCGCGTGGACCGCGACTACACGCTGACCGACCGGGCCGAGGCGCCACTGCGCTGACGCGCTGCCCTCACCCCCTTCATCTTTCCCCAAATATGCCTATCCTGCCCGCGACACGAGCCCCGGAGGCCGCCATGAACGAGATGACGCAAGACATTCCCGCCCTGATGGACGCGATCGGCCGCCGCGCGAAACAGGCCGCCGCCGAGCTGGCCTTCGCCACGCCTGAGGCAAAGCGCGCGGCCCTGGAAGCGGCGGCCAGGGCCGTCGAGGCGCGGCAGGCTGAGATCCTGGCGGCCAACGAGAAGGACATGGCCTTCGGCCGCGACAAGGGTCTGTCGCCGGCGATGCTCGACCGCTTGAGGCTCGACCCGGGCCGCATCGCGGGCATCACCGCGGGGCTGCGCGCCGTGGCGGCGCAGGAGGATCCCGTCGGCGCCGTGATGGCGGAATGGGATCGGCCCAACGGTCTTCACATCCGGCGCGTGCGCACGCCCCTGGGCGTCGTGGGCGTGATCTATGAAAGCCGTCCCAACGTGACGGCGGATGCGGGCGCGCTTTGCCTGAAATCCGGAAATGCGGTGATCCTGCGGGGGGGCTCGGAGAGCTTCCATTCCTCGGGCATCCTCGTCGCCTGCCTGCGCGACGGTCTGGCCGAGGCCGGACTGCCGCAAGACGCGGTGCAGCTCGTGCCGACGCGCGACCGCGCCGCGGTCAAGGCGCTGCTCGGCATGACCGAGTTCGTCGACGTGATCGTGCCGCGCGGCGGCAAGGGGCTGGTGGGTCTCGTGCAGGCCGAGGCGCGGGTGCCGGTCTTCGCCCATCTCGAAGGGATCTGCCACGTCTACATCGACGCGGCGGCCGACCCCGAGAAGGCGCTGAGGGTCGTGCTGAACGCCAAGACGCGGCGGACGGGCATCTGCGGCGCGGCCGAGTGCCTTCTGATCCATCGCGACGTGCTGGACACCATCGGACAAGGCGTGGTGCGCGCCCTGATCGATGCCGGCGTCGAGGTGCGGGGCGACGAGGCCCTGCAGGGCATCGCGGGCGTCGTGCCCGCCAGCGAGGACGACTGGGGGCGCGAGTTTCTCGACATGATCATCGCCGCCCGCGTGGTCGATGACATCGACGAAGCCATCGCCCATATCCGGCGCCATGGCTCCAGCCATACCGAGAGCATCCTCACCGAGGATGATGCCGCCGCCGTGCGCTTCTTCCAGCGGCTGGATTCAGCGATCCTGATGCGCAACGCCTCGACCCAGTTCGCCGATGGCGGCGAGTTCGGGATGGGGGCCGAGATCGGCATCGCGACGGGCAAGATGCACGCGCGCGGGCCGGTCGGGGCGGAACAGCTGACCTCGTTCAAATACCTCGTGACGGGTGACGGAACGACGCGACCGTGACACCGGGCACCCAAGGGCCTTGCAAGGCCCTTGCAAATCCCTTTCAAGGGATTTTCAACGCGACGCCAACCCTTTGCGCGTCGTTCTTCATGTCGAGCAGAAAGGCAGAGTGATGACAGACCGCCGCAATGACCGCCCCACGACGCTGGTGCGCCGGATGCCGCTGAACGAAGGCGTCAGCCGCCCGGTGGTCAGCCCGATCCAGCCCTCGGTCGTCTACGCCTCGCCCGATATCGACACGCTGCACGCCCAGTACGAGGGCCGCGCGCAGGGCTACACCTATGCCCGCGAGGGGCATCCGAACGCCACGCTGCTGGCCAAGAAGATCGACCTGCTCGAGGGGGCGACGGGCGGCCTCGTCACCGGCTCGGGCATGTCCGCGGTGACCGCGGCGATCATGGGGCTGATGGGGGCGGGTGACCACATCATCGGCGCCGACCAGCTCTATGGCCGCTCGCTCAGGCTGATGCACCAGGACCTGTCGCGCTTCGGCATCGCCACGACGGTGGTGGACCCGACCGACGCGCAGGCGCTTCGCGCCGCGATCCGGCCCGAGACGAAGATGATCCTCGTCGAGGTCGTCTCGAACCCCACGCTGCGCGTGGCCGACATGGAGGGCATCGCCGCCGTCGCGCGCGAGGCGGGCGTCCGCCTTGCCGTCGACAACACCTTCACCACGCCGATCGGCTACCGGCCTTTCGATCACGGGGCGGATATCGTCATCCACTCGGTGACGAAGCTGCTCGCGGGGCATTCCGACGTGACGCTCGGCTATGTCGCGGCGAAGGAGGCCGCCGACGGCAAGGCGATCTACGACTTCGCCGTCACCACGGGCCTGACGCCCAGCCCCTACGAATGCTGGCTGGCCGAGCGCGGGCTGATGACCTTCCCGCTGCGCTTCGACC